>CALKCH010000019.1 GCA_938083225.1 Candidatus Bipolaricaulota bacterium
CTCCGGCTCCGCAGGCCGGCACTCTATCCGCTGAGCTACGGGCGCTGGCGGAGGGACGGGGACTCGAACCCCGAAGGCCAAAAGGCCCTACCGGTTTTCGAGACCGGCTCCTTGCCGTTCGGACATCCCTCCCGGCTCAACAATTATGTGAGCCACTCCTCTTCAGGTCAACAGCGCTCGTGTAGATGGGCCAGGACGTGGTGACCTACCCTTCAGCCCTGACCTGGCGCCGTTTGAAGAGCTGTTGAAAAGATGTGGTATCCCCCCATTTCTTCCCCTTTGAAAACCCTGAAAATAAAGAGAGAGCCCTTATAGGGGCATTTACCCTCGACCAACTTTGCACCCTTACCCACGAGGAGGGGGAGTTTCCGTGCGCTTAGAACTGGTCAGCGCTTACCAAGCCTGTGGAAGCCTGCGGGAGACAGCAAAAAGACTCGGCACGTCTCGGAACACCGTACGCAAATGGGTACGGCGTTATCAGGCCCACGGGGAAAAATCTCTGCGGGACCGCTCACGCCGTCCCCGCTGCTCACCCAGGTGGACCCCTTCGGAGGTAGAGGAGCAGGTGTTGGCCCTCCACGCAAAGCACGGCTGGGGTCGAAGACGCATCGCCCATGCCCTGGGACTCCCCGAAGGGACCGTCCGCCACATCCTGCGCCGGTACCCGGCCAGGGCCGGCCAACCCGCGCAAAACGCAAGTATTTCTATCCCGCCCGCTGGGCCCGGGAGGAAGAGGAGCCGTTCCGCTTGGCCCAGGTGGACACCAAAGACATCTTGGACAAGGGCACCGTTGTTTACACCTCGCCCTCCCGGCTCATTTGTACTAGAATGTTTCGAAAAGTATGGAAAAGGGCATTGGATATGCCAGAGTGTCCACGGAGGAGCAAGCGACAGAAGGGGTGTCATTGGCGGCCCAGGCAGAGCGGATCAGGGCGTATTCCCAGCTCAACCATCTTCAACTTATCAGGATCGTGACCGAGGAGGGCGTGAGCGCGGGAAAACCACTTTCAGAGCGGGACGGTGGCCGGGGGCTCCTCCGGTCTCTTCGAACGGATGGGATTAAACACGTGGTGGCCCTCAAGCTCGATCGCCTTTTCCGTGACGCCATCGATTGCCTCTCTGTGATGCGAGATTGGGACCGGGCCGGGATCGCCCTTCATTTGATTGACCAGGGCGGCCAGGCCGTGAACACGCGGTCCGCCATGGGTAGGTTCTTCCTTACAGTCATGGCTGGGGTGGCCGAGATGGAAAGGAACCCTATCGGCGAGCGCACAAGGCTCGCCCTACACTACAAGCGAAATCAAGGGAGGGTTTACGGATCCGAACCGTTCGGCTACAGACGAGACGGAGAAAACCTTTTCATAGAACCTAAAGAGCTCCGAGCAATTCATCTTATGCGCGAGCTAAGGGAAGCAGGCTTAAGCTACCGGGAGATAGCCAAGGAGCTTAGAACGCGCGGGATGCCAACGAAAACCGGTGGGCGGTGGGAGGCGATGACAGTCAAGAAGATCTTGGATCGGGCGGAGGAGGTGCTTTCCCGTGCCTGAAGGGCTCCTTCGACCCGACGATGTGGCGGAGATTCTTAGGGGTTCACGCCGCACTGTGGTTCGCTAGCTGAAGGAAGGAAAACTCAGTGGCGTGCGAGTGGAGAAGCTTTGGCATGCGGGAAGAGGAGCTGGAGGCCTTCCTCAGGGACGACGCAGAAGAGAGGGAAAAAATCGACTTGAACCGCGATGGGACGCCGTCCCGCGCCGTCCTCGAGTGTAAACGGGGTGGAGAGCCCTGACGAGAAACATCCACCGCTCAGGGTGTAGGAAGTGGACACTTTGTGAACATATCCTGTATAGACCTACGCGTTAAATCACGGTCAGCAGGCCCTGCGCCAGTGGTGGAGATCATCTAGGCCCAGTCTTCTTCACTTCTCTAGCGCCCGGTTTAGCATGTCTGAGCAGCAGGGAAGTCTCCTACTCGTCAGAGGTTTTGTTCATTATAGGGGCCTTCCTTTTTTTCTTTTCTTAGTTTTTCCGGAAAGGCAGCCATGCTGCCTCGCAGACACTCTCGAATTTCCCTTAGTCACTTGTGTCAAGGTCGACTGGCCTAAAATTTAGGTAGGCCGCCCAAGTTCTCACGATCCACCTTGTGTTCATCGAAACTGGCCCTAGGGACCCAAACCGTGCTAGGACAGCATTCAATAGCAGGCATCGGAGCTGTGTCCTGCTGCAGTACTGTCCGTTGCATCAAGTTCCGAGGTTAACAACCTGATCTATCCCAATACATCAGCGCACAAAGCGTTCGATAGCGAGGGGGAAGCCACGAAGCCGTAGACCGAGGTGAACGCAGCTGACGGGGAGGAGGTCTTCGTGGTGGAGCAAATAACGTTCGCTTACTCTTGGGGTGGAACTGTACAGCCCTGCTCCAGTACAGGACTCAACATGAAATCAAGCGCTTTTTACTATGATAACCCAAACATACAGTCCACCAAGAACCGCCACAGCGCCTCAAATTCCTCTGTTGAGGAACAGCGATATGCCTGAGGAACCCTGATATCATGGAGTAAACCTACGATGGCCTCGGCGTCTTAGACTTCAAAGCGAAGGGGATTTCTCAGCAATAGGGCATCCTCCAAAGGAAAGGAAGGGGGCCAAGATGGCCCCCTTCCTAGAGCCAGCTTTACCGCGCTTTAATATTGCTTCCATTCCATGGGCGCGCCTTCAGGAGCCGTCCTCGTAATGTAGTCGGCTACAACTCTGACGAACTCAGCATAGGAGATCTGCTGACCTGGACGCCACGGGCTTTCCCCACGCCAACAATGGGGTTTGCGCCAACCGAACTCAAAGGTGGCATTGGCCGGGGGGTTTGTGGTGGAGTCGAGGAACTCCTTGAGGAGGTACACCGCCTCGTTAAGAAAGTACGTATCCATATCGCCCACGGTGACATGGAGCTTGCCCACGAGCTTCGGCCCCAAAGTTTCCCAGTTCGTCCTCAGTTTGTAAGTGATGTCGTAGTTCCTCAGCCAGTATTCAGCCACAGCGCGGTCAATAACGCCCGTATCCGGATCCCAAATGGGCTTCGGATATCCATCCTCAGCTACGGGGCTGAACACTGCTTCCCAAATAGCCCATTGGCCTCCAGAACGGTCGCGCGAGCCGATGGCCTGCTCCCAGTAGACCTCTTGTTTTATGGTGAAAAGCACGTTACCGTCGGATTTTCTGGCGCTGGGACGCTCTGCTTTGACCCAACCATGATCTATATAGTAGGCGTTTTCATCCTCATAAATGTTTACAAGCTGATAGTAATGAAAATCCACAGGGTCGGGACACCAAGCCCAGCACCCGCCAAAGAAATCGGGATACCAAATCTGCAGGGCTAACGCCTCCCAGCCGCCCGTGGAACCGCCGGCGAGGATGCGCGCCCACGGTTCCCTGATGATGCGGAATTTCTCCTCAACATAGGGGATGAGCTCGTACACAATGGCATCCCCATAGGGTCCAAGGTTGGCAGAGTTCACGGAGTAGGACGTATCGTAATAAGGGTTGGCGTCCCGGATGGTGACAACGATCATCCGGGGCGCGTCCTCGGAAACCCAAAAGTTATAGAAATCACCGCGGCCTTCGACAAAGCCAAACGGCGCTCTCCGTCCAGGAAAATGCCCCTGCAAATAAATTACGGGGTAGTACACATCAGGGTGCTCATCATATCCTGCGGGAAGGAGAATATTGGCACCGATATACATGGGTTGTCCCCAGAATTCCGTGAGAAGCTTGCTTTGGATTTTTACGAACTTGACCCACGCGGTATCCCGTGGATTGCCTTGCTGGAGGACCTCCCCCGGCTCAAGAGGCTCGATGGGCGGAATGACTTCGGTGAGGGAAAGGCGAACGGTCTCAGGTCTCGTAGGGTCAAGAAAGAGCTTGTACACTTGGCTATGGGCATTGCCTGGGGAGATCCAGGGATTTTGGCCTTCGCCGGCATCCTGGTGGAGCGCAATCGCGTGACCGTCAGCGCGGTGGAAGATGGTGTACACGTTAAGAAATGCCTGAACGTAATACTCGCCAAGTGGGATTTCCGCCAAGCTTGCAAGGGGATAGCCTCGCACGTCTGGGTCGCCGTCAGCGATTATCACAGATCCACCGGGAGCAAGCCCTTTCACATCCTTTCCCCAAAATGGAACGCCGGTCACGTCGATTTGTTCCCTGGGCTCGCTTGATCCATCCTGACTAATAATCACGTAAACGCGTCCAACCACGGGGACCTGAAGGCCAAGTTCAGCAATCTTTTCCGCGGCTTCTGGGGTAAGTATAATCTCAAACTTGAGAGCAGCCGTCGGATAACAAGGGCATTCCCGTGTTTGGGCAAACCCGAGAGGATTCCACAAGGCAAGGAAAACCAAAATTAACACGCTAGCTTTACCCATTTCCTTCACCTCCGCCTTGTAAAGCTACAAGCATACTATGGATATACAATAGCACAATCTGAGTGTCAAGGGAACGAGTTGCCTCAGTAGAAGTGTTCCCGAGGGGGTCACCCGTTCCTCAAAATTCCGGTTAGCAAAGTTCACGGGAAGAACCAATGACCCGCACGTGTATACGGGAGCTTGTGGAGAGTTGGCGACCCAGGTACCTTCGAGCCAGCCGCAAGGAGAAAGGCTAGATCCTCGAGGAATTCATGGTTCTCACCGGGCCCCACTGCAAATCGATTATTCGGCTTCTACGTCATGGCTACCGTCCGCCCCACCTGAACCGCCGTGGAGGGCCCCCCAGTTACCCCGGACGTGAAGACCGCTCTTTTTGCGATCTGAGACGCCTGGGGGCGGATCTCTTAAGCACCTAGCTTCCTTCCCAAGATCGTGACGGTCCTTGAGTGCAAATCCCCATACGGACCTTCGCAGACCGGAACGAAAGCGAACCCAGCTTTCTGGAGGCGGATATTGGGTCACTCTTGGAAGAGGGCCAGGGGCGAGTACCTGCACACGCTCAAGGCTTTGGACATCGACACCCACTGGGGTGAGTTCGCAGTCCTCCCTGACCCTAGCCAACAAAGCGGTGCAGAAAGCCATCGATCAGATCCAGAGAGACCTTTCTTTCCCGGTTTTTGAGCTCAATCTCAAAACGAAGCGTTCTTCGCTACCAATTTTTTCAGTACTATCAGGCCCAAAAGATCATGTTCATTAGCTTTCGGTCGGAAAAGAACGATCAGGCTCAGGTGGAAGAGAGAAACTAACAAGCGGCAAAAGCTTGTGGGTACGGGAGGTACGAATCCTCCGAAGCCTTCGGCTTCTTCAGGGCTAGTTACGTGATCTAGGGGCCGTTCTCGAATTTCTTCCAGCCGCGCGGAAGCTCGTTTTGAGGGAGCGAGTGGGAAGTAGGGTGCGCAAGGAGTACGATCGGGCACAGACCCCGTACCAGAGGATCCTGGCCTCCTCTTAGGCGAGCGAGGAAACCAAAGCCAGGTTGAGGGAGGTTTGCGAGACTTTGAGCCTGGGGAACCAGAGCGCAGGGTCCAAAAGAACTTGGAACGTTTAAGGAGGCTCCCTGGGTAACAGTCATTTTTAGGCAACTACAGGACGTTCGTAACCATATACTTCTGAGGCGTCACAATCTCACCACAAGGATTCCCGCAAGCACAAGAAGGGCACCTGCGATCTGCAGGGGGCTCAGCGTCTCTTTCAGCAACGCCCAGCCGAAGAAGGCGGCGAACACGGGCTCCATGGCCAGGATCACCGCGGTCTGGGTGGCGCTGGTGCGGCTCTCCGCCCAGGCCAACACGTAATAGGCCACGGCGGAGGCGAGGACCCCGGTGATCCCCAGCGCCAGCCACACCTGAGGGGAAAAGGTCCAAACCACTTCCCTTGCGGCAGCCGCTCCCACAAGGGAGAGCCCGGCCACCACGAGGAGCTGGAGGGGGAGAAGCGGGCCGATGGGACCAGCTTTAGCGTAGCGGGCCAGAAGGGCGATGTAGATGGCAAAGGAAACGGCACACACCACGGTGAGAAGGTCGCCAAAGAGGCTGCCCGCAAGGTCCCCTTCACCGCCCAAAGCCAAGAACGCCACGCCCAGCCCCGCGAACCCCACCCCTAGCGCCATGCGCCAGGAGATCTTTTCCCCCAAAAAGTGGGCCACCACCGGAACGAGGACCACCGAAAGCCCGGTGATCAAGCCCGACTTTTGGGCCGTGGTGTAGCGCAGGCCCCAGGTCTGGAAAAAGTAGCCCCCGAACAAGAAAAGCCCCAACAGGAGGGCCTCTCGCCAAGGGAAACCTCGGCCGCGCAGAAGGGGAAAAGTGCAGAGGAAAGCGAGGAAAAACCGCAGGGCCAAAAACCAAAACGGGCCGATCTCGCTCAGCGCCTCCTTGACGGGCACAAACGTCCAGCCCCAGACCGCGGTGACGAGGACAAGCGCAAAGGTGGCCATCAGGCAACGATGAAGTGGATTACATCGCCGTCTTGCACCACATAGTCCCGGCCAGCCCGCACCACTTTCCCCGCTTCCCGCAGGGCCTTTTCAGAACGGTAGTGCTCCAGGTCCTCCAGCTTCATGATCTCCGCCAGGACGAAACGGTCACGGAAGTCCGTGTGGATCACGGCGCCGGCTTCGGGGGCCTTCGTGCCCGCGGGAACGGTCCAGGCCCGCACCTCCGGGCCCACAAACGTATAGAACGTGACCACGGAAAGAAGCCGGTAGGCCTCGCGCACCAACCGCTCCACGGCGAGGCCCTCAAGGCCGTACTCCTTCAGGAAAGCCCGGCGTTCCTCCTCGGGAAGCTCGGAAAGCTCCATCTCCAGGCGGCCGCGGATCGCTACCCAGCCCGCGCCCCGCGCCCGCGCCAGCTCCGCCACCTTCTGGGAATGTTCGTTCTCCCCCTCGTCGCCCACGTTGGCCACGAACAACACGGGCTTTAGAGTGAGCGGAGCGATGCCCTTGAGCTTTTCTTTTTCCTCGGGAGAAATGGTGGCAGCGCGGAGGGGAATGCCCTGCTTCAGGCTCTCGATGAGCCGCTCCAAAAGAGCAAGCTCTTCTTTAGCTTCTTTCTCGCCGATCCGCGCGGTCTTGCTCACCCTCTCCCTTCGGCCCTCCAGGGTCTCCAGGTCCTTGAGGAGAAGCTCGGTCTCTACCACCTCAACATCGCGTACCACGTCCACTTCGCCCATGGGGTGGGCGATATCCGGATCCTCGAAGCAGCGCACCACGTGGAGGATGGCCTCCACGTTGCGGATGTCCGCGAGGAACTGGTTTCCCAAACCTTCGCCGCGGGAGGCGCCCTCCACAAGCCCAGCGATGTCCACCACCTCGATGGTGGTGGGCACCTTTTTCTTTTCGGGGAAAAGGGCATGGAGGCGGTCCAAGCGAGGATCGGGCACAGGCGCCACCCCTTTTTGGGCCTGTAAGGTCGAAAAGGGATAGGGCTCGACCTTGGCCCCAGCCGCGGTGAGGGCGTTGAAGATCGTGGACTTTCCGGCGTTGGGAAGGCCCGCGAGGCCGAAGGTGCGGCTCACCGCAGGACCTCCTCCACGAGCTCCGCCACCTGGGCGGGCGTGCGGGCCACGGGCACACCGAGCTTCTCCAGGCGCTGGGCCTTGGCCTGGGCCGTGTCCTCACCGCCGGTCACGATGGCGCCGGCATGCCCCATGCGTTTCCCCGGCGGCGCGGAAAACCCGGCGATATAGGCAACAAGCGGCTTTCTCATGTGGGCCTTCGCGTACTCCGCGGCCTCCTCCTCCGCGGCCCCGCCGATTTCGCCCACCATCACCACCACCTCGGTCTCTGGGTCATCCTCAAACAGCGGAAGAAGCTCCACGAAGGTCGTGCCCACGATGGGGTCGCCGCCGATCCCCACCACCGAGGATTGCCCAAGCCCCCGCCCGGAAAGATGGGCAGCGATCTCGTAGGTGAGGGTCCCCGAGCGCGAAACCATTCCCACCAGGCCGGGCGTGAACGGCCCATGAGGGATAACCCCAGCTTTCGCCTTCCCGGGAGAGATGAGACCGGGGCAGTTGGGGCCAATCAAGCGCACGGGGTAGGCGCGCAAAAGGTGATAGGTGCGGAGCATGGCGTGAAGAGGTATGCCTTCGGTGATGCACACGATGAGGGGGATGCCGGCGTCGGCGGCCTCGAGGATGGCCTCAGGCGCGAACGCCGCGGGAACAAAGATCACGGAGGCATCGATCTTGTGGTGGTGGCAAGCTTCGGCCACTGTGTCGTAGACGGGGATGCCATCAAAGTTCTGCCCGCCTTTGCCGGGGGTCACGCCGGCCACGACCTTGGTCCCATAGGCCACCATCTGCCGGGTGTGGAAGGACCCTTCCGTCCCGGTGATGCCCTGCACTAAAACCCTTGTGTGCTCGTGAATGAGGATGGCCACAAGGCAAGGATAGACCCTGCAGCCCCACCCCGGCAAGGCAGCACTTGACAGAAACCTTTTCCGGCCTAGAATAAGTTTTGCCGTAACTTGGCGGCAAGGAGGTGGGACGCGGAAAAGCGTGGGTGAGCCTAGCCTGTCAAAATACTGAGCCAATCAGGAAAAGGAGGGAGATGTATGTGGCGTAAGCTTTGGCTGGTAGCGGCAATTGGGGCGTTAGGCATTGGGGGTTGGGCCCAGATTCCGAACCCCGACACGATGATTGTAGCCACCATTGGTGACTTGGAAACCCTGGACCCGGCTTGGGCCTACGATACCGCGAGTGCCACGGCCATCTTCAACATCTACGAGACCCTCATTTTCTACGACGGGGAACACGTGGACCGGTTCGTGCCCATGCTGGCCACGTCCTGGGAGATCTCCGAGGATGGCCTGGTTTACACGTTCACCATTCGCCAGGGCGTGAAGTTCCAGGAAGGCGGCGACCTCACCCCGGAGGACGTGGTTTACTCCTTGCAGCGCGCCCTGATCCAGGACCGCGCGGGTGGCCCGATCTGGATGCTCCTAGACCCTATCTTCGGCGTCCACAGCATCGAGGAGTTTGCGGAGAATCTGGGGAGCGATGAGGCGGTGTATGAGGCCCTCCAGAAGGCTATCCGGGCCGAGGGGAACAAGGTCATCATCACCCTTGATCACGCCTACGGACCGTTCATCCAGATCCTGGCGGGGACCTGGGCCGCCATCGTGGACAAGGAATGGGTGATCGAGCAGGGCGGCTGGGACGGCTCTGCCAACTGGCGGCACTGGCACGACCCGGCAGCCGAGGCCTCTGAGCTCTTCAACAAGGCCAACGGGACTGGACCGTTCAAGCTCGAGGCCTGGGTGCCCGGTGAGTACATCAGCTTTGTGCGCAATGAGAACTACTGGCGGGAGCCGGCTAAACTGGCCCGGGCGGTGATCAAGGTCGTGCCGGAGTGGGGCACCCGCTTGGCCATGTTCCAGGCTGGCGACGCCGACATCATCGCCGTTCCTCGCATGTACGTGGCTCAGATGGATGAGCTTGTGGCTCAGGGCAAGGCCCGCATGATGGGCCCCTTCCCGGCGAGCATCTGCCAGTCCGGCTTTTTCAACTTCTACGTCGCTGAGGGAAGCCCGTTCATGCCGCTTTTGGGCGGCGAGCCCAAGCCTGATCTCCTTTCCGACATCCACCTCCGCCGGGCCCTTAACTACGCTGTAGACATCGAGACCTACATCAAGGAGGCCTGGCTGGGTGAGGCCTGGCAGCTGCCGGGCGTAATCCCTCAGGGCCGTCTCGGTTATGACCCGACCCAGCCCGTCTATAACTTTGACATGGAGAAGGCCGAGGAAGAGCTGCGCTTGGCCTGGGGTGGCGAGCTCTGGCGCAGGGGCTTCCGCCTCACCATCGCCTACAACCAAGGGAACCTGATGCGGAAGTTTGTGGCCGAGATGCTGG
The DNA here is from genome assembly GCA_938083225.1 of Candidatus Bipolaricaulota bacterium. Taxonomy (GTDB): domain Bacteria; phylum Bipolaricaulota; class Bipolaricaulia; order Bipolaricaulales; family Bipolaricaulaceae; genus DTER01. The sequence continues at coordinate 9,830 of CALKCH010000019.1, forward strand.
AGCGGGCCATCGAGTCCTTCAACGCCAAGCGCATGGCCGAGGGCCTGCGCGGTATGTTCGTGATCGAGGTGCAGGACCTGCCTTGGCCCACCTACCTCAAGTACATGGACGCCAAGCAGCTGGCGATGTTCTTCATCGGCTGGCTCGAGGACTACGCCCACCCCGACAACTGGGTGAAGCCGTATATGCACAGCACTGGCGCTTTTGCCATGAACCAGAACTTCGATACCCTGAAGGATGTGGACTTCAGCCCGGTTTATGCCACCTGGCTTCCGGCCAAGAAGTACGACAACCTTCAGACTCTGTTTGACGAGCTCATCAACTTGGCCAGCCGGGAGACGGACTTCGCCAAGGCCGAAAAGCTCTACCTCGAGCTGAACCGACTCGCTCATGAATACGCCATCAACGTGGCGCATATCCAGCTCCTGGCTCGCCACTATGAGCAGCTGTGGGTGCAGGGCTGGTACTACAACCCCGCCTATCCGGGCGAGTACTTCTACGTGCTGTGGAAGGGCTAAACTCGGAAAACGCGGAAGGGGGCCGAGTGAACCTCGGCCCCCTTGCTTTTTCCCCGGTTTTTCGGTATAAGAGCCGAGCAAAATGACGGCGTACATCATCCGGCGCCTTCTTTTGTTGCCTATTACGCTCTTTGGCGTCACTCTTTTCGTCTTTGGCGTTTACTCCTTCCTGGACCCCGCGATGAAGGCCGCCCTCTACGTCCGGGATATCCCCAAAACCGCGGATGCGTTGCAGCGCATCATCCATAAATACGGGCTGGATGACCCCTTCCACGTCCAGTATTGGCGGTGGTTGAACCAAGTGTTCCGGGGCAACCTGGGCTGGTCGAAA
>CALKCH010000020.1 GCA_938083225.1 Candidatus Bipolaricaulota bacterium
ATGCTCAGGGTTTGGAGAACGAAGGCTTCACTCATGGCGGGGAAGCGCGTTTCAAAAAGAGGAGCTCAGCCGCGCGCCGGCGCGGCCAAAGTCCACCTGGCCGGAAGTACATGGTCGCCGCCAAGGCCAGCCCAAAGAAAAGCATACGATACTGGGCCACTGGGCGGAAAACCTCGGGGAAAAGCACTACCAAAAGGGCCCCAAAAATGGTCCCAGGAATTGACCCCATCCCACCCAAAAGGACGATACAGAACATGAGGCAGGACTCGAGGAAGGTGAAGCTGTCGGGGGAGACCATGCGCATCTTCGCCGCGAAGATGTTTCCGGCGAGCCCCGCTATGGCCGCTCCGATGACGAAGGCCAAAAGTTTCAGGGCCCGAACGTCCACGCCCATGGCCTCTGCGGCGATCTCGTCCTCTCGGATGTAGTTCCAGGCTCGCCCGACTCTCGAGCGCTGGAGCTGCCACAGGGCAAGGGCGCAGAGAGCCACCACCGCCCACACCAGGAAGAAGAAATCGGTGGGGGTGCGGATGACGTGGCCCAAAAGGGCCGGACGGCTGATGCCCACCACGCCGTTCGGCCCGCCCGTCAACCCGCCAGGGTTATTGATGAGCACAAGCCGCACGATCTCTCCCAGGGCAATGGTCACAATGCATAAGTAGTCGCCACGCAGGTGGATGATGGGCGAGCTCACCAACCACGCGCACAGCGCCGCGGCCAATGCGGATACCGGGAGCAAAGCGAGGGTAGGCACGCCAAAACGCGTGTTCAGAATGGCTGTGACATAGGCGCCGATGGCCCAGAACGCCGCATGCCCGAGGTTGAACAGGCCCACCTCGCCCAGGATCACGTTCAGCCCCAGGCCCAACAGGGCATAGAGGCCTACATAGAAGCCCACGTCCACCCAATAGCGTGAGGCCCAAAATGGGAAGGACACGAGAAAGCCCAGGGCAAGGGCCAGAAAAGCCAGGCCCAAGGGTTTGGAGGAAAGCAACCCCCAACGTCTAAATCGCCTCATACCTTCTCCGCCACTTTCTCCCCCAGGAGGCCGGTGGGCCGGAAGATGAGCATGAGCATGAGGGCTGCGAACACGAACACGTCCTTCCAGGCCGCGGAGATGTACCCCGCGGTCATCGCCTCCAGAAGCCCCAGGAGAATTCCGCCCACCATGGCTCCCGGAATATTTCCGATTCCACCGAGGATGGTGGCGGTAAACGCCTTGAGCCCGTAGACCCAGCCCATGGTGAAGTTGATCTGGCGGTAATACATGCCGACGAAGACGCCGGCGACCGCCCCCAAGGCCGGCCCCACAGCAAAAGCGAAGCGGATCACCTTCAGAAAATCGATGCCCATCAGGGCTGCCGTCTCCCGATCCAGGGCCACGGCCCGCACTGCCGCGCCAAACGTGGTCTTCTCCACCACAAAATACAGGATGCCCAAAAGCACCAGAGAGCTCAGGAGGATCAACACTTGGAGCACGCGGATGCGCAATTCTCCGATCTGCCAAAATCCGGTGGGGATGAAGCTTTCTTGGTAGGCCAAGTAGCGCGGCCCCCACACGGCCATGATGAAGTTGGAAAGGAAAATGGCCATGCCTAGGGCGGAGACCACCGCGGGAAGGCGGCCGATTGGGTAGATGGGGCGGTAGGCCACCCGCTCGATGATGAGCCCTGCTGCGGCGGTTCCCAAGGCGGCAGCCACGAATCCCGCGGGCAAAAGCCCCCACAGGCCCAGGGTGCTTCCTAACACTCCGGAAGCGTACACGAACACGGTGTAGCCCACGTAAGCCCCAAGCCCAAACAGATCGCCGTGTGCGAAGTTGATGAGCTTAAGAATGGCATAGATCAGAGAGTAACCTAGGGCCACGAAGGCATAAAAAGAGCCTATCGTCAGGCCGTTCAAAAGCTGTTGAACGAAGGTGAGCATTGAGCCGCTTTCTTAGGGAAAAAGGGGCCCCGGCTGAGCCGGGGCCCTTCGCTCTCACATGCCCACAAGGTATCCGTGGAGGGTGGGATCGAAGAGGGCGCTTTCACCCTTCTCGTTGCAGATGAGGAGCATGTAGGGGACGCCCAAACGGTCCCCTGCGGGGCTGAAGCTCAAGGGGCCGGTGATGCCCTCGCCTACGACCTCTCCGCTACGCAGGTAGCGGGCCACCACCTTGGGATCCAGGGACTTTTTGGCCTCGATGGCGAAGGCCAGGGTGAAGATTCCATCAGCTGCGTAGGTGGCCCAAGGGCTGTCGTGAATGGGGCCGTATTTGGCTTCATAAGCCTCCACGAATTCCTTGGCCAAGGGGTACTTCCCCACCAAGAAGGCCGGGAGGGGCTCCTGGGTGATCATGGCCCCGACCACCGCGTCCAGGCCCGCGATCTTCACGGCCTCCGAGATAGGACAAGCGTTGGAGCCCACGGCCTTGATCTTCTTCCAGTCTAGCCCAAGGTCCTTCCCTTGGCGCAGAAGGAGTGCCCATTCCGGATAGTAGCCGGTGTAGTACCAAATGTCGGGGTTGGCGTCGCGCAGAGCGGTGAGGGCCGGAGTATAGTCGCGCTCCCCGGGCATGATGGCGTCGTAATAGACCAATACCACTTTGCCCTCATCGATGAGGGGCTTCAGGAACCGCAGGACGTCCTCGGCCACGCCCAGAGCGTAAGCGGTGTTATCGTGCATGACAGCAATTCTCTTTGCGCCAAAGAGCGGGATCACGTACTCCACGAAGAAGCGGGCCTGAGAATCGTCGCGGCCGGAGGTGCGGAAGTAGAACTGGAACCCGCGGGCGGAGAGGTCCACCCGGGTGCAGCCGTAGTTGATGTGGAGGACGCCCTCCTCCTCGTAGAGTTCGCTGGAGGGCATACACACCATGGACCCATAGGTGCCCACCACGAATTTGACGCCGGCGGCGATCAATTTTTGGGCGGCCAGGGTTCCACCTTTAGGCGTGCCGCCATCGTCCTCCACCACGAGCTGCACGGGCCGACCGAGGATTCCTCCGCGGGCGTTCACGATCTCCACCGCGATCTGCGCGGACTTCAGTGCCCAGTCCCCCTCCACGGCCCAGGGCCCGGTGAGTGGCCCCTGGAAGCCAATGAGAATAGGCTGAGCCCAACCACATAGCGCCAAAACTCCCACTAGCCAAATTACCAAACGCATTGAGCCACCTCCTCCTCTCTTTTCCTTTGGGGTAAAACGAAAATTCTTTCCCCGCGTCACCCCTTTGTGGAACCATGATAGGGCGAGGTTGACCAGTCTGTCAACACCCTCACCCTGCCCCTTCCCGGGAAGGAGAACTTTCGCACCATCCCTCTCCCCCAGAGGAGGGAGAGAGTCGGGGTGAGGGTGGCTTCCTGCCTCTGCCCCCTCACCCTTGGGGTGGGGAAAAGGGCCTGAAAGTGGGACTGGGAAAAAGAAGGGAGGAGATTAGAAAAAAGAGAAAGGAACGAGGAGGTTTGAGGTTCCTCTCCGCGCCTAGAGACCTTCTCCTCGCCGGTGAAGGGACAGGAAATTTTTCCAGAACGAAGAGGGGAGGGGGCGATGTTCTTCTGATATCAAAGCTACACTGGGCCTCTTCAGCGGAGCGGGAAAAGGCCGGAAAAAGCGCGGAAATTTTGGAACGGGCTCGATGTGGTCGTTCTCGGAGAAGGCGTGCCTATAATCCCCCGTGGGATACCTGGCCATGATCTTCGCAGCCGTGCTGTGGGGTCTGATCGGCCCTGTATCCCGCCTGGCTTTTCAGGAAGGTCTGAGCCCTCTTGAGGTGGCCTTCTTCCGTGGCCTTCTGGCCTGGGTCCTTTTTGCCGCGCACGGCGCTCTCCGCCGCCAGATCCGCCTTCGCTCCCGAGACTTTTTCCTCTTCTTGCCCTTCGGCCTGGTGGGAATCTCCTTGTTCTATGGAGCGTATCAGCTGGCCATCCATTTCGGCGGAGCGGCATTGGCCTCGGTGCTCCTGTACACCGCGCCCGGGTGGGTCGTCCTCCTGGCGCCGTGGGCCCTGGGCGAACCGCTGACCCTAAGCAAGGGTCTCCCCGTGGGATTAGCGTTGGTCGGGATAGGTTTGGTGAGTAGCACAGCCGGCCTCCGCTTTCATCCCTTGGGTTTGGGCTTCGGACTCCTCTCTGGCTTCGCTTACGCCCTGTACTACCTTTTCGGCAAGCGATACCTCACGAACTATCCTGCATCCTATGTGTTCTTTTGCGCCCTTCCCATCGGGTGTTTAGGGCTTCTTCCCTTCGTGGAGTTTCACCCCAAGAGTCTCCTTGCCTGGGGAGCATTGGGATTTCTCGCGGTGTTTTCCACGTACGGCGCGTATTCCGCGTATCTGGCGGGATTGCGGCGGCTTCCTGCCAGTCGGGCTGTGCTCCTTGCCACCCTGGAGCCCGTGTTGGCCGCGGGGGTGGCCCACCTGTGGTGGGGAGAAACGTTCTCTTTGGTTCAGGGGATCGGCGCCCTTTGCATTTTGGTGGCGGCAGTCTTGGGAAGCGGAGGCCTCAGGGCTTGTCGGACAAACTCCTCCTCCGTATAGTGCCTTTTTGGGGAGAAAGATGTCAGTGGAACTGGAGGTGGAAAAGCGGAGGAAGGGGATAAGGCCAGTGAGCGAGC
>CALKCH010000021.1 GCA_938083225.1 Candidatus Bipolaricaulota bacterium
GCGGATTGCTTCCGCCGCATGGTCGAGGCCCTGAAGGAGCACGCCGCGGCCGGGGAGCGCTTGGCCGACTACACCGGCGGCACGAAGACCATGTCCGCCGCCTTGGTGACCGCGGCCCTCCTTCAGGGCTGGAGCCTGAGCCTGGTGACCGGAGAGCGGCTCGATACAGTTAAGGTGGCCAGTGGGACGGAGCTTGCTCGCCGCGTCCACTCCGCCCCGTTCTTTGTGGAACAAACCCTCATCCAAACTCGCGTTCTCTATGAGCGCCACGAATTCGCAGGCGCTGCGGAAATCTTGAAGGAGTTGGTGGGCTCAACCGAACTTCCCTCCAGCGAACAAACGCGCCTAACGCATCTACACACGTTCCTGCGTGCCCTCGCGTGCTGGGACCGCTTCGCTTACGACCAAGCCTGTGAGCTTTTGCGTGCGGTGGGCGAAATTTGGCCCAACGGCTGTGCCTTTCTTGCGCAACTCCTCAAAGGCAAAAAATTCCACTACAAGGTGGCCGACCTTGTGGGCAACGCCCTGCGTCGCGCCGCGCAGGCCCGCTACGAGGACGCTGTCCTCCGCCTCTATCGCGCCGTGGAGCTTTTGGCCCAGCTGCGTCTCCAGCTCCAGCACCACCAGAATTCGGGGGATCTGGATCTGAGTGCCCTGGACTTGGCCGCGCTTCCTCCGGAGCTCGCGCAACGGCTCCGCGAGCGCAAGGAGAAGGAAGGGCGGGCTTGGGTAGGGTTGGTCGAGGCCTATGAGCTCCTGGCCGCCCTCAACGATCCCATTGGCCTTGCCTTCCCCAAGCTCCAGGCCCCTCTCAAGGATCTTCTGGCCCAGCGCAACAACCTTTTCCTCACCCACGGGCTTCAGCCCATCCGTAAGGAGGACTGGGAGCGCAGTTATCGGTTGGCCTTCGGCCTTCTGGAGGGGGCGCTCGCGGCTGTGGGCTTGACCTTCGCTCCCTTAAGCTTTCCGGACTGGGAGGTGGTTAAGGAGCGGATTTGGAGCGCATGAATGGCCCATATGCGGTGGTGCTGAGCTTCCGCGGCGGGAGGGATCTGGCGCCCGCAGCGCCGGAGGCCGTGCATGCGGCCTTTTTGGACCTGGTTCGCCGCGCCGACCCCGCTCTCGCCATCGCCCTCCATGCGCCCGGCCACCGCCTCCGCCCCTACACCCTCGCCCTGGTCGGCTCCCGCGGGGGCGCCACGCTGCGGCTGCGCCTGAGCGTGCTGGCCCCCGAGCTCTTCCTCCGGTTCTGGGAGCGTTGGAACCGCCGGGGCGGTCTCCCCCTGCGCCTGGGGCGAAAATGGCTCGGGCCCGAGGGGGTGCAGACCCAGGGGCCGTGGGCTGGGTATGTCCCCTGGAAAGCCCTCCGGGAGCTCCAACCGGCACATCGCCTCCTTTTGGCCTTCTGCACGCCCACCGCCTTCCGCCAGGGGGACCTAGATCTGCCCCTGCCTGTGCCCAAGCTCCTTTTCGCCGGCCTCCTGACCAAGTGGAACGCCGCCTCCCCTTTCCCCCTGGATCTAGATCCGGAGCTTTTTGGGCGATACGTGGCGGTGCGGGAGGCCCGGATCCGCACGCGTCGGGTGTGGGATGGCCGCACCCACATCTGGGGCTTTGTGGGCCCTGTGGAGTTCCTGGTCCGCCGGGATGCCCCTTCGGAACTTTCCCAGGGCTTGACCACGCTGGCGACCTTCGCCTTCTATGCGGGCGCCGGCCGCCGCACCACCCACGGTTTCGGCCTCGCCCGCCTCCTCCATGCGCCCTGACCTCCCCATCAGCCTCGTGGCCGAATATGCCTTTTGTCCCCGTGCCGCCTGGCTTTCCTTCCTGGCTGGGCAGTTCCAACCCAACGAATTCACCGTGGAAGGCGCTCTCCTGCACCGGAGGGTCCACCGCCCCGCTGGCTCCCCCGGCAAGACTAGGCGCTTCCGCAAAGTCCCGGTTTGGTCCCAACGCTACGGGATTTACGGCTACGCCGACCTCGTGGAGGAGCAGGGCCCCCACCTCGTCCCCGTGGAGTACAAGCGCGGGAAAGCCCGGGTCTCCTGGAGCGATCGTATCCACGTGGCCCTGATCGCCCTGTGCCTAAAGGAAATGGTGGGAGCGCCTCCGCCCCTTGGTTTCCTGTTCTACTTTGGTTCCCGCCACCGGGTGGAGGTGCCCCTGACTCCGGAGCTGCGCCGGGCCGCGGTGCGCGCTGTCCACGAAACCCGCGACCTTCTGGCCCAGAGCACGCCCCCACCGGCCCGCCCAGGGCCCCACTGCCGCGGATGCGCCCTGCAACCCGCTTGCCTGGCCTCCACCCTCCCCTTCTCCTGGCAGGAGTGGCTGGAATGAGCGCCCTGTACGTCTTGGAAGAGGGAGCCATCCTCCGTAAAGATGGCGACCAGATCGTGGTCATCGGCGCCAAAGCCGGCCTCCTCCTCAAAATGCCCCTCGAGCAGGTGGAAGAGATCGTGGTGATCGGCAACGCCACCATCACCGCCCCTCTTGTGGCCGAGCTTTTGTCTCGGGGCATCGGTCTTGCCTACTTTTCCCGCGCTGGTCAGTTCTTGGGGCGGCTGGTTCCGGAGACCAGCAAAAACGTGCCCCTGCGCTGGGCCCAGTTCCAGGCCGCCGCCAACCCCCAACAAGCCCTGCACATCGCCAAATCCATGGTCAAGGGCAAGCTCCTGAACCAGCGGACGCTCCTGATGCGCGCCGCCCGGGAGGGCGTCCCCGACCTCGCCGGCGCCGTGGCCGACCTCAAAGTCCTGGCGGAGCGAGTGGATCGCGCGCAATCCCTGGACGAGCTACGCGGCTTAGAGGGTGCCGGCTCCGCCCGCTACTTCCGGGAATGGCCCAAGCTCATCCGCCAGGTGGGGTTCCGTTTTCCCGGCCGGGTCCGCCGCCCACCCACTGACCCCGTGAACGCCATGCTCTCCTTCGGTTACACCCTCCTTTCCAGCATGGTCTTCGCCTCCTGCCATGTGGTGGGGTTTGACCCGTACGTGGGCTTTTTGCACATGGACCGCTATGGCCGGCCCGCGCTGGTGTTGGACCTCATGGAGGAACTGCGCCCCGTGCTCGTGGACTCCCTGGTTCTGGCTCTCATCAACCGCGGCCAGGTGGACCCCGCGGACTTTGAGACCTCGCTGGGCGGAGGGTGCCGCATGAACCGCTCCGCCCTGCGCGTGTTCCTCAAGGCTTGGGAGGACCGGCGCCACACCTTGGTCCGCCACCCGCTCCTTGGGCAAGAGGCCCCCTACTTCCGCGTCCCCGAACTTCAGGCCCGCATTTTGGCTAAGGTCCTCCTGGGCGAGGCGCCGGAATACGTGCCCTTCTTGACACGATGAAAACCTACGTGGTGGTGGCCTACGACATCGCCGATGACCGCCGTCGGGACAAGGTGGCCAAGATCCTAGAGGGATATGGCGAACGGGTCCAGTACTCGGTGTTCGAGTGCCGTCTAGATCGCGTGCAATATCTGCGGCTCCGTCACGCCCTGGAGGAGGTGATCCGTGCCGAGGAGGACATGATTTGCTTCTATTTCCTGTGCCAAGCTGATGTGGGGCGCATCGAGCGTATTGGGCGCGGACCCCCGCGCTTTGAGGAAAAGGCGGTGGTCGTGGGATGACCGGGGGTTGCTGGGCTCAGCCGGCGGCGATTACACTCGTGGTGAAAAAGGAGGATCTTGGACAAATGAAGAGGGGGGCGCGGATCGGGTGCGGTGGGTGAGCGCCCGGGGGTCCGCGGAAGTCTTATGGGAACAGTCTTTCTGGCCTCTTTCCTTGCGAACGGTTCAAACTTTTTGTGGGGAAAAGGAGCGGCCCTTGGGGGGTTCGCGGGGTTGGGCCTCTGGGGCCGCAAGGGGAGAGCCGCCCAGCGTGCGGAGTGGAAAAACCGCACTCACCCTGAAAGGGATTGCGACTTGCATCATTGCTCTTCTCCATAGGCGGGATATCCACCTGAATGTGGAAAAACCGCACTCACCCTGAAAGGGATTGCGACTGATGTCATCAAAATCCAAATCCAAATCCGAATCCAAAGTGGAAAAACCGCACTCACCCTGAAAGGGATTGCGACCGAACGCGCCACGCCACAAGCCTGTTCCGGTAAGAATTGTCGTGGAAAAACCGCACTCACCCTGAAAGGGATTGCGACCCGACTGGCCGAGACCACGGGATAGGCCACGCCCGCTTGTGGAAAAACCGCACTCACCCTGAAAGGGATTGCGACCTTCTTCACCGTACCTAACAACGCCGGGGCAACGTCGTGGAAAAACCGCACTCACCCTGAAAGGGATTGCGACGCCAAATTCCCACCACAGCCGGTACCGGCGGCTCGCCCGTGGAAAAACCGCACTCACCCTGAAAGGGATTGCGACTTTCCAGAGATCATCCTTGGGGGGGACCAAGTAGGCCACTTTGTGGAAAAACCGCACTCAC
>CALKCH010000022.1 GCA_938083225.1 Candidatus Bipolaricaulota bacterium
CATCGGCTGCTTATAATAGCAGGGAAAGGAGGGGATGTGGACGTCTTTGAGGCCATCCGGACCAGGCGTTCCGTGCGCCGCTACACACCAGATCCCGTTCCGGATGAGGTTTTAGCGGAGCTTCTTTCTGCAGCCATCCTCGCCCCTAGCGCGGGAAACGCTCAGCCCTGGCGGTTCATTGCGGTGCGGGATCCCAAGCTGCGGGAGGGGCTTGTGGCCGCGGCCTATGGCCAGACCTTTTTGGCGGAAGCACCGGTGGTGATCGTGGTTTGCGCGGATCTGGAGCGGGCGAGAAGGACTTACCGGGAGCGAGGAGAAACTCTCTATTGTTTGCAAGACACGGCTGCAGCGGTCCAGAACTTGCTTTTGGCGGCCACAGCCAAGGGCCTGGGCACGTGTTGGGTAGGTGCGTTCGACGAGGGAAAGACGGCCGAGCTCCTTGGGCTTCCTAAAAATCTCCGGCCCGTGGCCATGATCCCCGTGGGGAAACCCGCGGAAGTGCCGCAGGTCCGGCCCCGCCGTCCTCTCACCGAGGTAATGGAATACCGGTAGCTGGCGGAGGGAGGGGGATTTGAACCCCCGAAGCCTTGCGGCTTACCGGTTTTCAAGACCGGCGGTTTCGGCCGCTCACCCATCCCTCCGTGCGGATTTTGGGAAGCGTCGGGGCTACCCGCAAGGCCCAAAATGCCTATAATGAAAAAGGGCTATGTTGCGGACGAGGGGGCGACGGCGGCGCTGGATTTGGGTCATCGTGGCGGTTCCCGTGGCCGTTGGCTTCATTCCCGGCGTTCCTCACCCGGGATTGCAGCTCTTCATGTGGTGGGTGCCCATTCCCCCGCGTGTGGACGTTCCCGCTCCCAGAGAGGGGGTGGAACGGGTCTTGGTTTTAGCCCCCCACCCGGACGATGAAGTTCTCGGCGCCGGCGGAGCCATCGCCGAGTTCCTCGCCGATGGGCACCAAGTCCTGGTGGTTTTCCTCACCGCTGGGGACGCCAACACCGCGGCCAAGAAGTTTTTCACCTGGAATCCCCTCAACCGGCCCGAGGACTACCAGGCCCTCGGCTACCGGCGCATGAAGGAGGTTGGCCAGGCCATGCGCATCCTCGGCGTCCCCGAGGATCACCTCCTTTTCCTGGGCTATCCTGATCGTGGTCTTTATGCCCTTTACACCACGCACTGGGAAATACCGTACTCTAGTCCCTACACGAGGATGAACCACCCCTTCTACCGCAACAGCTTTAATCCCCAGGCGAGTTATACCGGGCAAGACTTGCTCCAGGATTTGACCACCATTCTCGAAATTTACAAACCTACCATCATTTACTCTCCGCATCCGGAGGACACTCACTCTGATCACCGAGCTGCAGCCCTGTTTTTGCGGGCCGCTCTTTCCGCCCTCGGCGGCGAGCTTTTCCCCAAGGTGCGATATTACCTGGTGCACAGCGAACACTGGCCTACCCCCCGGCGCCTCGTGCCCACGCTGGAGCTTTCCGTTCCGGCCCGGCTGGTGGATCAGTGGGAGTGGTACTCCTTCCCCGTGAGCGAGGCTGCGCTGGAAAAGAAGCTTGCGGCGCTGCGGGCCTACAGCTCCCAGCGACTGACAAATGGACGATTTTTGGCGGCGTTTGTGCGGCAAAACGAGATCTATGCCCACGATATCCTCACGGGAGACGTTCTAAACAGGTGATGGCGTAGGGTCGAGTTCGGTGAGGTTCTACGTGTTCAGCCACCCGTTTGAACGCCGGATGACGCAGGAAGGGGCGATGAAAAAGTTTTGCCGCAGGCCAGGCGCTCACCAACACCAAGTGGCCACCCGGCTCCACCTTCTGGGCCAAACGCTCAGCCAGCCTCGTTAGGCGGTTGTAGCCCAGGTAGTAAAGCACTTCCGAGCAAAACACGAGATCGAACGTGCCCTCGGGCAAGTCTTCGCCAATGTCCATCGCGTGGTACTCCACGGGAAGGCCGATGCTTTTTTCCCGGGCTCGGGCCAAGGCCCGGGGAGAAAAGTCCACGCCCACAGCGCGGGCAGCCACACCCTCCTCCACGAGCTGTCGGGTGAAGAGACCCTCCGCGCAGCCCAGGTCCAACGCTCGCTGGTAGGGCGGTGTCCTACCGTCCTTCTTTTTGGGCAGAATGGCCAACTTCTGCGCGTATTTTTTCTGTTCGTACGGGCTAGTTTCGTACTTCCAGGGGTCTTCTTGGCGGAAGCGCCAGTTGAAAAAGCGGGGAAGCAAGCGAGGGTGTAGAAGGACGCCGTAGACCAGGACGTTTCCTGCTTCGGCCAGGCCCCGCAGGATCCCAAAGCCGCGGCGCACGTGGGCTCCCATCCCGTACCAGCTAGCGATAGCGAACCCCAGGCCCACCAGGATGAGCTCCAAAAAGCGATAGGTGAGGGAAAAGGCCAACGCCGCGGCCGGAGCAATTCCCAAAAGTCCAAGGATCCCCACCCTTCCCCCTTCCGCGGTGCCCACGCCTGCCGGCGTCAGCCAAAGGAACAGGGACAGAAAAGCGTTGAGGTTGAAGTACACCCCCATTTCTCGCCAGCTGAGCCAGCGGCCTTGGGCCAGGCCGAAATAGAAAAACGGACGGAAATAGTGGCACATGAAGCTCAAACACTGGAGGAGCAAAGCCGTGCCCAGAGCGCCCAGGCGATTTCGGAAAAGCCCGTGCATGGTGCTCTCCATTTCCCGGATCTTTTGGGCGAAGGCGCGCCAGCGGGACCGGCGACCGCCGAGGAACGCCACCAGCCGGCTGAGCCAATGCCAGCCCAAGGCGAAGCTCAACGTGCCCAGGACGATGGCGGCTCCCAAACCCAGAAGCCCAGCCCAGGTCCAAACCCTCTGCTGGGGGGAGAGCAAAGGGAGCACGAGACCAGCCCCAAACAGGGCGAACCCCAAAAGGACGAGGCCAGCTACGACCCGGTCCCAGACGAGGGTTCCGGCCACGGCGGCGGGATTGGCGCCGGTGCGGCGCGCCACGATCCAGCCCCGCACGGGCTCGCCACCCAGGTAGGCTACGGGAGTGATGTAGGAAACAGCGTAGCCGGCGAGGGCCGCCGCCCAAACCGTGCGGCCAGGGACCTTAATCCCTGCGCCCCAAAGCAAAGCCATCCAGCTCGCTGCCCAAAAAGTGAGCCCTAAAAGCTCCAGACCCCCCAGGAAAAAGAGGGCCCAAAAGGGGAGCAGTCGCGCGGCCGCCCAGATCTCCCGGGGTCCGCTTAAGGCCACAAGAAGGGCGAACGCCCCCAGGCCCGCAAACAACAACGCGATTCCCCACCAGCGCCGCATCCCGCACAAGGTTAGCAACGCGAGCGCGCTTTTACAACATTGCGCTTTTTGTGTGCCTGTCGTAAGATTTTTTGCATATGTCTGAGCGAATCGAGCTGGCCTTCGTCGAAGAGGAGATGGAACAGTCCTACATCGACTACGCCATCTCGGTGATCCGGGGCCGAGCTATCCCTGACGTGCGGGACGGGCTCAAGCCTGTCCAGCGCCGCATCCTCTACGGGATGCGGGAATTGGGCCTCGCCCCCAATCGCCCGCACCGTAAATCCGCACGCATCGTGGGCGAAGTGCTGGGCAAGTACCACCCGCACGGGGACATGGCCGTGTACGAGGCCATGGTGGGCCTGGCCCAACCCTTCACCACCCGCTACCCCCTCATCGACGGGCAGGGGAACTTCGGGTCTGTGGACGGGGACGAGCCCGCGGCCATGCGCTACACCGAAGCACGCCTCGCTCCGATTTCCCTGGAGTTCCTGGAGGAGTTGGACGAGGAAACCGTGGATTTCCTGCCCAACTTCGACGGCTCCCTCCAGGAGCCGGAGGTCCTGCCCGTGAGGTTTCCCCATATTCTCGCTAACGGTGCCTGGGGAATCTCTGTGGGCATGACCACGCAAGTTCCGCCCCACAACCTGCGGGAGCTCATCCAGGCCACCCTGTACCTTATGGACCACCCTCAGGCCACAGCCGACGAGCTTCTCCCATTCCTTCCTGGCCCGGATTTTCCCACGGGTGGAGTGATTGTGGAGCGCGAGGGGATCCGCAAGGCCTACGCCACAGGCGAAGGCCGGTTCATCGTGCGGGGTCGGGCCTTCGTGGAGGGCGACCGCATTGTCATCACGGAGATCCCTTACCAGGTGCGGAAAAGCGCCATCATCCAGGCCATCGCTGATAAGGCTAAAGAGGGAACGATCGAAGGGATCAGCGACCTTCGTGATGAGTCCGACCGAGAGGGCCTGCGGGTGGTAATTGAATTGAAGAAGGGCGCGGATCCCGCGCGGGTTCTGGCCCAGCTCTACAGCCTTACTCCTCTGGAGCGCACGTTCTCCTGCCACTTCTTGGTCATCGAGGAAGGCAATCCGCGCGTGTTGTCATTGTCCCAGATTCTGAACGCTTTTTTGGCGTTCCGGCGGGAAGTGGTGCGGCGCCGCACCCAGTTCCGCCTGCGCCAGGCCCAGGAGCGCGCCCACATTCTGGAGGGGTTTCAGAAGGCCCTGGCCCGGCTGGACGAGGTGATCCAGATCGTCCGAGGCGCGGCACGGCCGGAGGAAGCAGAGGCTTTGCTGGCTGCGGAAATCGGCCTCACTCAAAAGCAAGCCGAAGCTGTGTTGCGCATGCGCCTTTCCCAGCTCACCAGGCTCGAACGTCAAAAGATCGAGGAGGAGCTAGTGGAACTGCGCCGCCATATCCAAGAATACCAAGCCATCCTTGGCGATCCCCGCCGGCTGGACGACGTGATTCGCGAGGAGCTAAGGAACGTGGCGGAGCGCTACGGGGACAGTCGGCGCACCACGATCCTCGAACGCGACGATTTCCAGCCTGTTTCCCTGGAAAGGCCCGCGGTGGATGTGATTTTATGTGTGACGAAGAAGGGTTACGCGAACGTGACGGAGCGGGAGGCCTTCCGAGCGCAGGGCCGGGGCGGAAAGGGAGTCATCGGCATCCGCCCCAAAGAAGGGGATTTCTTGCGACAGATCCTGCCTGCGAACACCAAAGATGACCTGTTGGTGTTCAGCGACCGGGGCCGGGTCTTCAAGCTGCCTCTTTCGCGCTTGGACATCGGAGGCCGTGATGCTCCAGGCCGTAACCTGCGCCAGTTTTTGGACATGGATCCGGACGAGGAAGTGCGGGCTGTGTGCCCTGTGGCTGACTACTCCCGGGGCTACGCCCTGTTGGCCACAAAAAACGGGATCGTCAATCGCAATGCCCTTTCTGACTACGCCAACGCCCGTTCCTCCGGTATCATTGCCCACGAGGCGGAGGAAGGGGATCGTCTGGTGGACGTGACCCTCACCCAGGGCGAGGGGCACGTTGTCCTGGCCAGCGCCGGAGGGCAGCTCATTCGCTTCGCAGAGGAGGAAATCCGTGTTACCCGGCGGCCGTCCAAAGGAGTGATCGGCATGCGCCTCGATCCCAGGGATCAGGTGGTGGCCATGGTCTGGCTCCCACCGGGAGAACAGGGAAAAAGGCTCCTCCTTGTGACGAGCCGGGGTTACGGGAAGAGAGTCCTGCTTGAGGATATTCCCCTGCGGGGGCGAGGTGGGAAAGGGGTGGTGGGAATCAAGCTGGACGGCGAGGAGCTCGTGGCGGCTGTGCTCGTGGGCGATGGGGAAGAGGTTGCTCTCTCCACCGCAGCGGGGAAGGTGATCCGGTTCGAGGTAACCCAAGTGAGCACGTTTTCCCGCTACGCGCGGGGCGTTCGACTCATTCAGGTGGACGAGGGCGACCGGGTGGTGTCCGCAGTGGCTGTGTGAGGGCGCATGAGTCTGGAGCGGGAAGTTGAGCAGCAACTTAAGGTCATCGAAAAAAGTGTGGAGACCCTGCTTCCGCGGGAGGAGCTAGCGCGAAAGCTCGCCCGCTCTGTCAACACAGGAAAACCGTTGCGGGTGAAATTGGGGATTGATCCCTCGGCCCCGGAGCTCACCCTGGGGCATGCCGTGGTCCTGCGGAAGCTCCGGCAGTTCCAGGATCTCGGGCACCTCGCTGTGCTGGTGGTCGGCGATTTCACCGCGCGCATTGGCGATCCTTCCGGCCGAACCAAGGCCCGGGAGCCCCTTTCTCCTCAAGCCATTGCCGAAAATATGAAGACCTACCGGGAACAGGCTTTCCGCATCTTGGATCCTGCGCGGACCGAAGTGCGTTACAACTCCGAATGGCTGAGCCAACTCACGTTCGCCGACGTCCTCACCCTCACTGCCCACTACACCGTGGCCCGGATGCTGGAACGCGAGGATTTCGCCAACCGCTTTCGCGAGGGTTCCCCCATTTCCCTCATGGAGTTCCTCTACCCCCTGGCCCAGGCCTATGACTCCGTGGCGGTGGAGGCGGACGTAGAGCTGGGCGGCTCCGATCAGCACTTCAACCTCCTGGTTGGACGAGATATCCAGATGGCTTACGGGCAGGAGCCCCAGGTCATCCTCACCATGCCCCTCCTTTTGGGAACCGACGGGGTCCGGAAGATGTCCAAGTCTTGGGGGAATTACATCGGGATTGCTGAGCCCCCGGAGGAACAGTTCGGAAAACTCATGGCTATTCCTGATGAGCTCATGCCCCAGTACTTCCAACTTCTCACCGACCTCGCGTGGGAAGATGTGGCCAACCTTCATCCCAAGGAAGCGAAGAAGAAGTTGGCCTGGTGCATTGTGGCCCAACTCCACGGAGTGGAAGAAGCGGATCGGGCGCAAGCCCACTTCGAGCGGGTTTTTGAGATGGAGAAACCGCCTGAGGTTTTGCCGGACGTGAGGGTTGGCCACCTCCTGGACGGGGAGGGGCAGGCCTCGCTCGTCGAGCTCCTGGTGGCCTCAGGACTGGTTGTCTCTAAGTCCGAGGCGCGACGACTCTTGGCTCAGGGCGGAATTTGGCTGGACGGAGAAAAGGTTCCAGCTCATCAGGACCGGGTGGCTGTGCGGCCCGGCATGATCCTCAGGGTGGGAAGACGGCGATTTGCCCGGCTAGTCCTATGAGCTGTCCCTTTTGTCGTATTGCCCAGGGCGAGCTTTCTGCTCATCTCGTGTACGAGGACGACCAGGTTCTCGCCTTTTTAGACGCTGTTCCCATGGCGCCTGGACACACCTTGGTTGTCCCCAAAGCTCACGTGGAACGCTTCACTGAGCTCTCCCCGGACCAAGCGGGTCGGCTCTTTGTGGTGGCGGTCAAGGTGGGCAAAGCCTTGCAGGAGGTGCTGGGAGCCGCGGGCCTCACCGTGGGGGTGAACGATGGACGCGTCGCGGGCCAAGGTGTGCCGCACGTGCATCTGCACGTGATCCCCCGGTTTCCCGGGGACGGCGGTGGCTCACTCCACTCCGTTCTTCCCTATCGAAAGTTGCGCGTGGCCCCTGAGTTAGCGGCCCAAGTACGAGCTAGCCTCATCGCTCAAGGAAGCTGAATTCCGCGAGGCGAACTGCCCCCCTTTTGTTGCCGCTGAACACGTTGCCGCCCCCGCTTATCCTCCCTTGGAAGGGAAAAACTACGTCCACCCCGTAACCCTTGTTTTCAGAAAAAACGTTTTGCTGGAGGTTTGCCTGGGCTTGGTCGCGGAGGAGAACCGCGGCCTGACCAGCGTTTTCTGCCAAAATGTTTTGTTGTAGATCAGCTTGGGCCTGACCGACGAGAAGGACTGCTGCTTGCCCGGTGTTCTCCGCCAACGTGCTTCGCCTGATGCGAAGAACCGCAGAGCCTCCGGCTCCCACGCCACAATAGTCGTTGGCGTACACCGTGGCCTCCTCCAGGAGGACCTGGCTTTTGTCCCAGGCCCACACCCCGCCTTGGGAATGGCGGGCGATGCTCACCTTGGTGGCCCTAAGCTGGGCGTCGTGCCACAGCTTAATGCCGGTGATATTCTCCCAAAGCCAACATTCCCGAACCTCCGCGGAAGCACCCGCACTCAGGGCCAGACCTTCGGAGCCCCCCGAGATATGCACCCCCGTTAAGAAGAGCTCTCCCCCGGCGATGATGGAGAAAACCGGGCCCTGGCCATTTCCCAGGAGGATCACGTCTCCGAAAGCTTTGATCTGCATCGGTTTACCGATGAGGATAGCCGCTTCGTACGTGCCGGAGGAGATGACCAAAGTTCCGCCGGGCAGTAAGGCATCCACAGCACTTTGGAGATCAGGGAAATCCGGATGCGGAAATTCCAAGACTGTGAAGGTTTCTGGCCGCAGCGGTCGCCGCAGCCCTGGCGCAACGTGGCCAAGGATGTGCGCGCTGTTCCCTTCCACTTCATTGTCTTCGCCCTCCACAGGGAACGCGGAAAAACCGTAGACCCCGGCCACGGAGAAACCCGTAATGCGATTGGATACCAGTTGGACGCGGGCCTTCCCTACGGCAGCCACGCCGGAACCCTTGCCCTGCCGGATTTCCGAACGCACGAGGGTGACCACGGCCTCCCCTCGCGCTTGCACCCCGTCCCATAGGTTGGCCACGAGGAAACAGCCTTCAATCCGGGTGGTACCGCCCCGGATCTCTAGGCCCTGCCAGTTATGCTGGAAGGTGGAGTCAAAAGCTGAAAAGGTAGCGTCTTCGGTGAGGCAAACTCCGGATTCTGTGTTATCCAGAACCTGAACCGCGCGGAGTTCCAGACAGCTTTTGCCTTGTCCTTGGACGCCAGAGCCGCGATTTTGGCGGATCTCCGCATTGGACACGTACACCACGCCACCTTCCCTCGTCCAAATCCCTGGTCCCAAGTTGTCGGCAACCGTGGTGTGTTCGATGCGAATGCTCCCGTTTCCCTCTACCCATATTCCGCCCATTTTGTTCTGGGTGATTTGCACTTGGTTCAAGATTGCCTGGCCTTGCCCGAGGACTTCCACGCCGTAGCGAGTGTTGGCGGTGATGGTTACCGACTGCAATTGCAGCGTGGCCTCATCCCGGACCACGAGGCCCGCCCCCGCGTTCTGCCTGATCTCGACTTGAGTGAGGTTCGCTCGGGCCTTCTCCGCGACAAACACCCCAGCCGGAGGCAATCCCAACCCGATGTACCCTCCCTGGCCCTCCTGGAGGGTGAGGCTGTCTAGGGAGACCGTGGCTTCTCCACCTACCCAAACGACGGGTTCGCCCGGAAGTACCCCCGCGATCGCCGTGGTTTTAGGTTTCTCTCCCCGCAGGGTGAGGGACTTAGTGAGGCGCAGGTTTTCCTGCCAAGTGCCGGGGGCAAGCAGAACGACTGCGCCCACCGGTGCCCGGTCGATGGCGGCCTGGATGGATTGCCCAGGCCTCACCCTGATCACGTTGACGTTTGGGCTCTCCTCTCTGGCGCCGCACCCGCACAGGAGCGCGATGGCCAGGCTCACCAAGACAAAAAGAACTCCCCGCTTCATGAGCGGAACGCATTTTACAGGGTCGGCCGAAGTCCCGTGAGACTGGACACAGGGATACCTAGGAGTATAATGAATACGCAGTATAGCCCTTCCGCCCGAGACCCACCCCATTCCACCTCACGCCTCACCTCCCCCGGGCGGAAGGGCTCCTTTTTTCGGTGGGCTTTTGGCACTCCCACATTCAACGTGTTTCGAGTTTACTACTCCGGGTCCAGGCCCTTAAATTCTGCTGCGAAGATCAGCGCTGAAATTGGAGCGGGCATGAACAAAAAGAAAGGCAGGGCAGTCCAAGGACACGCCCTGCCCGAAAAGAAAGGCTCAGTCAGCGCAGGTATACACCGCAGAGTAGTCCACGTAACAGTTCGTGATCGTTACTCGCACGTACCTGAACTCCGTCATGCGCGGGATCCCTACGCAAAGCATATAGGTTCCCCAAAGTTGGTGGGGTGGATTCAGATCCACAGTAGTCGTGGGACCCGTGTATACGAGGGTCCAGGTCTGATTGTCGGGGGAGATCTCCACCGTAAGCGTCCCCTGGCAACC
Organism: Candidatus Bipolaricaulota bacterium; assembly: GCA_938083225.1. Taxonomy (GTDB): domain Bacteria; phylum Bipolaricaulota; class Bipolaricaulia; order Bipolaricaulales; family Bipolaricaulaceae; genus DTER01. Next base: position 9,860 of record CALKCH010000022.1, read on the forward strand.
GTCGGAGAGTCCAGGGGTGTACTCGAGGATCAGGTGCACGTTGATGACCGTCTTCTGAAGGTCGTGCACGTGGGAGATTTGGTACCAGCTGCAGCAGTCGGGCGTTCCGCAATGGGGGTCTCCTCCCGCCGGGCCCGGGAGCGAATAACCGATCCCGTTACCACAAACGTCAGAGGGACCCAGCTCGCCACGGAAGCACTCGGTGCACTTTCGCTCCGGCATCAGGGTGTAGTGAGCCTCGGCCTCCTTGATCCGCGGCTCCAGCACCAAAACGAGCGGATCAGCGGTGAAATAGGGCGGCGCCCCTGTGACCTTCCAGCGCTGAAGGCGATGAAGATCATGCTCGTCGGGAGCGTCCAAAACCACCTGGAACCCTGCGGGGTAAACGAAGGTGCACGGAGTTTTCTTCGTTCCCCTTTCGACGACAATGCCCAAGGGGTCCTTCACCTGGTACACCACGGGCACGTCGAGAAGCGCGTAAGGGGTGGGCAGAGTGACGCATCCTGCCATAACGGACAACTTCACCGGCGCGCCTTGGATCGTGATGGCTCGATCGATGCAGTTGTTCGTCTCATCGGCCTCTGGGACGATGTTTGTGGCGTCCATGCACGCTTCCACCCGGAAGGTGCCGCCCTCCCACGTGAGCTGAGAATAGGAAAACGTGGTCACGGTGGCTACAAGCGTCTGGTTAGGATTGAGGTAGCCGGAACTCCAGGTTGTCCTTCC
>CALKCH010000023.1 GCA_938083225.1 Candidatus Bipolaricaulota bacterium
GCCCTCTACGTCCGGGATATCCCCAAAACCGCGGATGCGTTGCAGCGCATCATCCATAAATACGGGCTGGATGACCCCTTCCACGTCCAGTATTGGCGGTGGTTGAACCAAGTGTTCCGGGGCAACCTGGGCTGGTCGAAAACAGCGCAGCGACCGGTGTTTGAGGCTCTGCTCTACTATTTCCCGGCCACAGTGGAGCTCGTGCTTTGGGCTGCCATTCCTGTTCTTTTCATCGGCATTTGGCTAGGGATCCTCTCCGCCGTGCACCACAACAAACCCCTGGACCATACGTCCCGGGTGTTCGCCCTCATCGGCTGGTCCTTCCCTTCTTACGTGTATGGCCTTCTTCTCCTCATGGTGTTCTACGCCATGTTGAAATGGCTTCCTCCAGGAAGGGTTTCCGATTGGGTGGTTCGCGAGATCAACACCGGGACATTTCGGGAGGTCACCCGAATTTACACGCTTGACGCGATCATCAACGGCCGGCCGGATGTGCTGCTGGACGTGTTCAAGCACATGATCCTCCCGGTGATTACCCTTTCCTACATCCAGTGGGCCTTGCTTTTGCGGGTCACACGGTCCTCGATGCTGGAGACCCTGCGCACGGAGTACGTGATGACAGCCCGGGCGAAGGGTTTGCCAGAACGGACGGTGGTTTACAAGCACGCGGCCCGCAACGCTATGATCCCCGTGGCCACCATGGGCGGCATGCTCCTCATTGGCCTCATGAACGGGGCGGTGATCACGGAGACGGTGTTCAACTATCGGGGCATGGGCTGGTGGGCGGCCAATGCTGCCACCCAATTGGACATCATCAGTGTGCTCGGGTTCACCCTGTTCAACGCGGTGCTCCTCTCCGTGGGGATCCTCTTCATCGACATCCTGTACGCCCTGATCGATCCAAGGATTCGGCTGGAATGAAAATTCTAAAGCAGCTTTTGTGGAATCCCATGTCGCTTTTGGGCATCATCCTGCTCCTTTTCTTCGGCCTCATCGCCGTCTTCGCGCCCTGGCTCGCTCCCCCTCCTAACCCATATGAGCCATACCGTATCGCCCAATTTGGCTACAGTCCTACTCCAAAGCCTCCAAGTGGCCCGAACCCGTTGGAAGAGATTTGGAAAATTGTGACGAGAAGGAGCGATTTCAGTAAGACCCGCCCCTTTGGCACGACGGAAGGGCAGTACGACGTGTACTACGGGATTGTTTGGGGAACGCGCACTGCGTTTTTGGCGGGGATTTGCATCACCGGCATCACGGCTCTCATCGGGGTGGTGTGGGGAACAGCCGCGGCCTACTTCGGTAGGTGGATCGACTTAGTGTTCATGCGCATCACCGACATTTTCCAAGCTTTCCCGTTTCTCATTGCGGCCATGACCATCGCCGCGGTGCTCCAGCCGAAGATTGGACGGAGCATCATGACTGCGGCCATTGCCCTCATCGTTTTTGGGTGGATGGGGTACTCCCGGCTCATCCGGGGGGACATCCTTTCCGTGAAAGAGCGGGACTATGTGCAGGCCGCACGGGCTGCGGGAGCCGGCCACTTACGCATCGTCCTGCGCCACATCCTTCCCAACGCCATCTTCCCCACCCTGGTGGTGGCCTCCATGGACATCGGCTCCTACGTGATCTCTTTCGCCGCCCTTTCCTTTTTGGGCCTGGGCGCAGAAGTAGGTTTCGCCGACTGGGGACAGATGCTTTCCTTTGCCCGCAACTGGATCCCCAGGCTGCACCAGTACTGGTGGATCATCCTCTACCCTGGGCTGGCCCTGATCCTCTTCGTTTTGGCCTGGAACCTCGTGGGCGATGCCCTGCGGGACATCCTCGATCCACGCCTCAGGGGCCGTATCACCGTGTGACCTACCACGGCCCTGATCTAACTTAATCCGTCCTGCAGCGTTGCACTCCTCTCTCATCCCATTATGATCTTATGCTATGAAATGGGGAAGGATTGTGCTTGCGCTTGCCTTAGGGTTTGAGGCCCTAGGGAAGCCCCTGGTGGTGGGGACAAACTCCATCGTGGCCGACATCGCCCAAAGGGTGGGCGGAGAAGATATACAAGTGGTGAGCCTCATCCCGCCTGGCACTGATCCGCACGCATTTGAGCCTACTCCTCAGGATCTCCAGGTCCTCATGCAGGCTGATCTCATCCTAACAGTAGGAGCCGGGCTGGAGGAACACCTCTTTCCTCTACTCGATCTTCCCGAAGTCCGGGAAAAAGTGGTAAACCTCAGCGAGGGTCTTCCCCTGTTATTCTCCTCCCAAGGAACCCCAAATCCCCACGTGTGGCTTGATCCCCTCTTGGTCCTCATTTGGGTGGAGAGAATGGCCACGGTTTTTCCCCAGCTCAGTCCAGAGCACGCGCCAAATTTCGCGGCGCAAAAAGATGCGTACTGTGCAGAACTTCTAGCTTTGGACCGATGGATCAGGGAAGAGGTGGAGAAAATCCCGGCTGAGCGAAGGTTACTTGTGACCGACCACTTTGCCCTGAGCTACTTTGCGGCCCGCTACGGATTCGTGGAACTCGGAGCCATCCTGCCCAGTGAGTCCAGCCTCGCGGAACCTTCTGCGCGGGAGCTAGCGGAATTGGTTCGAAAAATGAGAGAGCTCCGTATACCCGCGCTCTTCGTGAGCCCCACCTTCAACCAAGCCTTGGCCGAGCGGGTGGCGGCGGAAAGCGGAGCCAAACTAGTAACGCTTTATTTGGGCACTCTTACCGGGCCAGAGGGACCTGCTCCGGACTATCTTTCCCTCATGCGGGAAAACGTGCGGCGCATCGTGGAGGCCCTGGGCGAATGAGAACGAAAACGTGCTGGGAGGATCTGCACCGCGAAGATGAGCCAGCCGTGGAAGTGCGGGATCTCGCAGTCTACCGCAACGATCAACTCGTGTTAGAGGGGGTTTCCTTCGCCCTCCAGCGGGGCGAGGCCCTGGCGGTGGTGGGGCCCAACGGTGCGGGAAAAACCACGCTCCTTTCCGTAATTGCTGGGCTCATCAGGCCTAGTTCCGGGAAGGTCAGGATTTTCGGGCATCCGCCTGGCCACCACCTGTGTCTGGGCTATTTGCCCCAGCGTTCGGAAGCGGAGTGGAATTTCCCAGCTATTGTCCTGGACGTAGTCCTCATGGGGCGGGTGGGGCGGGCAGGACCCCTGCGCCGTCTCACCTCTGGAGATCTGCACAAGGCTGAGGAAGCGCTCCACCGAGTGGGCCTGGCCCATTTGGCTCGGCGACCCATCCGCAATCTCTCCGGTGGGGAACAACAGCGCATGCTTCTTGCCCGCGCCTTGGCCCAGGAAGCGAGGATCCTTCTCCTCGATGAGCCACTGGCGGGGCTCGATGCCCCTGCCCAAAATGGGTTTCTCAGCCTTCTGCGGGAATTGGCCGGGCAGGGACTCACGGTGCTCGTGGCCCTACACGAATTGGATTTGGTGGCCCAGCACTTCTCCCGGGCCCTCCTCCTGCGCACCCGCCCCATCGCTCTGGGTGATCCTCGCCAGATTTTGACTCCCCAGGCTCTGCGCACGGCTTACGGCACGGCTCTTCATCTTTTGGCTTCGGACCAGGGCCTTTTCGCGCTGGGCGAGACGTGCTGCCCCAAGGGCGAACCAGGTCGACCATGATCAGCTTCTTCGCGGAACCTTTGAGCTTGGCGTTTTTTGTGCGCGCGCTTCTGGCGGCCATGGTGGCCTCTGCCGCCTGCGCCGTGATGGGAACATTTGTGGTTCTTCGTGGTCTGACCTTCCTCGGTGACGCCCTGGCCCACGCCATCCTGCCTGGCGTGGCTCTGGGCTACGTCCTCCACCGTGGACAGCGCTCCGCTGTGTTCTACTGGGGCCTGGGCACAGCCGTGATCACAGCCCTGGCCATAGGTGCAGTGGGGAAACGCGGACGCCTTGGAGAAGACGCAGCAATCGGTATCGTATTCGCTGGGATGTTTGCCCTGGGGATCGCCCTCATCTCCACGACCCGGGGTTACGCCGTAGATCTCGTGCATTTCCTCTTTGGCAACGTGCTCGCTGTCTCTCCCCAGGACCTCTGGCTCATCTTCGGACTCTGTGGGGGGGTGGTTCTCGCTGTGCTTGCTTTGTGGAAGGAGTTAGCTATAGCCACGTTTGATCCACTTTTTGCGCGCACGTTGCGGTTGCCGGTGGATGCCCTGCGTTACCTGATCTTGGTCCTCACTGCGGTGACGGTGGTGACCGCCCTGCGGGTGGTGGGAGTGGCGTTGGCCTTGGCCATGCTGGTCACCCCTCCCGCCACGGGCTATCTTTTGGCCAAGCGCTTGGCAGGGATGGTGGCCATCGCCGCGGGCGCCGGGGTGCTCTCCGGTTTTTGGGGCCTGTACCTCTCCTACTACGTGGGGATCGCACCCGGTGCAGCGGTGGTCCTGGTGGCCACGGGCCTCTTTCTCCTAGCCCTTCCCTTCCGCCGATAATTGAGAGGCATGACCCAAAAGAATCTTAGGGAGAACGTGCAAAATCTGCCGAACGCTCCCGGCGTGTACATTTTCCGGGGTCGTCAGGGCGAGGTTTTGTACGTGGGCAAAGCCTCATCTTTGAGAGACCGGGTACGGAGCTATTTCCAAGCCGAACATCTCCTCTCCCCCAAGATCCGTAAGCTGCGCACGCTCATCCGAGACGTGGAGATCGTCCTCACCGGCTCCGAAGTTGAGGCCCTGATCCTCGAGGACGCTCTCATCAAGAAGTATCGGCCTCCGTTCAATACACGACTGCGCGACGACAAACGCTACCCTTACCTCAAGATCACCAACGAGCGATTTCCCAGGATTACCGTGGTTCGCAGGCCTGAGGCTGATGGGGCGCAGTATTTTGGACCGTACACATCCTCTAAGGCCATGCGCCGCGTATTGAAACTGGCCCACAAACTTTTCCCCATCCGGCCTTGCAATCTCCCGGTGGGGCAAAAGCTCTATCCTCGACCGTGCCTGTACTACTACATCGGCCGTTGTTCCGGGCCGTGCGCAGCCCTCGTCAGCCCCGAGGAATATGGGCGCTACGTAGAGAGCGCGGCCCTTCTCTTCCAGGGCCGGGTGGACCAAGTCATGGCCCGCCTCAAAGAGGAGATGAAGAAAGCTGCGGAAGAGGAAAGGTTCGAGCACGCCGCCCGCCTGCGCGACCAAATCCTGGCCTTGGAACGAATCCGCGAGCGACAAGTAGTAGCTCTCCCTGAACCCGTAGATCTTGACGCCATAGGCATCGCGCAAAAAGACAACCGCGGCTACGGAGTGGTCCTCTTGGTGCGGGCAGGAAGACTTTTGGCCCGAGAGGGGTTCGCTTTGACCCTGCCGGAAATCTCCTCTCCTCAAGAGGCGTTGAGTGAATTCCTCGACCAGTACTACACGCGCACCACGGCCATTCCCGAGGAAGTCCTCCTTCCTTTCCCCGTGCCGGAGACGGAGGCCTTGCTCGTGTACCTGCGGCGAAAACGCGGCGGAAAAGTGGAGGTTGTGGTCCCTAAAGCTGGAGAACGCAAAAATCTTGTGGAGTTGGCCCTACGCAACGCCGAGCTGGGGCTACGCCGTACGGAAGTAGAGGAACTTCCTCCGGAGGAAGAGGCTCTCGAGCTTTTGAGCGAAGCCCTGGATCTTGCTGTGCGGCCCTGGAGGATCGAAGGGTTCGACATCTCCAACCTCCAGGGTGAGGAAGCCACCGGTTCCATGGTGGTGTTTGTAGGGGGAAAACCCAGACGTGACCAATACCGGCGCTTTCGGGTGCGTGTGGCTGGAAAACCTGACGACTATGCCATGATGGAAGAAGTTCTGCGCCGTCGTTTCACCCACGCTTTGGCCGAGCTCGCTGATCCCACCATCACTGCTCGGAAATTCTCGGATCTCCCGGATTTGGTGCTTGTGGACGGAGGAAAGGGGCAGCTCAGCGTGGCCCAGGGGGTGCTGGAGGAGCTGGGACTTTCCGGCATCGAAGTCGCCGCCCTGGCCAAAAAGGAGGAACTTGTCTTCCGGCCCAATAGGTCTGAGCCCATAAAACTTCCGGATGATTCCCCGGCCTTACGCCTCCTCCAGCGCCTGCGCGACGAAGCTCATCGCTTCGCGGTCGAGTACCACAGAACCTTGCGGGAAAGGCGAACCTTTTCTAGTCTCTTGGACGAGCTTCCCGGGATCGGTGAAAAGCGCAAGCAACTCCTCCTTCTGCGTTTTGGCTCCCTCGAGGGCTTACGGGAAGCCAGCCTAGAGGAGCTCCTCTCCGTGCCCGGGCTCCCCCGCAAGACCGCGGAGCTTCTGTATAAAGCCCTGCACCCTTAGCTCTTTCCCCTCCGGAAAAAGTGGCAAAAGCGGCTAAGATTTCCTTTCAGCTCCTTCGTCTTTATGGGAGCAGGGAAAGGAAGGAACGTGAATCTCGTGGAAAAGCTGCAGACCCTTTCGGATGCGTTTGGTGTGGCAGGCTTTGAGGATGAAGTGCGGGACCTGATCCGGGAGATGGTCGCCCCGTACGTGGACGGCTACGAGGTAGATCCCTTGGGGAACCTCATCTGTTGGCGCGGCCAAGGCCAGCCCGTCATGCTCGACGCCCACATGGACGAGGTGGGGTTCATGGTGCGCTGGATCGAAAAGGATGGGTTTTTGCGCCTCACCGCGCTGGGGAGCTGGGACGAGCGCATTCTCCTGGGACACCGGGTGGTCATCCGCACCCGCAGCGGGGAAAAGAAACTGGGCGTGATCGGGGTCACCCCACCCCACATCCTTTCCGAGGGCGAACGCCAGAAGGTGGTGCCTCTTGAGGAGCTCTTCGTGGACGTGGGTGCCCGCAGCCGGGAGGAGGCCCAGGCCTTAGGCTTCCGCGTAGGCGACCCCGCCACTATCCATTACCCGTTTGCCCACATCCGCGATGGCTATGTGACCGGCAAGGCCTTCGACGACCGGGCCGGGTGCCTCGTGGCCATTGAAGCGTTGCGCCTCACCGCCGAGGAAAAGCTCCCCTACAAGCTCGTGGTGAACTTCGCGGTGTGCGAGGAAGGGGGGCTGCGCGGTGCCCGAACGGCGGCCTATCGTATTGGCCCAAAATTGGCCCTGGCCTTGGAGGGGACGATCGGCGCAGACATGCCCGGCGTTCCCGAGGCCAAGCAGCCCGTGCGTCTGGGCCAAGGACCGGCCATCACCCTGGCGGACCGCTCCATTACGGTGAATCCTCGTTTGGTGCGGTTCCTGGAGCGGGTGGCCGAGGAGGAAAACATCCCGTACCAGTACAAACTCCCCGCCTACGGCTCCACCGATGCTGGTCCCATTCATCTGGAGCGGGGCGGAACCCTGGCCGGCGTGGTCTCTGTTCCCTGCCGTTACATTCACTCCCCGGTCTCCACGCTTCTCCTCTCGGATCTTGAGGCCACAATAAAACTCGTGGCGAGCTTCCTGCGGCGCGCCCCAGAGCTTCTATGAAGCGGGTGCGTCTTTTTGTGTCGGGCCAGGTACAGGGCGTGTTCTTCCGCGCTCATACCCGTGAGCTGGCTCAGAAGCTAGGGCTCGTGGGATTTGTGCGGAACCTTCCGGACAGCCGGGTGGAGGTGGTGGCAGAAGGGCCGGAGGAAAAGCTGCAAGAGCTCATCCAGTTTTGTCATCGCGGCCCACCCTTGGCCCACGTGACCAGAGTGGAGATCCGCTGGGAGGAACCCACCGGCGAATTCCGCTCCTTTTCTGTGCG
>CALKCH010000024.1 GCA_938083225.1 Candidatus Bipolaricaulota bacterium
GGGAGCTTGCGCAACTTGCGGAGGAAATCCCGGGTGTGATGAACCTCCACGCCGCCGCCCGGGAATGGAAGGGCGAAGTTGTCTTTCTTTACCGCGTCCTCCCCGGCGTGGCCGAAAAATCCTACGGGATCCAGGTGGCCAAGCTCGCTCAGCTTCCCCAGGAAATTATGGTCGAAGCGCAAAAGAAGCTTGCGGACCTGGAGAAAAAGCCGGTGGTCAAAAAGGCAAATGAGCTTTTCCCTCTTTTTGCTCCTCATGAACATCCGGTCCTAGAGGAACTGCGCCAACTTGAGCCCGAAAAACTTACGCCCCTGGAAGCGCTGAACCTTCTTTTTCGCCTCAAAGAAAAGCTCTAGAGCGGGCGGAGAAGGGAGACGAGGAGATCCAAATCCGTAGGGTAGGTGATCTTGAGGTTTTTGGGGTCTCCAAGGACAGTGGCCACGGGAAATCCCTGGACAAGAAGGGCGGCAGCATCGTCGGGAAGCTCCGTGTTGCAGGCGCGCAGGGCTGAAAGGAGAAGATCCCGGCGAAACCCCTGGGGAGTCTGGATGGCCACAAGACCTGCTCTGGGCAGAGTCTCGGGTTTGAGGAAGCCCTCCTCCGTATAGCGCAGGGTGTCCACCACGGGGAGGACGGGCACCGCCGCCCCGTGTTGTTCAGTGGCCCGCAAAACCCGGCGGATCAGCTCCGGGCTCACCAGGGGCCTTGCTCCGTCGTGGATCAGGACGAACTCTCCGTGGGCGGCTTCGACACCGGCCAGGGCAGAATCGCGGCGCCTCGCTCCACCCCGCACCACCTGCCCGGCAACTCCTAATTCCCTAAGGATTTCCTGAACTTTTGACTCTGTGCCTGGCCGCGCCACCACCACCAGTTCTTCCACCCCGGCTTGGGAGAAAGCCCGCAGGGAGTAAGAGAGGATCGGGAAGCCCTGTAGCTCAGCGAAAACCTTATCCTGCCCGAAGCGTTCGCTCCGTCCGGCGGCGAGGACGATCCCCGAGACCCTCACGGTTTGGCCCGAGTGAAGGAAAGTTTGCGCAGCCCGCTTCCGTCCGGATTGATGGCCCAAGCCCCCCAGCTTCCGTCCCGATTGGAGTTGAACACGATCATTCCGTTGGAGGCCCAAGAGGGATTCACATCCAGGGCAGAGTCCGTGGTCAGTCGTCGCACCTGCCCGCTTTCCACCTCCACCACGAACAGGTCCCAGTTATCCTTTTCCTGAGTAGCGATGAACGCGAGCATTTTGCCGTCCGGAGACCAAGAGGGATAAACCACGTCTTGGCCCATCTGCACTAATGCCCGTTCCACACCGGCCTCCAGGTCCAGGAGATAAAGGCCGTAGACCTGTGCCCCGGAGGGCTTGGCCACGTACGCGAGATACCGGCCATCGGGAGAAAGGACAGGCTGCCAAAAGTCCACAGGCTCTTCCTTCCCCCCGAAGAGAGAAAAGCATCCACCCAAAGCGAAAGCTAGGGCCACAAGGACCACAAATTTCACAAAATTCATGCCTCTTTCGCCCCTCTCCTGCTAGAATATGGAACATTGTACGTGGGCATGCGGGGTCCTACCACAGCGGGCCAACTTTTGGCCTGGGCCAAAGAAGTATTGGCGCGATGCCCCGAGCCGGCGCGCGAGGCCCGACGGGCTCTGGTTTTGGCTACAGGCCATCCTCACCTCTTCCCGGAGGAAAAAGTCTCGCGGTTTGAGCGTGGCCGGTTCCGCCGGATCGTGGAGGCCCGAGCCCGCGGCGTGCCCTGGCCAGCCCTTGAGGAGACTACAGCCTTTCTGGATTTCGAGGTCCTGGTCCCGCCCGGGGTGTTCATTCCCCGGCCGGAGACGGAGGAGCTTGCGGAGCTCGCCAGCGCCGAGTTCCGCCGGGCTCCGCCAGGAGCCCGCGCCCTGGATATCGGTACAGGAACAGGGGTATTGGCTATTGCCTTGGCCCGGGCCCGGCCAGATGGGGAGGTTTGGGCTGTGGACATAAGCCTCCGAGCCGTGCGCGCCGCCTGCCGCAATGCCCGGCGTCTTGGTGTACACATCGAAGTGCGCCGCTCCGATGGATTCTCCCGGGTCTTCGGAACATTCCACGTCATCGTGGCCAATCCGCCCTATGTGGCTCGAAACGAACTCCGGAGACTCCCCAAGGAGGTCCGGAATTTTGACCCGCGGCGGGCTCTGGATGGAGGCCCGGATGGTCTCGGGTTCCTCCGCCGCCTGGTCCAGGAAGCCCCTACATTTTTGGTGCCAGGGGGTGTGCTCCTTTTGGAAATGGGCATCAGACACGAAGAAGCGTTATGGCGAACTGCGCAGGAGATGGAAGAATGGCGAGAGGTTCGGGTTTTACCGGATCTCTCCGGACGGCCTAGGTTTTTCTGGGGACGGCGATGCTAGCCATTCAGGTATCGGAGTTGCGGTTCGCCACTGTCGATGGCGTGCTTGTGTTCGACCGGCTGTCCTTTGGCGTTCCTCGGGAGGGGTTCGTGTGGGTGGTGGGGCCGGCCGGCTCCGGCAAAACCGTGCTTCTCCGCATCATCCTCGGCGAGGTTCGCCCCCACGGGGGGCAAATCCTTCTCCTTGGCCGCAATATCCTGCGCGTGTCCCCCAAAAGGCTGAGAGAGGTGCGGAGAAAAGTGGGGTATATGCCAGAAGAACCCAATTTTCTTCCTCACCGCACAGTGGTGGGGAACTTGCAATTCAAGGTGCGGACCCTGGGCGTGAGAGGTGAAGAAGCTGCGGAAGCTTTGGAACGGGCCCTGGATTTGGCCGGGCTCCGGGGAAAGGAGGATGCGCGTTCCCGGGATCTCACCCCGCTAGAGCAAAAAAGCCTGTGTTTGGCCCTGGCCCTGTGCCCGGCATCTTCTGTGCTTTTGGCCGATGACCCTCTGCGCGATCTAGATCCAGAGGCTCAGGCCGCGCTCCTCTCCACTCTGGTCCGCGCGAACAAAGCCGGGGTCACCATTCTGGCCACAAGCCGCGAGGCCTCCTCTCTTTTGCCCTACGGTTTTCCTTTGGTGTACTTGCGGGAGGTTGTGGTCTGATGAAAGCCTTTTTGTTTGCCGCCGGGGACTTCTTGCGCGCGAGCCTTCCGGAATTCGGCGGTGTTCTTTTGTGGATCTTGAGTTTGGCCTTGGTGCTCCTCAGCGCCACGGCCCTGTGGGGTTTGCCTCTCCAGCCGCCGGCTGGGCCCGTTTCCTTCCACCGCCTCTTTCTCCTGAGCGTGAGTCCACTTCTGTCCGAACAAGACATCAACGAACTGACCTGGCAGATCTGGGCCTGGCCTGAGGTGAAAAGCGTATCGTTCCGCTTTCCTGGGGAGAACGACCCGGAGCCTGTCCAGGAGCGTGGGCTGGTCGTGGAAGCTTCGCCCGAAACCGATGGGCATGAGCTTCTCGCGAAATTGGGAAAACTCGTGGGTGTGGTCAACGTTACAGTGTGGGAGCGCACGGTGGTTCCGCCGCGTATTCCCTCAGCAGCGAGGATTGGAGCGGTAGCCGCCCTGTTGGTCGGGCTAGCCTTGTCCTTATTCCTGGCCCCCCGGGTCTTGCGGCGAGTTCAAAGCCGCTGGAAGCGCGAGCAGGAGCTCCTGCGCAGGAGCGGAGCCTCTCCCCTTGTGTGGCGCGGTCCCGTGATTCTTCTTGCTGTCTTGGCGGGTTTGCTGGGAGCGGGCCTGCACCTCGTAGCTTTGGCCGTGGGCGTGCGGTTTGTTCCCACCGGGACCCCTTGGACGGAGCTTCTCTCGCTCGCCGTCTGGGCCATGGGCTTAGGATTCCCGGTGGGAGTGTTCCTTGCCCTTTTAGGGGTGTTGATCAGCCCTCACTCGTAGCGCAAGGCCTCCACGGGTGGGAGCCGGGACGCGCGGTACGCCGGAAGGAGGCCGGCGATCGCTCCCACGATGAACGAAAAGAACAGCGCTCCCAAAACCAAACCCATACTGAGGACAGGGCTGAACGCTCCCTGGGCCTGAAACACCCGGCTCACAATGGCCGTGGCCACCCAGGCCACGCTGAAGCCGATCACCATGCCCAAGGCTCCTCCGGCTAACCCCATCAACCCGGACTCGAACAGGAAAAGAAGGAGGACATGGACGTCCTTGGCGCCTACGGCCTTGAGGATGCCAATTTCCCGGGTGCGCTCCAGTACTGCCGTGTACATGGTGTTCATGACGCCCACGCCGCCCACGAGGAGAGCGATACCCGCGATGCCCGCTAAGAAAGCCTGTACCCCGCTGATCACGGACTGGATGTTCCTGGTGAGATCCTCGAAATCCGTGAGGGAGGCGTTGCGCTCGCCCACGGCGCGCAAGTGGTTGCGGATTTGGTCGCGCACTTCGGCCATATCTGCCCGATCCACTAACCTGACCACCGCATACTGTACGAGTTCTGGTCCGGGGAAGAGCTCCCGCAATTCCCCAAGGGGGATGACGAGGAGGTCGGTTAAGGTGAGCCCCCCGGTGGCGAAACCGCCGGCCCGCTTGGCCTCGAGCGTCCCTACCACGGTGAACCTGCGGCCCTCGATGGTCACCTCATCGCCCAGCTGGGCACCCAGGGCCCGCGCGGTGCGGCTTCCCAAAAGGACTTCCCCTTTCCCCCCAAGAGCCCGGCCCTCGGAAACCGTGAGGTTCATCTCGGCTACGAACTCCTCCATGGCCCGGTCGTAGCCTAAAACAGCCAGGAATCCTTTCCCGCCAGGCCCCTCCACGTAGGCCGTCTCCGTGCGCACGGCAATAGCGTTTTGTACCCCGGGAATGGCCCGGATGGCCTCGATGTCCAGACGAATCCGTTGCCCCAAGTTCAGCCCCCGCGAACTCACAAGAATCGTGTTGTATCCCACGATCCGCTCCACTTGTTGGGCTACACTCCGCTGCAATCCCTGGCCGATGGAGATCAAGGCCACCACGGCCGCAGTACCGATGAGGATTCCGATCACTGTGAGCCAGGAACGCAAACCGCGGTGGCGGATGTTGCGTAGGCTCAGCCGGAAAAGATTGAGCAGCATCAGAACACCTCCACGATGAGTCCATCCCTCAGGCGCATCCGCACCTTAGCCACCTCCGCTGCTTCCGGATCGTGGGTGGCCAACACTACGGTGCGGCCCTGGTGGTTGAGCTCGGAAAACAAGGTCAGGATCTCCCGGCCGGTGGTGGTGTCCAGATTGCCTGTGGGCTCATCGGCGATGAGGAGGGCGGGGTCGGTGACGAGGGCTCGGGCCAGGGCTACCCGCTGCTGTTGCCCTCCGGAAAGCTGATTCGGCCGGTGCCGCAGACGATCTCCCAGCCCCAGCCGCACCAGCGCTTCCTCCGCCCGCTTCCGCCGCTCCCGCGGAGGAACCCCCAGGAACACTAGAGGGAGCTCCACGTTTTCCACCGCGGTGAGGTTGGACACAAGGTTGAACATTTGGAACACGAAGCCAATGCGACTTCCCCGAAGCTCCGCTAACCTCCACCCGTTCAGGTGCGTGATGTCCTGCCCTTCCCACAGAACCTGGCCGCTCGTCGGCCGGTCCAAGAGGCCGAGGATGTGGAGGAGGGTGGACTTTCCCGAGCCGGAAGGGCCCATGAGGGCCAAAAAATCCTGGAGCTCCACGCGCAGGTCCACTCCCCGCAGGGCCGGGACTTCCACCTCGCCCAGGCGGTAGATCTTGGTGACCCCCTGGAGCTCCACCAGCGGTGCGGTCATGGCCGGTGATATTCCACAAGCACGATTTCGAAGGTCACGCGGCCCCGTTCTTGCACGCGTAAAAGAGGGAAGAGGTACACTGGATCGGCCAGACTGAGCCCCAACTCGATCACGGTCTCAGTTTTTTCAGCTGGGCGGAACTCGCCCACAAGACAGGGAACACCGGCGATTTCCTTTTTCTCCCGGACGAAGAACTCCCCGCCCGGAAGGGCGTAGCTCTCGCCGACGTTCAGCACCTCCCGGCGGCGGATGAGGACGTTCAGGGTGGAGAGGTCAAGTTGGGTCCCTGCGGCCTGGATCCACAACGGAGCCCCGAAAAACCCAAGCGCCGAGAGCTCAGTCCCTGTGCCCTCCAAACTGAGGCTCATCGTGACCCGATATTTCCCGTCCGCCAGGCCCTCCACCTGCAGGCGAAGCTCCTGGGCTGGCCCAACTCCCCGCAGGTTCCACACCATCTCCGTGAGCCCCCCGGGAAAATCGGTGATCTCCGCCTGGCCTAAGGCTACGGTCCCCAGACCTAACACGAGAAGACAGAGGGAAAACGCGCGCAACTTTTCCATCCCCATAGATTTATGCTACATCCTCGGCTCGTGCTTCTCCACCTGAACCTCAATTCGCCCCCGTTGCCAACGCAAAAGGCCTTGACTTAGGAGCAGATATAGTCCACAACCCACCTGGATCATCTCCATAAATCTGAAGAGAACGGTGTAAGCGAAAGCACTGGCAATGTTGATGCCCAAGAGCTTGAACACCCCGGCCCGGCCGCCGTCGGTCAGACCCAATCCGCCGGGGGTAATCCAGAGAAATGCGCTGATGAACGTGTTCAGGGTGAAGAAAAGTGAAAGTTGGGGAAAAGTGAAGAGGGTCTGCTTGGTGAAATAAAAGAAAATTTGCGGCCGGATGTAGGTGAGGAAAACGGTGACCAATTGCAGAAACAAGGAGAGCAAGGCGTGGCCCAGGCGATGGACGAAGACCTGATAGATTTGGGTCTCCATGTCTGCGGCGCTGGTGGCCAGACGGGAAAGGATCCCCCGCCAGCGGACCATCTTGGCCAAAACGCGCAAGCTGCGGGAAAGCCATTGGAAATTCCGGGAAAAGGAGATTACACCGAGAGCGAGGAGGAAGGCCATGGTCCCCAAGCCCAAGGCTATCGCGCCCTTATCCGCCAAGGGCATCGTTTTGGAAAAAAGGGCGAAGAATCCTCCTATGGAAGCGAAAGCCAAGAGGGAGAGACCTGCCAAAAGTCGCTCCACCAGCACTGTGGCGCTCACGTGGGGTAGGCTAGTTCCCGTGGCCTTGGCCAGCCAATACACCCGCACCGGCTCCCCGCCCAAGTAGGCCGAGGGAGTGATGTAGGTCACAGCTGAGGCGGCCAGCATGGGCGGGAGAACCTGTGTCCAACGCACCGGGATCTGGGCCCCGCGCAAAAGCACATACCAGCTGAGGCTCCAGGTCAAAAAGGAAAGGAGCGCGTTGCCCACGACGGCGGCGAAGCCCAGCCCACCCACGGCTTTGAGTTCGGCCCACACCAGTCCGGGCCCGGAGAGATAAATGAGACCGGCAAAAAGACCAAGCCCCACGAGGATGAGCACGGCGGTTACGCCCCAACGGAGAATCTCTACCTCCTTTGCAGGTGCCGAAGGAGGAGCTCTAGCGCTGCTTCGCTCGCGGACCAGCGCACGCCCTGGCGCGAGCCCCGAAACTCGTGGCGCTCCACCTCCACGCCCCCAGGATGAGCCAGGGCGATGTACACCAATCCCACGGGTTTTTGGGGCGTGCCCCCGCTGGGCCCGGCGATCCCGGTAATGGCCAGGGCCAAGTCCACCCCAAACAACCGCCGTGCACCCTCGGCCATGGCCCTGGCGCACTCCGGGGAAACCGCGCCGTGTTCCTCCAAGATCTCCTTGAGAACCCCTAACACCTCGGCCTTGGCCGCGTTGGAGTAGGCAATCACCCCGCCCCGAAAGTAATCCGAGGCCCCTGCCACCTCGGTGAGGCGCATGCCCAGAAGCCCAGCGGTGCAGGACTCCGCCACAGCCAAAGTTAAGCCCCGGCTGCGCAGAAGTTTTCCCACTTCCGCCTCAAGCAAGTTCCACCTCCAAGGCCCGGGCCAAAAGCTCGCTCATCGTCACAAGATCCCCGTGCAAGAGCACGTCACTATGATGATCATAGGGAGTGGGCTCGGCATTGGCAATGATGAGACGGGCTCCATGACTCACCGCATAGGGCACGAGGCCAGCCACCGGCCAAACCGTGAGGGACGTGCCCAAAACGAAGAGGAGGTCTGCCTCCGACAGGGCCCGTTGAGCCTCAGCAAAGG
Organism: Candidatus Bipolaricaulota bacterium; assembly: GCA_938083225.1. Lineage (GTDB taxonomy): Bacteria > Bipolaricaulota > Bipolaricaulia > Bipolaricaulales > Bipolaricaulaceae > DTER01. The sequence goes on from CALKCH010000024.1 coordinate 7,993, forward strand.
CTGGGGTGAGAGGCTCGCCGAACAGCACCACGTCGGGTTTGACCAGTCCTCCACACGGACAGCGCGCTACTCCCGTCCTTTCCACCTCCCCCGCCAGCCATTCCATGGAGTAGGGCTTCCCGCAAGAAACGCAGGTGGCGGAACGGACATGTCCGTGCACTTCCAAAACCCAGCGGGAGCCAGCTTTTTGGTGGAGGCCGTCGATGTTCTGGGTGATCACCCCGCGCAGGAGGCCCCGGGCTTCCAGGGCCGCGAGGAGTTTGTGCACAGGATTGGGCTGGGCCTCGCGCATGCGTTGGAACCGCCAGAGCCAAAAGGCGTAGAAAGCCTGGGGATTGTGGTGAAAGCCGGTGATGGACGAGACTTCCTCGGGGTCATGGGTGCGCCAGAGGCCCTGGGGGCCGCGGAAATCAGGGATACCCGAGCCCGTGGACACCCCGGCGCCGGTGAGGGCCCAGGCCGCTTGAGCCTCGCGGAAAAGACGGGCGGCCGTGCGAATGGCACCTGGATCGAGTCCCATGCCCTTAACTCTTAGCCTCTTTCTGGGGGTTCGCAACCCGGTTGCAGAGGAAGTACCAGCCGAATATCATTTTTGTGGTATGGCCGGCCACTCGAAGTGGGCAAACATCAAGTACCGAAAAGAAAAGCAGGACAAGAAGCGGTCCAACCTCTTTTCCCGTCTCACCAGAGAGATCATCGTGTGTGCCCGCCAGGATCCCAACCCCGAGACGAACTCAGCCCTCGCCCAGGCCATCGAGCGAGCCAGGGCCGCGAACATGCCCAAGGAGAACATCGAGCGCGCCATCCAGCGCGCTGCCGGTGGCCTGGAGGGCGCGAGCCTCCAGGAGGTAATTTATGAGGGCTATGGTCCGGGCGGGGTGGCCATTCTTCTGCGGGCCTATACGGACAACCGCAACCGCACGGCTGCTGCCGTGCGCCACATTTTCGAGAGGCACGGAGGGTCCCTGGGCGGGGAGGGCAGCGTGGCCTGGCAGTTCGAGCGCCGGGGTATCATCCAAGTCAAGTCCATTCCGCCTGGTTTGGATAAGGAAACCCTTGTTCTCCTGGCTGCGGAGGCTGGCGCCGAAGATTTCGTGGAAGAAGACAACACCCTCACCTTCTACACCCAGCCGCGGGACCTGGCCACTGTCCGCGACGCCCTGCGCGAGCAGGGTGTGGAACTGGAGCGAGCAGTGATCGGGTTCATTCCCAAAGCCACGGTGCGGGTGGAGGGATCTGCTGCTGAACAGCTCCTCAGGCTCCTCGACGAGCTCGATGACACCGAGGAAGTGCAGGAAGTGGTGGCCAACTTCGATATCCCCGACGAGATTCTGGCCAAGGTCGAGGGAGCTTAGCCCCGCCAGAACACCCCTAAAAGCGCAAACAACCCCAGGACAGCAAAGGTTGCCTGGGGCACGCCCAAGGGGAGAACCTCCCGCGGCTTCAGGATCTCGTAGTGATGAACCCCATCGGGACCGAGGCGCAGAACCCCCAGGGCTTTGCCGTGGCTCCCGGCCTGCACGATGGGGACACCTTCCACGTACAGGGGCTCCCCGTAAACCTTGTGGTTATGCCCCAAAACGAAGAGCGCAGGCTTTCGAGTAAGTTTCCGCACGAGCTCCGCTGCACGCTGCGTGTCCAGGTGCCCAAGGAGAATGAAAAGGTCGTGGGGAGGCGCGGAAGCGAGGGCCTCCTCCAGGGCCCGGTGGGGATCGAGGAGCTCCCAGCCCGGCCAGATCACCGCCAAATCCCAGAGCACACCGAGGATGAGGATGCGCAGGCCTTGGGTTTCCACCAGGGCCCAAGGTTTCGTGGGCAGGGGCGAGCGGAGGTTCGTGGCCAGCACAGGAAACGGTGTCTCCGCCAGGATCCTCTCCAAAAGCTTGGGCCCTAAATAAGTCTCGTGATTGCCCAAGGTCATCGCGGTGTACCGAAACTCCGCCATGGTGTGCATGGTGGCCCAGGCCGCGGCCTCAGAGGTGAGGCGGTAGGTGTCTTCCCAGGCGTCGCCTCCATCCAGGACGAGATCCGCTTCCCAAAAGAGTTCCCGAAACTCCGTAAGTCGGTCTAGCGAGGTATGGAGGTCCGTGGTGAAGACGACGGTGAGCTCCCAGCCCTGTCCAGTCCAGACGAAACAAAGCGCTAAAAGCAAAGCCCACACCATGCGGAAAGCCCTCCTTGTCGAATGAGGAGCGCGCCCCAAAGATCGCGGTGGCGCAGCCGAACGCCCAAGGCATTGTCCATCCCCAGGCTTCCGAACAGAGAAAGCCAGGGCTCTCCGGAGATCTCCCAGCCTAGGGAGAGCCCGGTCTCCGTGCGGACCAAAGCCAGGAGGGCGTGGCCGGGTGCGCGGGCTAGGGCCACCCGCGGCGGGACCTCTGCCCACAAAAACCACGGCCCAAAAAGGAGGTGCAGGCGCAAGGCCCAGGGAGGCTCCGTAGCCCCCAGGAAAAACTGGGCCGGACCAAGGGGGAGGATGAGCCAGGGTTGCGGACCTAAAGCCACAGCTCCGCTCCCAGCCATGGCCAAGGGCAGCGTTCCCAGCGTCCACATCCAAACGGCGAGTTCCATTGGCAACCCCGCGCGCAACGCGCATTATAAGGGGAAATGCTAGCGAAGGTGCGGGAGGCGCTGCGGAAGTACGCGATGGTTTCGGCCGGCGAGAAGGTGCTGGTGGCCGTGTCCGGCGGCGCGGACTCCCTGGCCCTCCTCTACGCCCTCTATTGGCTGCGCAAGGAGTTCGCCTTCGAGTTGGCCATGGCCCATCTGGACCACGGCATCCGCCAGGACACCGCCGAGGACCTCAAAGTCGTGCAGGCCGCCGCTGAGGATTTGGGGCTTCCTCTGGTCTATGAGCGGGTGGACGCGCCCGGTTACGCCAGGAAGCACAAGCTCAATTTGGAGGAGGCCGCGCGCCGGCTGCGCCGGGAGTTTCTCCTGCGCGCCGCCTCCCAGGCCCAAGCGGGCAAAATCGCGCTTGGCCACACCCGTACGGATTTGGCGGAAACCGTGCTCCTCCACCTTCTGCGGGGAGCCGGCCCTACTGGCCTGAGAGGGTTCCTGCCCGTTTCTCCGCCGTTCATCCGCCCCCTCATCCTCGTGGGCCGCGAGGAAACCCGGAACTTCTGCGAGATCCACTCCATCCCGTTTCGGGACGATCCCACCAACCTCGACACCCGGTACCTGCGCAACGCTTTGCGCCTGGAACTTTTGCCTAAACTACGCCAATACAATCCCCGCGCGGAGGAAGCCTTGGCCCGGACTGCCCAGCTCCTTGCGGAAAGCTTGGAGGTTTTGGAGTGGGCTTCGGCGCAGGCCTTGCAAGAGGCGCGCAAAGAGCGCGGCCTGGATCTCGCTCAACTGCGGGCTTTGCCCAAACCGGTTCAGGCCCTTTTGGTGCGCGCCCTCGCCAGCGAGCATGGAATTATTCTGTATCACCGGCACGTGGAGGCCATCCTTCGGGGACTAGGCCGCGGACAAGCCGCGGAATATCGCCTTCCTCAAAATCTTGTGGCCCGCATCGGCCGAGGCCTCCTCGTGATCGAAGAGCTCAAACCCCCTCCCAGGGGAATCTGGACCCTCTCTTTCCCAGGGGAAACAGAAGTGCCCGAGCTTGGCTGGAAGTTTGCTTTGGCCCCCATACCGCGGCCCCCCTCTTTGGATCCCCATGATCCTTGCCAGATCTACGTTTCCCCGAAAAAAGCAGAGCTACCACTTTTCGTGCGCGCTGCCACTCGCGTCGACGTCTTCCGCCCCTTTGGGGAGACAAAGGAAAAACGGGTGTGGGACGTTTTGGCCCGCGAGGGGATTCCCCGGTGGGAGCGGGAACGCTGGCCGGTGGTGGTCGCTGGCCGCGGCGTGGTGTGGGTGGTGGCCGTGCGGCCAAGCTGTGAATATGCTGTGGAGGA
>CALKCH010000025.1 GCA_938083225.1 Candidatus Bipolaricaulota bacterium
CGGGGCGTGACACCACAATTTACGAGGAGCTCCAAGAAAAGCTGGGCGGGGAAAAGTTTGCCCAAAACATCCCGCTTTTGGCGTTAGCAGCCCGCTGGGCGGAGCTGAGCACCCGCAAAAAGGAGGAGGTGAAACGATGAAGGCCCAAGCCCAAGCGTCAGATGAGGAGCTTCGGCCCATTTTGGCGGCGGTGCCCACCATCATCAGCGAGCCAGACCTCGAAAAGAGCGCAAAGGCCTTGGTCGAGTGGGCGCAGAAGCTTGCCCAGCAATTGAGAGAACTGAAGATGGCGCAGGTGCGCGACATCTTCGACGAGCTTCGGCAAATCGAAAGTCTGTGGACCCGTGACCCGAAAAGTGCCGTCCACAGGCTTCACCTTCTCAAACCCAGGCTGGCCTACCGCGCCGCGCGCATTAAAGAGCTGCGGCCGTTAGCCCAGGTGCTGGAGCAAGCGGTGGAGGTCGTGGCGGAGGCCGGAACGGACGAAGCCAAGCGCGAACGGTTCCGGCGCCTCATGGAATTCGCCGAGGCCGTCGTGGCCTACCACAAGGCCTATGGAGGTGAATGAACATGTCCGACGTGAAGACCTTGATGGTGCAGGGAAGGGTGTTTGTGGAGTACGAACTCCGAGCGTTGACGGGCCTGCGGGTGGGCGGAACTTCCGCCGGCATCGCCATCGGCGGCCTGGACAACCCCGTGATCCGCGATCCCCTCACCAACCGCCCCTACATCCCTGGCTCCTCCCTCAAAGGAAAAATCCGCTCCCTTTTAGAAAAACACTACGGCAAAGAGCCGAACTGGCCTATCGCGCGGACCAAGATCCATGTGTGCACGGATGGGGAAGACTACAAGGATTGTGAGGTATGCCCGGTCTTCGGAGTCCCGGCAGAGTTGAACTACGGAAACCTCCCCACCCGCCTGCTCGTGCGGGATCTGCACCTTTCGGAGGAGTCCGAAAAGGCCATGGAGGGCGTTCCCCTGGACAGGCCGTATACGGAGATCAAGACCGAGGTCTCCATTGACCGCATCACCTCCCAGGCCAACCCCAGAACAGTGGAGCGGGTCCCCGCTGGCGCCGTCTTCGGCCCCGGCGAGTTCGTGTACACCATCTACAAGGCCACGGAGGCCAACGGAAACCCTTTGGTGGATCCGCGCCAAGATGTGGAGAGGCTCGGCGTGCTCTTTGAGGGCATGGGACTTTTGGAGCACGACTACTTGGGCGGCATGGGCTCCCGCGGGTACGGCAAGGTCAGGTTCGAGAAAATCAGGATAACTTTGCGGGCTGGCCCGGATTACTTCACCAAGCCCATCCCCATTGACGAGGCCGTGGACGCCTCCGAGCTTTTGGCCACAAAATCCGAGATCATCGCCAAAATCCAAGAGCACCTCGGCCTTTAGGAGGAAGCCATGCGTGTAAGCCTATACCAACTGACCTTTCCTCACGGCTTCCTCATCGCTCCCCACGAGCACGAGCTTTCCCTGAGCGACACCCTTTCCACCATCCCCTCGGACACCCTCTTTTCTGCGCTGGTGCAGGCCTGGTCCCGCCTGGGCGGAGACCCCGCCCAGTGGCTGGAGCCCTTCTTGCGGGAGGAACCTCCCTTCCTCCTCACCTCTGGCTTCCCCTGGGCCTTCGGCCGGCCCTGGTTCCCCAAACCCCGCGCCTTCCAGCCCACCCCCCAGTGGAAACACGTGGCCTTCCTTCCGGAGGAGCTGTTCTACCGAGCGGCTAAAGCCGAGCCACTGGACGTTACGCGCCCGGACACGTTGGAAAACGGACTTTGGAAAATCCAAGAGATTCCCCGGTTGAGCCTGGATCGCCTGACCCTGCAGAGCAACCTCTTCACCGTGGCCCGCGTGCGCTTCGACAAGGACGGCGGCCTTTGGTTTGGTGTGGCCTGGCTCGATCCGGATCGCCCTTGTGGAGGGGTTCTTTTCCGCGAGGCCTTTGCGCGGGCCCTGGCCGAGCTCGGGGAAACCGGGGTGGGCGGCGACCGCAACCTCGGCTACGGCCGCTTCGTCTTCGAACACGTGGATGACGTCACCTGGCCCGATCCCCAGCCCGAGGGCTTTGGCGTCCTCCTTTCCCGGCTGTGGCCCAGCCCGCAGGAGCTGGAGCTTCTGCGGCAAAGCCAGGTTTGGCGCTTCACCGAGGTGGGCGGGTTCGCCCGAACCTCGGAAGGAAGGCATGTGCCCAGGCTGCGGGTCCGCCTGGTGGTGGAGGGCTCGGTGGTACCCGCCGGGATCCGCGGCGGCCTCGTGAACCTCGCCCCTCCCGGCTTCACCACCCACCCCATCTGGCGCTACGGCCTGGCCTTCCTCTACCCCTGGGAGGTGGACCATGCCCCTTAAGACCAGATTCCGCTTGGCTGTGCAGGTCCTGACCCCGTTGCACATCGGCACGGGCTACACCTTGAGGCAGGATTTCGATTACGTCCTCCGCGATGGTCGCGTCTTCCGTCTCCACGAGGAACGCTTCGTGGAGTGGATCAGCACCCGGGGGGAGGACTTTGCGCGCCTCACCCAAGGTGTCCCGCCCGGCCAGATCCTCGGCTCCAACCCCGAGCCCCACCTCGTCCGTTATGCCCTGCCCGGTACCCCCATGAACACCCAGGAGATCCGGGAGTGCGTCAAAGACGCGTTCGATCGCCCTTATCTTCCCGCCTCTTCCCTCAAGGGTGCCCTGCGCACCGTGCTCCTTTGGCAGGCGTGGCGGGAGGCAAACCTTTCTCTAAATCGCGTGCGCTTGGGAGACAAACCCAGGTTTGCCGCCAAGGAGCTCGAAAAGGACGTGTTCGGCAGGACTCCCCATGAGGATCTGCTCAAGGCCTTGCGGTTGGCGGACTCCCGCCCCGCCGACAAGGACCGGCTCATCGTGGTCAACGTGCGGTGCGTTTCCCGCGCCGCCCGGGAGGGCATCCCCCTGGCCC
>CALKCH010000026.1 GCA_938083225.1 Candidatus Bipolaricaulota bacterium
TTCTCCTTGATCACCGGGATGCCTCCGCCACCCGAGGCGACGACGATGGCTCTGTTCTCCACGAGGACGCGAATGGCCTCCTTCTCCACGATGGCCTTGGGGTCCGGGGAGGGCACGACGCGCCGCCAACCCCGGCCCGCATCCTCCACCACGTGCCAGCCTTTTTCCTCCTGGAGACGGAGGGCTTCCTCTTTGGCATAGAAGGGCCCCACGGGTTTGGTGGGCTTTTGGAAGGCCGGGTCGTTTTTGTCTACCAGCACCTGGGTGACGACGGTGACGATGGGGATGTCGGGGCGACCGCGGCGGGCCAGGATGTTGTGCAGGGCCTGTTGGATCATGTATCCGATCAGGCCCTGGGATTCTGCGCCGCAGGCGTCCATGGGCATGGGCGGCACCAGGTGTTTCCCGGCCTCGTTCTGGAGGAGGATGTTTCCCACCTGGGGGCCATTTCCGTGGGTGACGACGATCCGCCAGCGGCCGGAGAGGACCATGTCCGCCAGCTGCTCCGCGGTGTGGTACACGTTCTCCAGTTGTTCCTCAAACGTTCCCTTTTGGCCGGGCTGGAGGATGGCGTTTCCGCCCAGCGCGATGACCACGGTTTTTTTCTCCATAAACCCGTCCCTCCTTTGGTTTTTTTACCTTGTCAAAATTTCTTCGCCGGAGACGAGGCGCCACATTCTGCGCCAATGAGCTTCCATGGCCTCACGGGCCTTGTGGGGCTCTCCCGCGGCCACGGCCTCGGCCACCTCCCTGTGCAGAGCGGCCACTTCGGTGATGCTGGGGAGGTCCTTCATGTAGTAGGCGCGGGTGAACTCCCGGTAGATCCGCTGGTCCATGGTGTTGATGAGGGGGGTCATGGCCGCGGCGAGCAAAGTGTTCCCGGTAGCCTGCACCAATGCTAAGTGAAACCGCTTATCTGCGGTGAAGTACTCGTCAAACCGCGCTGGATGGGCAAGGCTTTGCAACTCTTCGCAGATGGCGAAGAGGAGGGAAATCTGGTCGTCTGTACGTTTCTGGGCCGCCAGCTCCGCCACCGCTGGCTCCAGGATCGTGCGGGCCTCCATGATCTCCAAGCAGCTCGCCTCCGTCTCCAGAAGGAACAGGGCCTCAAAGGCCATGGATTCCGTGGGGTTTTTCACGAAGTTGCCGATGCCGGGCCGGGCCTCGATAAGCCCCACCGCCTCTAGTGCGGAGAGGGCCTCCCGCACGGTGGGCCGGCTCACCCCCATCCTCTGCGCCAGCTCCGCCTCGGACGGGAGCTTGGCGTCCACCGGAAACACGCCCTCCTTGATGGCCCGGAGGAGTTGCTGGGCTACCTCCGTGGAGGCTTTCGTGGGCCGCACCTTACGGAACTCCATAGGGTTGTCTACCTGTCAGACAACATGGTAGCATTGGTGCCGTGCTTCGTCAACTGGGAAAGGAGCGACGATGATCGACCTCACCGTACATGAGGAGCAACGGCGGCGAAATGCCCAATTGGCTAGGGAAAAGAACATCCTCATCCCCACCTTCCGCCAAATGCGCGATCCCCGCCTCATCCCCGACTGGGTGAAGCGAGACCTGCGAGAGATTGGGCTCTGGGACCTGCACCCTCGTAACCTCTTCCGCATCACCTGGAAGAACGAACCGGTATCCCGGGGCGGTGGCTTCGCCGGGGTGAACTACCTGATCTTTCCGGAGGAGCTCACCGGGGTTCCCGCCAAGATCGTGGCCCTGGTGGGCAAATGGTTTCCCACGGGAGCCCACAAGGTGGGTGCCACTTTTGGCTGCATTGCGCCCCGCCTCGTCACCGGGCAGTTCGACCCCACCCACCACAAGGCCGTCTGGCCTTCCACCGGCAACTTCTGCCGCGGCGGCGCTTACGTGGCCAACCTCCTCGGCTGCGAGTCCATCGCCATCCTCCCCGAGGGCATGTCCAGGGAGCGGTTCGAGTGGCTGCGCCGCGTGGCCGGCGAGGTGATCGCCACCCCCGGCACAGAGTCCAACGTATGGGAGATCTTCATGAAATGCAAGGAACTTCGGGCCACCCGCCCTGACGTCATGATCTTCAACCAGTTCGAGGAGTTCGGAAACCACCTTTGGCACTATGCCGTGACCGGGTCGGCCATGGAGGAGGTCCTGCAAGAGAACATGGCCCCAGGCGAGCGCTTCCAAGGAGTGACCCTCACCTCCGGCTCCGCGGGCACCTTGGGATGCGCCGACTACCTCAAGGAGAAGTTCCCCGGGGCCAAGCTCGCCGTGGGCGAGTCCTTACAGTGCCCTACGCTCCTTTATAACGGCTTTGGCACCCACCGCATCGAAGGGATCGGCGACAAACACGTGCCCTGGATCCACAACGTGCGCAACACCGACATGGTCATCGCCATCGACGACGAGGCTCCGGTTTCCCTCATCCGTCTGTTCAACGAGCCCGCCGGCCGGGAGTACCTCCGCAAAGAGGGCGTTCCCGTAGATCTCATGGACAAGCTCGACCTCATTGGCATCTCCGGCGCAGCTAACCTCATCGCCGCCGTGAAGTTTGCCCGGTACTACGAGCTCACCTCCCGGGACTGGGTGGTTACCGTGCTCACCGACTCCATGGAACTTTACGGGAGCCGCCTGGAGGAGCTGCGGGTGGAACGGGGACCGTACACGGAAAAGCAAGCCGCCGTGGACCACCACCGCTTCCTGCGCGGCCTTTCCCCGGACTGGATGCTGGAGCTCTCCCACTGGGAGCGGCGCAGGATCCACAACCTCAAGTACTTTACATGGGTGGAGCAGATGGACAAAAGCGCGGAGGAGCTCCTGGCGCAGTGGTACGACTGGCCCGACTACTGGGACCGCATCCACCGCCAAGCGGCGGAGATCGACGAGCTCATCGAGGAATTCAACCGGTTAGGAGGCTGGAGCTGAGTAGACAGGAGTACACCAGGCCCGGTATTTGGGCTCCTTTCCCCGCACCACTCCCTCGTAAAGTTCGTGCAGACATGTGAAGATGGGACCAGGGGTTCCGGTGCCCACCTTTCTTCCCTCGATCTCCACCACGGGAGAGAGGCCCGCTGCGGTCCCGGTGAGGAAAACCTCGCTGGCCACATACAGTTCGGTTCGGTCTACCGGCCGCTCCACCACAGGGATCGCCAGGTCCTTAGCCAGGGTGATCACGGTGTCCCGGGTGATGCCCTCCAGGATGTTGGCGGTGGCCGGCGGGGTGATGAGGACCCCGTCCCGCACGAGGAAGAGGTTCTCTGCGCTCCCTTCGGCCACTTGGCCGTCCTCGTTGAGGACAATGGCCTCATCGAACCCCGCCAAGTAAGCCTCGGTCTTGGCCAGGGCCGAGTTCACATAAGCTCCGGTGATTTTGGCCCGAGCGGGGATGGCATTGTCCTCCACCCGCCGCCAGGAAGAGACCGTGGCCCGAATGCCGCCCTCGGGAAGGTAGGCCTTGAAAGGGAGAGCAAAAATGGTGACGTCGCTGTCCAGGTTGTGGAGCCGCACCCCGATCTCTTCGCTGGCTTTGAAGGCAATGGGGCGGATGTACACGTCTTCGCGAAAACCCTCGCGCCGCACAAGTTCCAGGGTAATGGCGCACAGGTCTTCCACGCCGTAGGGGAGGTCGATGAAAAGGATCCGGCAGCTTCGCAAAAACCGGGCATAATGTTCGGCCATGCGGAAGACAAACAGTTCTTTCTCCTCAGCGTTCCAGAAGGCCCTTATTCCTTCGAACACCGCAGTGCCGTAGTTGAAGGCAGAGGTCATCACCGAGATTTTCGCTTCAGCAATTGGCCGGATTTCCCCACGGAAAAACGCGTACTTATTTGTGGGCATCGTACACCCCACATAACCCTAACATCCAGGAGGTTAGCCAGGCAAACGAGTTGGGTACGGGTCACGCCGGGGGTTAAAGTTATGGGTATGAGCAGAGGGATCTTCCGGCGCCTCGCGGAAGTGGTGGAGAGCGGTGGGGGTGCGGTGCTGGTCACGGTGGTAGCTGCTGAGGGTGCGCCCCGGGAAGCTGGGGCCAAAATGCTCGTTTTCCCTGACGGCCGCGTGGAGGGGACCGTGGGCGGAGGTGCTCTCGAACATCACGCGATCCAGATTGCACTGGACCTCCTGCGGCGAGGCGAAAAGACCTTTTTGGAGAGCCGCGAGCTTGGGGACTTGGGCATGCTCTGCGGCGGCCGGACAACCCTCTTCTACGAAGTGGTGCAAGCTCCGCCCACCCTCGCCATTTTCGGGGCCGGGCATGTGGGCCGCCGCCTGATGGAGCTGGCCCGCCTGGCTTTGTCCTGGCGTATCGTTCTCTTCGACCACCGACCCGAACAATTAGCGGACCTACCCCCGGGCGTGGAAGGACAAACCCTTCCCCACTTCGCAGAAATTCCAGCGCTTCCCAGCCCAAGTTACGCGGTCGTGGCCACCGATAGCCACGACACTGATTTTCTCGTGGTCTCAGCCCTGTTGGCCCAGGAGCCAGGCCCGGCCTACTTGGGCCTTTTGGGATCTTCCTCCAAGGCCGCAGCGATCCGTGCCCGCCTCCTGAACGCTGGGATCCCCCAGGAAAGGGTGGACCGGGTGCGCTGCCCCGTGGGGCTTCCTTTGGGAGGCAAAGACCCGGGATCGGTGGCCCTGTCCATTCTGGCCGAGCTCGTGGCCCTCCATCACGGACGGCTTGCGGAAATCGCTGGGCCTAAGCGGTGATGGACGAAGTAGCACAAGCCTTCGAGCGGGCACGAAAATCTGGGAAACAGGGTCTCATCATCACCGGTCCCATTGGTAGCGGAAAAACCTCCGTCGTTTTGGCCCTCAGCGCCGCCCTCAGAACGCAGGGGGTGCTGGTGGACGGGGTGGCCTCCCCGCGCATCGTGGAGAACGGGCAAACTGTGGGGTATCGGGTGCGGGACGTACGGACTGGGCAAGAACACCCTCTATGCTCCCTTCATCCGCCGGGCCTCCGTTTCCGGCGGTTTTATTTTTCGCCCGCGGGGTTAGCCGCAGCCAACGCCATCCTGGCCCGGGCCGCGGCGCAGGCCGAGGTGATCGTGGTGGACGAGGTGGGCCCCTTGGAGCTCTCCGGCCAGGGCTTCGCTCCCGGTTTGGCCCGTTGCCTCACGGCCCGAGCTTTCCTCGTTCTCACCGTGCGACCCCATCTGGTGCCAGAATTCCTAGCCCGGTTTGCTCAAGACTTCGCGGTTTTTTCTTTGGAGGTCCAAAAATGAGCGGGCGTCTCCCCATTTTTGCTCAGCTCTTCGGAACTTTCTTCTTCGTGGGACTGTTCACGTGGGGCGGGGGATACGCCATGATCCCCCTTATTTCCCGAGAAGTTCTCGAGAAAAGGCGCTGGCTCACAGAAGAAGAATTTCGCGAGGCTTTGGCTTTGGGAAGCTCTGTGCCCGGGCCAATTGCTTCCAACCTGGCTTTCTTGTGCGGAGCCAAAATCGGGGGGATAGCCGGGGGACTGGTGGCCCAGCTTGGCTGCGTTCTGCCCTCATTCCTGGTTATCCTTGGGATTGCTGCCGGCTTGTCCCGGTTTTTCTCGGCGCCGCTTGCGCACAGGTTCTTTTTGGGCGCCGGAGCGGCCGTGACCGGGCTTGTGGCCGCTTCCGCCTTACGTTTGGCTAGCCCACTGGTTCACGGTTTTGCGGACTTTTTCTTGGTGGCTTCATGTTTGGCCCTCATCCTAGGGCTCAGGGTACATCCCCTGTTTGCTCTGATCTGGGCCGTGGTCCTGGGGGTCGTGCTGAGGAGGTGGCGCCATGCTTCTTGATCTTCTCCAGAGCTTCTTGCGCGTGGGGATTGGGGCTTACGGCGGGGGAATGGCCGTGATCCGCCTCATTTACCACGAGATCGTGGATGTTCAGGGCTGGCTTAGCGCTCAGGAGATGGCGGAGGTGACGGCGTTGGCGGAGATGACGCCAGGCCCTATTGCCGTGAACGCCGCGACCTACACAGGATTCTGCGTGGCGGGTGTGGCAGGAGCTGCTTTGGCTACGGTCGCTGTTCTTCTTCCCTCGCTCGTTTTTCTCTTCCTTCTCCTTGGGCTTCGGCGGTCCGGGCGCACCAAAAACGGGCTGGTGAAACTCGGAAAACTTCTGCAGCCGGGGGTGGTGGCTCTGCTCGCGGCCGCTGTGTGGTCTTTGGGACGAGCCACCGTGACTGGTTGGCTTCCCGCTCTGTTTGCAGCAGGCAGCGCTTTCCTCCTCCTCTTTGGGAGAGCCCGCATCCATCCAGTTTTGGTGATCATCCTCTTCGGCCTTCTGGGTGTGGCCTTCCTGTAAGTGGCGAATCTTGGAGTTTGCGCTATCCTGAGTGCTCATCTAAGGGGGCATCATGGCGGAAGCAGAGGAAAAGCTTTGGCAGATCGTGGAGGAGAGCGAGATCGCTCTTCTCATCACCTTGGCCGATGGGTACCCGCGAGTGCGGCCCATGACCCTCGTGGCCTACGAGGAAGAGGGCGGGGTGTGGTTCGCCACCAGCAAGTCTTCCCGCAAGATCGAAGAGATCGGGAAAAACTCGAAAGTGACTGTGTGTTTTCTGGACCTAGAGGGGAGCGCCTACGCCCAACTGTTCGGCACAGCCGAGCTCATCGAGGACCGCGAGGTGAAGGAAGAGTTTTGGGACGAGGAGTGGGAGGAGTACTGGGAAGGACCAGAGGATCCTGACTACGTGCTCATCCACGTCCAGGTGCAGAGAGCCGAATACTATCTTTTGGAAGCCGACGAGCTCTGGGTGGTAGAGTTCGAAGAGTAAGCATGCGGGCCTTCATTCTGCGGGAGCAAAAGCCCGTGGAGGAGGACCCTTTTTTCTTTGTGGAAGAGCCCATTCCTCAACCTGGGCCCGGACAGATCCTGGTGAAAGTCCGGGCCTGCGGAGTCTGTCACACCGACCTCCACATCGCTGAGGGTGACCTCCCTCTGCGGAAAAGCCCGGTGATTTTGGGCCATCAGGTCGTGGGAGAGGTGGTGGAACTGGGGCCAGATGTGCAGCGTTTCCGCCCGGGCCAGCGGGTGGGGTTGGCTTGGCTCGCCTGGGCCTGTGGAGAATGCCATTACTGCCGGCGAGGCCAGGAAAATCTCTGCCCAAACGCGCAATTCACCGGGTACACTGTGGACGGAGGCTTTGCGGAATATACTGTAGCCTACGCGGACTTCGCTTACCTTCTTCCGCAAAAGGATCCCCCAGAACAACTAGCTCCCCTTTTGTGCGCGGGAATCATTGGCTACAGGGCTTTGCGTCTCACAGGCCTTGCGCAAGAAGGTCGTCTTGGGCTCTATGGGTTCGGGGCCTCCGCTCACCTTGTGGCCCAGCTTGCCCGCGCTTTGGGCCTGTCGGTGTACGTGTTCACCCGAGCCCCCACGCACAAGGAACTCGCGCGGGAATTGGGAGCCAAGTGGGTAGGCGAAGCCCAAGAACGCCCGCCCGAGCCGTTGGATGCGGCCATCATCTTTGCTCCGGCGGGATGGATCGTGCCGGAGGCCCTGAAGAGCGTGGGGCCCGGCGGCACCGTGGTCCTGGCGGGAATCCACATGACCCCCATTCCCGAAATGCCTTACCCTCTGGTGTACGGTGAGCGGGGAGTGAGGTCTGTGGCCAACGCCACAAGGAAGGACGCCGAGGAATTCCTAGGTTTGGCTAAACGAGCGAGGATACGTCCGATTGTGGAGGTTCTTCCCTGGGAAGAGGCGGGAGTGGGTTTGGTGCGGCTCAAGCGGGCGGAGGTGCGGGGATCTTTGGTGCTGAGCGTGCCGGGTTGAGCTGGCGCTCTTGCCGCGGACGCTTTGCCAGTGTATCATTTACGTGCCCTGAGCATATAAGAGGGTCGAACATGGACCACGGAGAACACTGTTGCCCGCCGTGGCGGATGCGGGGCTTAACCCAGGCCTGGATTCTCCTGGCCTTGGCCCAAGGATCAGCCCACGGCTACGAGCTCCTCGATCGCCTGGGCTCGGAAACCCTCGATCCTGGTTTTCTCTACCGGACCCTGCGCGCCATGGAAGAGGCAAAACTCGTGCAATCGGCTTGGGATACCTCGGGAACCGGTCCAGCCCGCCGGGTTTACACTCTCACCGACTTAGGTTGGGACGAGCTGCGAACGTGGGCGGTCCACCTACGTCGCCTGCGGGCCCAACTGGACCAGTTCCTGGAAAACTACGCTCAGGTGGAAGGAGGTGAGAAGGATGTGCACCCATGAGGGTCGTGGTCCCGTTGCCTGGTGGGCTGCGGAGGAATGTCATGGCCATCATCATGGCCATGGGGGCTACTGCTGTGGCCCGAGCTTTGGCGGGAGGTGGCCAGTTCCCTTCCGGTTCCGCCAGTTCTGGACGAAGGAAGAAGAGGTCGAGGCCCTCGAGCGCTACCTGGAGAACCTGCGCAAGGAAGCTCAGGCTGTGGAAGAAGAGCTAAAGAAGCTGCGGGAGGGCTAAAAGAAAAAGGGGCGGCTTTGGGCCGCCCCTTTTTTTACCGCAGGATGCGGGGAGTCTGGCGCCGGTGATTGCGGGCGCACTTCTGGCAATACACGGGCCGATCGGTCTTGGGCATGAACGGGAGCTCCTCGATGGGCGCTCCGCAATCGGCGCAGGTCAACCCTAGGTGCCGAACGTCATACATCTTGCGCGAATGGCGTTCCATTTCGCCTCCTTCCTCCCCCGGTACACTCCACGCTACCAGCGAGGAAGCTTACTTTACCCGAAAATCCCTAGCCCGTCGATCCCGGCCGGAGCACGCGGCGCCCGAGGACCACAAAGGCGCCAGCTCCAACCAGAGCGAACCCAAGGCTCGCCACGAAGGCTGAGGGCTCCGACTCCATCACCCCTAAAGCAGCCCGCATCCCCTGCGCGAGGTAATAGGTGGGAAGGATCCGACCAAGGGCCCTGAGCCCCGGCGGAAGGAACTCGAACGGGATGTAGATCCCCGAGAGGAAAAGCATCATCTGCACCAGGATCGAGCCCAGGGCCGCGGCGCTCCCCGGCCGGCGCACGAGCCCCGTGACCATCGCCCCCAACCCCATCCCGCCCAACCCGCTCGCCGCAGCGTAAAAGAAAAGGAGACCACCGTGGACCGAAAATGTGGTGTTGAAGAGGGCTTGGGCCAAGAGAAAGTTCAGCCCAGCACTGGCAAACCCCACAAGCATCCGAGTCATACCCACTCCGGCTAGAACAGCCCATCCCGAAAGCGGGGCGGCAAGGAACCGGCGAAGCACCCCGAGTTCGCGCATCCCCGCCAGCCGGCTGGCCACGGCGAACACCCCGGCTTGCAGGATGGCCACGACCATGAGCCCGGGCACGATGTAGTGGAACCACGTGGCAGTTACAACTTTCCCTAAATGAACCTTTTCGGGCCGCACAGGCGGCGTAAGCCCGGCCTGCCGCAGTTCCAGGGCCCGGGCGATCCTTCGGGCCAACATTTCCAAATCGGGGTTGTCCTGAATGCGGCTGCGATCCAAGAGGACCTTCAAGCTCGCCCCATCCCACACCAGGCCCAGATCCACCGTGCGGCGGGCCACCGCCTGGGAAAGCCCCTCTTCTCCGGAATAC
>CALKCH010000027.1 GCA_938083225.1 Candidatus Bipolaricaulota bacterium
CTGGACGTGCCGCACGTCGAACACGGCCTGGCGGGTGATGTAGGCTGGGCCATCCAATTGGGCTAGCATTTCCGACATTTTGAGGGGGTAGCCGGTGAGGCGGACGTCGCGGCCCTCGGGCGTGGTCACGGTGCGCATCCCGGGAAGGGTGGTGGGCGCCATCTCCCCGCCAGTCATCCCGTAGATCTGGTTGTTCACGAAGATCACGGTGATGTTCTCCCCGCGGTTGGCCGCATGGATGGTTTCCGCCGTGCCGATGGCGGCCAGGTCCCCGTCCCCTTGGTAGGAGAAAACGATGAGGTCGGGGTTGGCCCGTTTGATCCCGGTGGCCACGGCGCAGGCCCGGCCATGAGCAGCCTGAGCAAAATCGCACCGGAAAAATTCGTACAGGAATACAGCGCATCCCACAGGGGCAATGCCCACCGTGCGCTCTTGAACCCCCAACTCGTCGATGACCTCGGCCACAAGCCGCGTGATGATCCCGTGGTGGCATCCGGGGCAGTAGGTGAAACGCTTGTCTGAAAGGGATTTGGGCCTGGTGTACACGGGAACAAAGCCGGCCGGCACCTCCGTCTTAACCACCGACATGCTTTTTCACCTCGCTTAGGATTTCGTCCGGGGTGGGCACGACGCCCCCCAGCTCCCCATAGAACGGGGTTTTCGCCCGCCCTTCCACGCTCAATCGCACATCCTCCCACATCTGGCCCGCGGAAAGCTCCACGGTCAAAAGCACAGGGACGCGGAGAGAAAGCTCTCGCAACGGCTCATAGGGGAAAGGCCAGAGGGTTATGGGGCGAAAGAGGCCCACCCGCAGGCCCTCCTTTCTTGCCCGCCGCACCACCGTCCGGCAAATCCGCCCCATCGTTCCATAGGCCACCAGCACCAGCTCCGCATCTTCCATCTCGTACTCCTCCCAGCGCACCTCGTTCCGTTCGATCTCACGATAGACATCCCAGAGGGTGCGCAGGATCTCCCGAAATCGGTAAGGATCAAGATCGAAACTTGATGCTACGTTGGGATCGCGTCCCTTGGCCCCAGTGAGGGCCCAGGGCTTGGGGGGGATCCGCTCCGGCGGTATAGGTTCAGGAAGCTCCACGGGCTCCATCATTTGTCCGAGCATGCCATCCGCCAGGATCATGGCGGGCACGCGGTAGCGATCGGAGAGATCGAAGGCCAGCATGACCAATTCCGCGGCCTCCTGTACGGTGGAAGGGGCGAGCACGAGGAGGCGATAGTCGCCGTGGCCCCCGCCCTTGGTGGCCTGGAAGTAGTCGCCTTGGGCGGGGGCGATGTTGCCCAAGCCTGGGCCGGCACGCATGACGTTCACGATCACCGCTGGAAGCCGGGCGCCCGCCAAATACGAAATCCCCTCCATTTTGAGGGAGATCCCGGGTGAGGAGGAGGAGGTCATGGTGCGCACGCCTGCGGCTGCCGCGCCGTAGACCATGTTGATGGCCGCGACCTCACTTTCCGCCTGAAGAAAAACCCCGCCGTGGCGGGGAAGATGCCGGGCCATGTGCTCCACAAGCTCTCCTTGGGGGGTGATGGGGTAGCAGAAGTAACAACGGCACCCGGCGCGAATGGCCGCCTCGGCTATGGCCTCGTTGCCTCGCATGAGCACCTTCATACGGCCTCCTTCGCTGGGCGAAAGAGAAAGACCTCAATGGCCGCATCCGGACACATCTGTGCGCACATGGTGCACCCGGTACATTTTTCGGGTGCCCTCATCGTGGCTACGTTGTAACCGTAACGGTTAAAAGCTGAGGAAACGGCGAGAACTCCGAAGGGGCATGCTTCCACACAGAGCCCACAACCTTTACAGCGGTCCTCGTCGATCGCCACCATCCCTTTGGGCATATCACTCTCCTAGCGTACGGGAGAGGCGTTCATTGCGACGGCGGCGGATGGTGTTGAGGGTGGCCTCGGCTTCCGTCAGCCACCGACGTAACCTCCACTCCAGGCGCTCCTCCGTCCTCTGGGGTTCAGGCACGCTCGTCACCCGTTGGGAAAGAAGGGCCCCGAATTCCACGGCCTCGCGATGAAATTCCGCCGTCTCCCGGTCCAATTCCGTTACCCGGCGCAAGGAGACCGTGGGCCGACCAAGCCGATCGTAGCCGATCACCTTCACGAGCAGCTCCGCACCCTCTTGCAACCGCTCCTCCACCCGATTCACCGGCTCATCCGCGATCTCCGAAAGATGTAGGAATCCTTGGGTTTCTTCGTCGAGGGAGAGCAGGGCGCCGTTGGGCACTATTTCCAAAACTTTGGCCCATACAAGATCCCCCACGCGGTAGCGCTCGGCCATGTTCACGCTGGGTAACAGGCTACCCGATGGTCCCGGTATCTCTCAAGGGGTAGAGAACCGCCCTCTTTAAGCCTTTTGTACCTTCCCAGCCTTAAGGCAGCGAGTGCAAACCCGAACCCTTCGCCGCACCCCATCAATCACGACGTGAACGCGCTGCAAGTTCGGAGCACGAACCCTCTGGCTCCGTTTGCCGGAGTGGGAGACGCTTCGGCCATAGCTCACCCCCCGGCCACAGATCGCGCATACCCTAGCCATGCTTTCCCTCCTCGTGCACGTAATGCGGTTCTAATGCAAAGATATCGCTGCCACCACTTCGATCATACCTAACAAGGGCTAGTTGCGCCACCACAACCGGACGCGGGACACAAAAAGGTTCAGGAACGAGGGTTACTTCTGGAGCTTGTGTGCGCAGCTCTGAGGCGAACCGCTGAGCTCCCGAGCCCACAAGAAGAACCTGGGAGCGCTCGCGCAGTTTGGCCAAAGCCTGAGGGAAAGAAAGTACGGTTTCCATGCTGGCCCGGTCCCGGTCCACCCAGGCCATATACACGTAGTCCCGGCGGTCATGGATCCACACGCAGACGCGCCCGGGCCAAACCTCCGCCCAGGGAAGGCCAAGGACCTCAGTCTGTCGCACTCCCACCACGGGAAGGCCTCGCACCTGGGCCAAGGCCTTGGCCAAGCTCAGGCCCAGGCGCAGCCCGGTGAACGAACCCGGGCCGAGGTCCACCGCCAGGAGCCCGAGCTCCTTCCAATCCAAGCGGGCAAGGTTTAAAGCCTCCTGGACGAGTTGGGGGAGGATTTCCCCCCGTCCGGGCCCAAGGGTGGTGAGGAGCTCCACCTGGACTCTTGGACCAAAAATCCCTACTCCGCCGACGCTGCCCGCGCTCTCCAGGGCCAAGACGTGCATGGGCAAGATCATAACCAAAGAAGCGGACGGGGTGGCGCAAACTCCGCCAAAAGCGCGCGGGCCTGGGCCACATCCCGCTCAATCTGCTGGGCCAAAGCCGTAGTTGAGGGAAAAGCCTGATCAGGACGAAGCCAGGCAAGAAGATGAACCTCGATTTCTTCCAGGGCAAGCGGTGGAGGGGAGAAGAGGTGGACTTCCGCAGAAGGAGGAAGGCTGGGGAAGGTAGGACGCTTTCCCTGGTAGAAGAGGCCGGGCGCTTGGCCTCCGGGCCAGAAGGCCCAAGCCGCGTAGACCCCGTCCGCAGGGTGCACCAGAATCGGGTCCAACTCCAGGTTTATGGTGGGGAAACCTAGCTTCCGGGCTAGACCAGCTCCAGGTATGACGCGCCCTACGAGGACAGGCGGACGGCCCAAAAGGCGGGCCGCGCGTTCCACCGCTCCTTGGACGATGAGTTCGCGAACGAGGCTCGCGCTCACCACCTCCCCGTCCAACTGAAAAGGCTCCACAACCCACACCTCCAAGCCCAGCTTTTTCCCGAGCTCGCGGGCCTGTTCTGGGCCGGCCTCGCGTCCCCGACCGAAACGGTGATCGGGCCCCATCACCAGGGCCCGGCCCCCCAGCCGGCCCACCACCTCCTCCCGCAGGAACGCTTGCGGAGAAAGCTCCCGCACCCGTTCCCACTCCACCACTTCCACCTCATCCACAAGGCGGCGAAGGAGGGCCACCTTGGCGGGCAGAGAAAGGAGGGCCGGAAATTCCGGGGGAAAGGTGTAGGCGAGGACGGACCAGCCGCGGCGCTGGGCCAGTTCCTTGGCCTTGGAAAGAAGCCTCTGGTGACCCAGGTGCACCCCGTCAAACCGCCCCACGGCCACCACGCAGCCCACAGCGCTAGTAAGTTCCTGCCCGCAAGAATTGCCAGCCCTCCAGACGGAAGGAGGCATAGCCCAGAACGAGCCCATCGGGCGACCAACAGGGGAACGCGTCCTCCCAGGGATCTTCGGTCACCGGAAAGGGAGGGCCTCCCTGAAGGGATTGGATCCAAACGTCAGAAAATCCCCCGCGGTTGGACACAAAGGCCACCCACAGCCCATCGGGCGAGATCCTCGGACACCAATCGAAGTAAGCGTCGGATGTAAGCTGAAGCAAATTTAAGCTTCCCAAGTCAAGATAAAAAATTTCCCAGCTCGGTTCATCGGCAAAAAGCCACAGGCCCACGAAGACCAAAGCCTGGCCCGCGGGAAGGAATTCCGGCGTAGCTTTGGGCCAGGGTCCGCCCAGAACCCTACGGGCCTGACCCGCGGCAAGCTCAAGAACGACCAAAGTCTCCCAATCTTCGATGAAGGCCACCTTATTCCCGTCCGCGGACACGGTGGGCCACCGCAAAGGATAAGGGCTTTGGAAGAGGAGCTCCGGTTCCCGACCATCGAGGAATCCCCGCCAGAGAGCAAAACCTTCCGCCCAAGGAGCAACAAAAACGAACCAATCTTCAGGTCCAAACCGCGCCCAATCCGTGACCATCTCTGGGTAAAGGGGGCGCATGTCTTGAGGGGAATCCGCAAACGCCCAATAAAGATGCCCTTTGACCACAACGAGGAGATGTGTCCCATCCGAAGACCAGTCCAGGGCATTCAACTCCGGGATCTGGGCCCAGGCTCCAAAAACCAAAGCCAACGAACAAACCCAAAGAACGCGCATCAAAATATTGTAGGCGCCCAGGAGTTCTTGGACAAACTGGATCTTCCCGGGCTTCTTTCGCTACAATGCTTAGCCATGACGGCGCGGTGGCTGGACCCGCGAGTGGAAGCCATAGACCCCCAGCTTCGTACCCTACGGCCCCGAATTCTAGCGGAGTTCGTGGGACAAAAAAAGGTGAAGGAGCGGTTGCGCGTGTACATCCAGGCGGCCAAAGCCCGCGGCGAACCTTTGGATCACGTGCTTCTCCTCTCCCCGCCGGGATTGGGGAAGACCACGCTGGCCCACATCATCGCCCACGAGATGGGGGTGCAGATCAGGGTCTCTTCCGGACCAGCTGTGGAGCGGCCTGGGGATTTGGCGGCCATCCTGACTCACCTTTCGCCGGGAGACATTCTATTTGTGGACGAAATCCACCGGCTGCGGCCGCAGGTGGAAGAAATTCTGTACCCAGCCATGGAGGACTGGAAGCTCCCCATCGTGTTGGGGGAAGGGCCGCATGCCCGGTGTATTGAGCTCTCCTTAGCCCCCTTTACCCTGATCGGAGCCACTACCCGCGAGGGGCTCCTCACCACACCCCTACGGGATCGGTTTGAGGTGGTGTTTCGGTTGGAGTTCTACCAGCCAGAGGAGCTCGCGGAGATTTTGATGCGGGCTGCAGCGAGGCTGGGAGTGGGAATCGAACCGCAAGCGGCTTGGGAGTTGGGCCGGCGTGCCCGTGGCACTCCCCGCATCGCCCTGCGCCTCCTGCGCCGGGCGCGCGACGTGGCCCAGGTCCAGAATCTTTCCACCATCACCCCCGAGGTGGCCCAGGAAACGCTGCGCATGTTGGGCATTGACGAGGAAGGCTTGGACGAGCTGGACCGCCAAATCCTTGCGGTGATCATTGACCGCTTTGACGGGGGCCCGGTGGGGCTAGAGACGTTGAGCGCGGCGCTGGGCGAGGACCCGGAAACTATCGCCGAACTGTACGAGCCTTACCTCATTGCTCTGGGGTTCCTTCGCAAAACGCCCCAAGGGCGAATAGCCACAGAACGGGCTTATGCCCATTTGGGCCGCACTTCGCCCCGCTTGCTTTAGCGGCGAATGTAGGCCCGGGCTCCCGAAAGGAAGTCCCCGACCACACCCAAAAACCTGCGCCAATCCACAAGGAGGGCGAGGATCAACCACACGAGACCCGCATAGGCAGCCGCCGGCGCGTGGAACAGGGCCAAAATGAAGGGCGTGAACACCCAGGGAAAGGCCAACAGCATGGTAACAGACTTGAACTTGAGGAAGTGCCGGAACCGCAGGGTGTAGAGGGACACGAACACCGCGCCCGCCATGTAGGAAACACCCACGGCCAGTGGCACAAGCCCAGTGGCTGTGAGGAACACGGCGGAAGCGAGAACCATGATCATGTCGATCTGGAAGTCGTGTTCGCCAAGCCAGGTGGTTCCTTTCTCGAAGCGGCGGGCGAGGCGGCCATCCACCATGTCTGTGGTCCACCCCAAAAGCAGGAGCCCGGCCACTGCGTCCAAGGCTTCTGGCCCAACGGGAATGAGAGCCACAATGGCCACAGCAATGAGGATTCGGCTGGCTGTAAGCCAATCGGGGATGCCCTTACACCTGCTCATCAACGAGGATTATAGCCCGCCCAGACGAAGGCCTTCATCCAGGGGCGCAAACTGAACTCTCGCCTCGGGGAAAGCCGGAACATCCAGACTCAACCGGAACCCTCCAGGATACACGCTCAGCCCCACCCGCAGGCATCCGAGAAACGTGCGAAAAACTGCGGCCTCAGCCTGCACGAAGGTTCGCGTCAGGAAATCGAACTCCCAGGATGCCGCCCAACTCCACGCTTCGGTCACCACACCCTCGGCGGAAAGGGCCAGACGTTTGAAATAAACACCAGGGAAGCCCAGCCGCAGGCCTCCTTGCACGAACCAGCTCTCCCCCTCGATCTTCCCGCGCACAAGCAGGTCCTCCCATGTGGACCCCGTGCGCCCACCTGCAAGTTGGACCAGCCAGGTGCGCCCCTGCCATGTCCCCTCCCAACGCACTTGGGCAAAAGCCAAGGCCTGCATGTCGAGGGACAAAGACAAGGAAAAATTCGAGGTTTTCCAATTCCAGCGGGCGGGAAGGAACGTCTGGCTCAAGAGATCCCAGCTGAGCACCAGGTTTTGAGAAAGCCCCCGTTCGCGCGCGGAGAGGCTCAGCCCGACCTGGTAGGAGCTGGGAACAGCATCGAACGTGAACAGGGAGCGTCCCCAGGTGACACGGCCTTCGTACCAGAGGGTGATGGCTCCCAAAGATAGATTTGGGCGGACGAAAACGTACATGCGCTCCGTTCCTGGGTACTGATCGAGGCCGAAACCCACCGGGAATTGGAGACGAGCGAAGTGGATCTCCCCGGACCAGTTCCAAGTTCCGCTCAAGCCTGCGCGCCAGCCTTGAGCCTCCCCTTCCTGATAGCGGCCGAATCCCACGCGCAAATCCATGTTCCCTTCCAGGACAGAAAAGTTCTGCCTGAGCGTGATTTCCGGAAGTCGCGTGTATTTAGAGCTTTCCGTTTCGGCTAGCCCGGCCTGGACATCCAGTCCCCAACCGCCCAAGCGCCCCGTAAGAGAAAACAAAAGGCCGGTGGTATCGTATTGGCCCCGCACGCGCCAGACCTCGCCCAAAAGCTTCCCTTGGGCCCAAAAAGAAACGCGGTCTTGGGCAAGGTAGAAATTCCCGTCCGCCCAGCGCGCTTGCAGAACAGGCTCAATTCGTCCGACCTCGGGGTGAACGGTGAAAATGAACGCGCCCACCGCGTCTTGGCCCACCGCCCAGGGAAAAGACCAGCGGAAAAACCAGCCCCATATGGATCTCCCTATTTCTGGAAGGAAGGGCACGCTCTCTTCACCCACCCGGGTAGCGTAGAAGGGAAGCCACACGATGGGGTAGCCAAAGGAATGGACGCGCAAGTTCCGGGCAAAGAGCCATTTCTCCCGAGCGAAGAAAAACTCCTCGGCCCAGACCAGGTACGGCGCGCCGTCCGGGCACGGGCAGGTGGTGAACGTCACGTTTTTCCCGGTGACCTGAGAGATAGCCCCTTCTGCAAAGATCACCTCTCCCTCCTGGGCGGAAAAGTGCAGGGTTTCCTCCTTCTCTGGTCCACTGAACGTCGTTTCCCCAGAAAAGTTTTGCAGATCCGCTTTGAGGAGTGTGCCTTCTGCCGCAAGCTGAGCCCTGAGGAATTCGGCGCGAACACGGGTCTTTGGGGAGGAAACCTCCGCGCCCCAAGCTTCGAGGATCCAGCCCTCCCCTTCCCGCAGGGAAAGACGGTGGGCGGTGAGGGTGTACTCCGGAAGGGTTAGGCGGGCGTCGGTGGCCAAAAACGCTGTACCGTCCTGCTCGACCACCAGTTCCTCAGCCACAAGTTCCGTGAAGGGGGGCGCGCCTATGGCCATAACTCCCCATAGGGCGAAGAGGAGAAGGCCGCGGAACCTCAGACGATCTGCACCACAAAAGAGCAGGAGGCCCACGGTGCCAAACACAAGATGAGGAAGCCAGCCCCCCAGGGCTGGGGGCAAGAAGCCCCGGCGGGCCAGGGTGCGCGCCCACAGGAAAAGAGCCTGGGCTCCCGCGGCGAGGAGAAAACCCACGACCATCCCGGTGGCTCGGCCCCGGTGGCCAAGGATGGCCCCAAGGGGCGCGCCGAACAGCACGAACACCAACGCTGCTGCGGCCACAGCTAGTTTCCCATGGTACTCCACCAAAAGGTCGCGCACGTCGTGGCCGCTCTTTCGTAGGAGCTCGATGCGCTGGCGCAACTCGCGGGTGGACATCTCGCTGGGCGTGCGGCCACCTAAAATGACATCCTCCAAATCCTGGCCCACCGCGAGAGTCAGTTCCTGGAAAGCCAAAATTTCCGTGAGCTCTCCCTGGGAACCAAAATGCATCAGCCGCCCCTCTTTGAGAACGAGCTGGCCCGAGGAAAGAAGGCCTTCCCGGGCGGTGATGACCGCGGGAAAAGAGCTGCGGGGATAAAGCTGGCCAGCCAAGTCATACACCACGATGCCTTGGATCTTTTCTCCCGTGTACCGTTCAGCATAGAACAACTCGCCCTGCGGGCCGCGGAAGAACACGTGTTCTTGGATGAGGGGGGTTGGTCCGCGGTAGAGGAGGGTGAGGAGTTCCTGGCGATACCGGGCCTCTGCCGAGGGCACCACGAGCTCGGAGAACCCAAAGGACAGGGCGCTTATGATCAAGCCGAAGGAGAAAAAGGGGAGGAGCAGCCGGCGCAGGGAATAGCCCAGGGCCTGAAAGGCCAGGAGTTCCCGGTCGGAAGCCAACCGAGCCAAAGCCAAAAACGTGGCCAAAAGAACGCCGGCCGGCGCGGCCAGGGTCAGGATGTTGGGGAGCTTATAGGAAAGAAGACGGAGAAGAGAAGCGGCAGAAACTCCGCGGGCGAACAGGGCGTCGGAAAGAGAAAGGATAAGCTCGAGCCCGATGAATACAAGAAAAGCCAACAGGGCCACGAAGAAAGGTGGGATAATTTCCCTAAGCAAATACCCATCTAGGCGCAGCCGCACGAAAAGATCATACCCAAAAGAAGGCGGTGGGTTGTAGAAAAGGGCAAACTGGATAGGATTAAAGCGATGAAGGCCTGTATTCTCACCTGGGGCTGTCAGCTCAACCATCACAAGAGCGAGGAGATCGCCGGAGTTCTGGCCGCAGCTGGGTACGTCCTCGTGGACCGGCCCGCGGAAGCCGACGTGGTCCTCCTCAATACCTGCATGGTCCGGCAAAAGAGCGAGGACAAGGTGGTGAGTCGGGTCGCGGAGCTCTCCCGGCTGAAGCGCACGCGGCCAGTGCTCATCGGCGTGGGGGGCTGTATGCCCCAGGGCCGCGGCCAGGAAATCCTCTCCCTGTGCCCCAGTGCGGACTTCGCCTTCGGAACTACCGGCTTGAGCCGCCTGCCGGAACTCATCCGCCGTGTGCGGGAAGAGGGCCAGCGCCTGGTTTATCTGCCCGAACCCCAGGGATTGGAGCGCCTGCCCGTACAGCGCCGAAGCCCATTTCAGGCATACGTGACCGTGGCCGAGGGCTGCGCCCATTCCTGTGCCTACTGCGTGATCCCTAAAGTTCGAGGCCCCTTGCGCTCCCGCTCCTTGGAGGAAATCGAAGCAGAGGTATGGAGGCTGGCAGAGGCTGGGTACATCGAGGTTACCCTGCTTGGGCAAAACGTGGACGCCTATGGTCTGGATTTGCGGGACGGCACAAATTTTGCTCGCCTCCTCAGGCGCATGGGGCGCATTCCTATCCCCCGGGTGCGGTTCACCAGCTCTCACCCGGCGTACATGACCGACGAGGTCATCGCGGCCATCGCTGAAGAGGAAAACATTTGCGAGCATGTGCACTTGGCGGTGCAGTCCGGAAGCGATCGTGTCTTGCGAGCCATGCGCCGTGGCTATACCCGTGAGACGTTCCTTGCCCTTGTGGAACGTATCCGGAAAGCTATTCCTGAGGTGAACATCACCACCGACGTGATCGTGGGCTTCCCCGGGGAAGAGGAAGGGGACTTCCTGGCCACGTTGTCCCTCATCGAGGAGGTTCGGTTCGGTACGGTATATGTGGCGGGGTATTCGCCTCGTCCCCATACCCCGGCGGAACCCCTGGGGGATCCCATCCCGCCTGAGGAGAAAGCTCGCCGCCTCCAGGAGGTTTTGAGCTTGGCCAGGAAAATCGCGCTTGAACTCCATCGGGAGCGGCTGGGGCAAACCGTGGAGGTCCTGGTGGAGGAATACTTGGAAGAAAAGGGGATGGTGCTGGGAAAAACCCGGGACTTCAGGACGGTGCTGTTTGCGGGCACGGCGGACCTGGTGGGTCAACTTGTGGAAGTGGAGGTGGACGCCGCAACTCCGGCCGCCCTGTTGGGGAAAGTGAGGGAGTTGGTGCGATGATCCTCACCGTGACCCTCAATCCCGCGTTGGATAAGTTCTATTGGCTGGATTATCTTCCCGAGGACTTAAGACCCAGCGAGGAGGGCATCACCATCCGGGCCACAAAATCCCTGACCTCCGCGGGCGGGAAAGGAATCAACGTCTCGATGTTGCTGGCCGCCCACGGGATTGACACGGTGGCCATGGGTTTTTTGGCCGGTCACACGGGCCAGATCATCCTCCGCGATGTGCTTGAGCGCGGAGTGAGTGCGAGTTTCGTGTGGATTGAGGGGGAGAACCGTACCAACGTGGCCTTGATCATTCGCGGTCACGAATATCACCCCATCCACATCCACGAAGAAGGTCCCTCTGTTCCACCGCAAGCTCTGGAGCTTTTCCTGCGCAAGTACGAGCGCATGCTCAGGCGGGCCACGTACGTGGTCCTGGCGGGTGTTCTGCCCCCCGGGGTACCCGTGGACTTCTATAAAGAGCTGGCGCGCAAGGCCAAAGACCAGAACATTCCTGTGGTGCTCCACACCGGCGGCGAGGCCATGCTGCGCGCCCTGGCCGAACAACCGTTCTTGGTTAAACCTGATGTGCGCGAGACCTTGCGCTTAGGGGATATGCCGCTGCGCACGAAAGAGGAGGTCATTGCCGCCGGACGCAAGGTCGTAGCCCAAGGTGCAAGTCTCTGCCTTATTTCTCACCATCTGACCGGGGACATCCTGGTGAGCAAAGAAGCTGTTTGGCACTTCGAAGCCAAAGTCCCCCTCAGTGCCTTCAGAAAGCTGGTGGGAGCCGATGATGCACTGGTGGCCGGAATTCTCGTGGGCTTAAGTCAAGGAAAAGACTTGATCGAAAGCGTCAAGTATGGGATGGCTGCGGCCGTGGCTTCCGCGGAGGCGGAGGAAAAGCTTTGTTTGGACCAAGGGAAAATTCAGGCCGAGCTAGCTCGGGTGGAGGTTCGCAGCTATGAAAGTCCGTGACTTTCTCCGCCGTGAGTTGACCTCCCTGGAGCGTTCTACCACCGTGTCCCAGGCCATCAAACTTTTGGAAAATTCCGGCCTTTCCTCACTGCCCGTGGTGGACGAGGAGGGGAAAGTAGTGGGGGTGCTCTCCGAGCGTGATCTCATCCGTGCCCTCCTCCCTGGTTACATGGACATGCTCCATTCTGCGTCTTTCCTCCCCAGCCTGGATCAGCTGGCCAGGCGGCTGCGAGAAATCGGGGACCAGCCTACGGAGCGGTACATGACCAAAGAAGTGGTGGCGGTCACTCCAGATGATTCCGACCTTCATGTGGCGGACCTCATGCTGCGCAAGGGATTGAAGCAAATTCCGGTTGTGGACGCTCAGGGCCGGCTGATCGGCGTGGTCCGCCGCATCGATCTTCTTTCGCGCCTGTAGTGGAGTTCCTTGCGTTTGTGGAAACCCCTGAACTTGTGGCGCGGGTGGTTTTTTCTGGGCGCGGCCGCGCCCGCCTTCCCCCTGAAGCCCCCTGGCCCAAGCTCCCTCTGGCCACCTGGGGGACCGAGCACAGGAAAGAGGTGCTGGACGTGCAATGGCTGTGCCGGGTGGTTTGGCCCGAGGACACGGACAGGCCAAGCCTGGCCCGCCGCACCGGGCGCCCTCTCACCCACCCCGATCCTTGGATCCAAGCCGAGGCCCTGGGAGACCTCGTTCTTCTGGCCATGGAGGAAGTGAGCACTTGGCCCAAGTCAGCTCGGCACGCCTTGGCCCGAGCTCTTCCCACTGGGTGGTCCCTGCCCAGCCCTCGCCCGCGGTTTCCACCTGCACCGCCCCCAGACTTGGCCACAGCCTTCCACACCTTAAGGGAAAAGGGCCTTTCCTATCGGCCTTCCCAAGAGGCTTACGCCCAAGCCGTGAAAAAAGTTTTGGACAACGAAGAGATAGCGCTGTTGGAAGCTGGGCCAGGAACGGGAAAAACCTTTGGCTACCTGATCCCCCTCCTTTTGCATCTGCGCAAGGGAGGCCGAGCCGTGGTGGCCACGCGCACCCGCACCCTGCAGGACCAGCTCTGGAAGAAAGATCTGCCCTGGCTTGAAGAAAACCTCGACCTGCGGGTGGAGCGAGCCTTGCTGAAAGGTCGAGAGAACTACGTTTGCCTCCGGCGCCTTTGGGAAATGGAGGGTAGGCTCATCCCCGAAGAACTCCTCTTTCCCCTCAAAGTGCTGGCCCTGCGCGGCGGGGATCTCGACGAAGCGGGGTTCCTAGAGGAGGCCTGGTGGCTCGAGGACCTACGGGATCGACCTTGGCGGTGCCTGGGCCCGCGCTGTCGGGGGTGGGAGGCCTGTCCTTCCCGGCGTGCCCGGGAGAAAGCCCAGGCCGCCCAGCTGGTGGTGGTCAATCATGCCCTCCTTGGCGCAGATCTGGCCAGAGACAATGCCCTTTTGGGTCCCTACGATTACCTGGTGGTGGACGAAGCCCACGCCCTTCCCCAGGCCTTGCGCGAGGCGTTGGGATTGGAATTGAACCCAGAGGATTTGCCTTTACTCCTTGGGGAATTGCGCCGCTTGGGCTGGGAAGACGAGAAGCCGCGAAGGCTCGAAGAAGAAGTTCGCCGGGTCCATGAGGAATTCTGGGATCTCGCGCGGGCTCAGCTTCCGCCTGGCCGAAGCCGGCTCAAGCCCGAGACCGCAGCTTCTCTCACCGCCCAAGCCCAGTCCCTAAGCCATGCGGTGGAAGAGCTCGCACGGGCTCTCAAAGCCAAGGAAGAGGGCGCAGAGCTCCTTTCGGCCTTGCTTTCCTACAAAAACGCCATGGAACAGGTGCTTTCTCCAGGTCCGGGCGCGTGGGTCCAGTGGTTCAGCCGGGAGGAAGAAGTGACCTTGGGCCTGACTCCCCTGGATCTTGGGGAAATTCTTTCCCAGAGGCTTTGGCCAAAGGTAAAAGCGGCGGTCCTCACCTCGGCCACCCTGGCTGTAGGAGGAAGCCCAGCCTTCCTCCTTCGGCGCTTGGGTTTGCCCGAGGAGACCCCCTTTCAGGGTTGGCCTTCTCCGTTCACCTACGAAAGGGTAAAGGTGGCCCTTCTGGCCGGGCTTCCCGAGCCGGACGATCCGGGCTATCCCCGAGCCTTGGCTGAGGTGCTCCGGCGTGTGGTGAGCCAAGTTCCCGCCAAGATCTTGGTCCTCTTCACCGCCAGGCGCGCCCTCGCTTCTTTGCACGAGCTCCTTAGGGACGTTCCCCATCTTGCCCAAGGATGGGATGGCGAGCGCGACCAACTCCTCCGCAAGTTCCGGCTTATGCCCGCTCCCGCAATTCTCCTGGGCCTGGAGAGCTTTTGGGAGGGCGTGGATCTTCCGGGCCCCGAGCTGGAGGTGCTGGTGGTGGCCCGCCTTCCCTTCTCCCACCCAGCTGAACCTGTGCTCGAGGCCGAAGCTGAACGGCTGCGAGCTCAAGGGAAAAACGAGTTCCGCGAACTCTCCTTGCCCTTAGCTGTTCTGAAGCTCCGCCAGGGATTGGGGAGACTTGTCCGCACGCCCGAAGACCGTGGGGTCATCCTCATTGCCGATTCTCGGCTGGCCTCCCGGTCTTATCGCTCTTCTTTCCTGGGAGTGTTGCCGGTGGAGCCGGAAATTTTGCGCCAGCCCGAAGAGGTTGATGTTGTGTTGCGCGCGGTCTTCCGGTAATCTCCGAGCCGCTATGGCTTTGGTCCGGGCGAGCCAGTACTTTCTGCCGACCTGGAAAGAGGAGCCGACCGAGGCGGAGCTTCCCAGCCACAAGCTCATGTTGCGGGCGGGGATGATTCGGAAACTGGCGGCCGGGATTTACACGTACCTGCCCCTTGCGCGCCGCGTCCTCCACAAGATCGAGACCATCATTCGCGAGGAGATGGACGCCATCGGCGGTATGGAGATCACCATGCCCATGGTCCATCCCGCGGAGCTGTGGGCCGAAACCGGAAGGCTTCAGGAATTTGGCCCGATCCTCGGGCACCTGCGGGACCGAGCTGGCCGGGAACTGGTGCTGGGGCCCACCCACGAGGAGGTCATCACGGACCTGGCACGCCGGGAGATTCGCTCCTGGCGGCAGCTCCCTCTCGTCTTTTACCAGATCCAAACAAAATTCCGCGATGAGCCTCGCCCCCGCGGCGGCCTCGTCCGCGCCCGGGAGTTCACCATGAAAGACGGGTACAGCTTCCACGAATCCCAAGAAGATCTAGACCGATTCTACCGGAAAATCTACCAGGCCTATCTCAATATCTTCCGCCGGTGCGGACTTTCCGTGGTGGTCGTGGAAGCGGACCCTGGCCTCATCGGCGGATCAGAATCTCACGAGTTCATGTTGCCTAACCCCTTTGGCGAAGATTCTTTCATTCAATGCGAACACGGAGATTACGCGGCCAACCTGGAGAGTGCGGTGAGCCGGAAGGAGGAGGACGACCCTGCTGAACCCCTCCTTCCCCTGGAAGAGGTGGCCACTCCCGACTGCTACACCATCGAGGCGGTCGCTCAGTTCCTGGGTGTTCCCCCGCGGAAAACGGCCAAAGCCGTGTTTTACCGAGCTGGGGAGGAACTGGTGTTCGTGGTCATCCGCGGTGACCTGGAGGTGAACGAGGGCAAGCTGGCCCGGGTTTTAGGCCGGGCCGATCTCCGTCCCGCTAACGAGGAGGAAATCGCTAGGGTGGGGGCTGTCCCCGGGTACGCCTCGCCCAGGGGGATCCGCAGGGACCGGGTGAAGGTGGTGGTAGACGATTCCATTCCCAAGGCGCGCAACCTCGTGGCCGGAGCCAACCGCGCAGGTTTTCACCTCAAGAACGTTAATTTCCCCAGGGATTTCTCAGCGGACATTGTGGCGGACGTGGCTTTGGCCAAAGAGGGACAAGCTTGCCCGCGCTGCGGTGGCCGCTTGAAAGTCCAACGGGCCATGGAGCTCGGGCACATCTTCAAACTGGGCACGAAATATTCTGAGGCCATGGGCGCTACTTTCCTCGATCGGGAGGGAAAGTCCAGACCCCTCATCATGGGCTGCTACGGAATTGGCGTGGGGCGCCTTCTGGCCGCTGTGATCGAAGCTCATCACGATGAAGAGGGGATGATCTGGCCTGTGCACCTCGCGCCCTTTGAGGTCCTCGTAAGCGTGTTGGACCCAAAACAGGGTGCTCTTCTGGAGTCAGGGGAAAAGTTGGCACAGGCTTTGGCCGAGTCCGGTTTCGAAGTGCTGTTGGACGATCGGGATCAGAGTGCAGGCGAGAAGTTCCACGACGCAAAGCTTTTGGGCATTCCCATCCTTGTGATCGTGGGACCGCGGGCGGTCAAGCAAAATCAGGTGGAACTAGAACGCCGACCCGACGGAGCCAAGTTCCTCGTGGCAGGTGAGCCTAAAGCCGTGGTGGAAAAAACCACAGAGCTCATAGGCGCCAAAGGACAACGAGCCAGCACATCATGACCCCTCATAGACCAAACATCACCGCCACCTCGTCGAGCGGCCCATAAACTGGCTTTTCTCAGCAGGGTCAGCCCATGCCAGCTGAGGTTTGGCAGAGGTTACTGACCAGGCCCATAGGACGGGAGGACAAGGTCCGTTTCCGCTTTTCCTGCCCGTGCCAAAAAGAGGCTGACTCATCCTCTCTAACTCCCCATCTCCTGGCGCTTTCACCGGGGCGCTTGACCGGCGCCGCCCGCGATGCTATAGTGCTTGTTGTACGCCCAGAATCGCACCCACATGAAAATCTCTGCCATCATCTCCGCATATAACGAGGCCGCACGAATCGGCGCTGTTTTGGAGCCATTGTTGGCCGCACCTTCTGTGGCGGAGATCATCGTCGTGGATGACGGCTCCTTCGACGGTACAGGCGATGTGGCCCAGCGCTATGGGGTCAAAGTGGTGCGACTTCCCGAAAATCAGGGAAAGGGGGCGGCGATGGCCGCGGGAGTACGAGCAGCTCAGGGCGATACGCTTCTCTTCCTGGACGCAGACCTCACCGGGCTCACAGCCCAGCACGTGGAGGATTTGGTGCGGGCTTATGGAGCTGGGGATGCGGAGATGGTGATCGCTGTTTTCCGTAAGGGCCGGGCAGCCACGGACTTCTCCCAACGCCTCGTACCCTTCCTTTCCGGTCAGAGGATCATGCCCCGACACCTTTGGGAGAAAGCGGAGGCCCTCGTGCAAATCAGCGATTTCGGCATCGAAACAGCCCTGACCAAGTTGGCTTTTCGGGAAGGTTGGCGGCAAAAAACCGTGGTGTGGGAGGGCGTGAGCCACGTGCGCAAAGAGGAAAAACGCGGGTTTTGGCTGGGCCTTTGGGATCGCCTGCGAATGTATGCGGATGTGGTGCGATCCATGTTCGGGCGGATCTAGCGCGGCGAGGTGAGCGGCTATGGAGATCAGCGAGGTCCGAGCCCTCGGGCAAGAAAAGACCTTGGAGCTCGCGGAAAAGCTGGGCCTCAACGGGACGAATGAGCTTTCCCCCGCAGAGCTGGAGATGGCTGTGCTGCGCGCTTTGGCCGAGCGCCAGGAGCTCACCGTCACCGGAGTTTTGGAGACTATGCCCGACGGCTACGGATTCCTACGAGATAAGTCCTGCATTCCCAGCCGCTACGATGTGTATATTTCCCCTTCCCAAATCCGGAAGTTCGCCCTGAAGGACGGGGACATCGTGCGGGGGACGGTGCGGCCGCCCCGCGAGGGCGAACGTTATTTCGCCCTGTTGCGGGTGGAGGATGTGAACGGGCTGGATCCAGAAGTGGTGAGGAAACGCAAGGATTTCTCCCAGCTCACCCCCCTCCATCCCAACCAACAGTACGTGTTGGAGCACGATCCGGATGAGCTTTCCACCCGCATGATGGACCTGTTCGCCCCCATTGGGAAAGGACAGCGCGGGCTCATCGTGTCCCCGCCCAAGGCCGGCAAGACCACGCTCCTCAAACACATCGCTCAGGGTCTGGAGGCGAACTACCCGGATATCAAGCTGCTCATCCTCCTTGTGGACGAGCGTCCCGAAGAGGTCACGGACTTCAAGCGCTCGGTGCGGCGCGCTGAGGTTATCGCCGCCACGTTCGACATGGAGCCCCAGCACCACACGAAGCTGGCGGAGCTCGTGACCTCGGAGGCCAAACGCTTGGTGGAGGTGGGTTACGACGTGGTGATCCTCATGGACTCCCTCACCCGTCTGGCCCGGGCCTACAACCTCTCCATCACTCCTTCCGGGAAGCTTCTTTCCGGCGGCATCGACCCCACCGCCCTGTACAAACCCAAGGAGTTCTTCGGTGCGGCGCGGAACATCGAGGAGGGCGGTTCCCTCACCATCATCGCCACGGCCCTCATCGACACGGGTTCGCGCCTGGACCAGGTGGTGTTCGAGGAGTTCAAGGGCACGGGAAATATGGAGCTTGTGCTCAACCGGGATCTCGCCAACCGCCGAATCTTTCCGGCCATCGATCTCATCCAGTCCGGCACAAGAAAAGAGGAACTCCTCCTTGAGCCAGATGTCCTTCGCCGGGTGTGGATCCTCCGTAAGCTCATCTCCGAGATGCCGGACCCAGGGGTGGCCCTGGAGTTCATAAAACAGAGGATGGAACGGACAAAGAACAACAAGCAATTTTTGGAGCTGATGAACAGTGAATAACGTGTGGATCGTTGCTGTCTTGGCTCTGTGTTTGCCCCTGCTTTTTTTGCCGTTGACAGCTTCTTTGGAACTGGGCGGGCCGCCTCAAACCCTGAGCTCCTGGCAAGCCACCGCTTCCCTGTACGAAGTCCGTACCGGCGACACCTTGAGTTCCATCGCCTCCCGCTACGGTATGCCGGTGTCCTGGATCATGGTGTCCAACAACCTCATGTCCACCACCATCTATCCGGGCCAGAAGCTCTACGTGCCCGCGGGCGGGGTCCTACACACCGTGAGAGCTGGGGAAACTTTGGCCTCCATAGCCGCTGCCTACGGAGTCAGCGAGACCGTCATCGCCGAAACGAACGGCGTGCGAGAGAACCCTCAGCCCGGCCAACGCCTGTACATTCCAAACCCCGCTACTGTGCCGGCACCTTGGGCTGGCCAGGCCCAAGGATTCATGTGGCCCGTGCGCGGGTCGATATCTTCGACCTTTGGGCCGCGCATCCACCCCATCTACGGAATCCCTTCTTTCCACACGGGGCTCGACATAGCTGTCCCTGAGGGAACAGCGGTGCGGGCTACCGCCTCGGGAATCGTCACATTCTCTGGTTGGCAAGAGGGATTCGGTCTCCTCGTCGTCATCGATCACGAAAATGGCTACGAGACTTATTACGGCCACCTCTCGAAGCTTCTGGTGAGCGCGGGCCAGAGGGTGAGCCAAGGGGAAGCGATTGCTTTGTCCGGCAACACCGGTCTTTCCACCGGGCCCCATCTGCACTTCGAGGTCCATTATTTCGGCTCTCCTGTGGATCCCCGGCCCCTTCTCCCGTGATCGTCATTGTCGGCGGAACACCGCTTGGCGGAGAGATTCGCGCCTCGGGAGCGAAGAACGCCGCGCTGCCCGCCATCCTCGCCAGCCTTCTCACCTCTGAGCCCGT
Source organism: Candidatus Bipolaricaulota bacterium (assembly GCA_938083225.1). Lineage (GTDB taxonomy): Bacteria > Bipolaricaulota > Bipolaricaulia > Bipolaricaulales > Bipolaricaulaceae > DTER01. The sequence continues at coordinate 19,319 of CALKCH010000027.1, forward strand.
GGTGCTCCACAACGTTCCCCGCCTGTTGGACGTGGAGACCGCGGTGGAATTGATCCGAGCTTTGGGCAAAGAAGCACGGTGGGAAGGAAACACACTGAACCTGTGGGGGGGAGAGCATTTGGCCTGGGAAGCACCGGCCGAACTGGTGCAGCGCATGCGCGCCTCGTTCCTGGTCCTGGGACCGCTGTTGGCCAGACTCGGGCGGGCACGGGTGCCCCTTCCGGGAGGATGCGCATTGGGACCACGCCCAGTGGACTTGCATCTTCACGGGCTGGCCCGCCTCGGTGCCCATCTCGCCTTGGCGGATGGTGGAGTGTTCGCCGAAGCGCAGCATTTGCACGGAGCCTGCGTGTACCTGGATTTTCCCTCTGTAGGAGCCACAGAGCAGCTTCTCTTCGCAGGAGCGCTGGCCCAGGGCGAGACCACTGTGGTCAACCCGGCGCGAGAACCGGAAGTGGCAGACCTTGTAGAGTTGCTAAGAAAAATGGGCGCACAGGTAATTTGGCACACCGAACGGCTTACCATTCGGGGCCAACGAGAATTGGGAGGGGCCGAGCACACCCTCATTCCCGATCGGATTGAGACCGGAACTTATCTCTTGGCCGGGGCCATCACGGGGGGGAGGGTCCGGGTTCAGTCCGCCCAGCCCCAGCACCTCGCGGCTCTGGGGGACCGTCTGATCCTGGCTGGCTGCGAGCTGGAGCAAGGAGAGGATTGGCTGGAGGTGCGCGGTCCTGTGCGCCCCAAGCCTGTGGATTTGCGCACCTGGCCATATCCTGGGTTTCCCACCGATCTTCAACCGCCCATGGTGGCTTTCCTCGCCCGGGCCGAGGGCCGATCTACCGTCACCGAAACCGTTTACGCGGCGCGGTTCGGTCACGTAGAACCCCTCATCCAGATGGGCGCTAAAATTCAGGTGGCGGGGAGTATCCAGGTGGTGGAAGGTGTGGAACGGTTGCGGCCAGCCCAGGTAGAGGCCACAGACATTCGCGCTGGAGCGGCCTTGGTATTAGCTGCCCTCGCCGCGGACGGCGTAAGTTTTGTGGCCGCAGAACAACACCTGAGCCGCGGCTACGAAGATATGCTGGGAAAGCTCGGGGCTCTGGGAGCCAAGGTATGGAGGGAAGAGGGCTGAGACCCCTGCTCATTGAGGACTACTTGGGCCAGCGGGCTCGCGTCTATGGTGGGGAACGCGCGCTCCTCGTGGAGGTCACATCACCCGAAAAAAATCCGGAGGAACGTCTGGCCGAGCTTTCTGCCCTGGCCAAAACCGCTGGGGTAACGGTGGTGGGAACCTGTGTGCAGCGCCGCACCCGGCCGGATCCAGCCACGTACGTGGGGCGGGGCAAGGTGCAAGAAATTCTAGATCTGGCCAGGGAAACGTGGGCTGACACTCTGATCTTCGGGGTAGAGCTCACCCCCGCCCAGGCCCGGAACCTCGAGGAGCACACGGGGCTCAAAATCATCGATCGTTCTCAGCTCATCCTGGACATTTTTGCCCTTCACGCGGGCACAAAAGAGGCTGCCCTTGCCGTGGAACTGGCCCAGCTTCGGTACCTTCGTCCTCGGCTGCGCGGATGGGGGCAAGTTTTGTCCAACCCCGGCGGAATTGTGGGCACGACGGGACCAGGTGAAACGCGGTTAGAGCAAAGTCGGCGGGCCATCCGCCGTCGCATCCAGGCCCTGGAGCGCGAGCTCAAGGAAGCCGCGCGGGCCCGAGAAATCCGGCGGGGCCGGCGCCGCCGCTTCGGTCCCCCTGAGATTGTTCTGGTGGGGTACACCAACTCCGGAAAGTCCACCCTGTTCAACGCCCTCACCCGGGGCGATGCCCTCGTCGCAGACCAACTCTTCGCTACCTTGGATACGAAAGTCCGCCGCACAGCCCTTCCCGACGGCCGCGTGGCCCTGGTCACCGACACGGTGGGCTTCATCCGCGACCTCCCGCCCCAGTTGATCCCCGCTTTCCACGCCACGTTGGAGGCCGTGCGCGAAGCTAGCCTCCTCCTCTTCGTGGTGGACGTAGCTTCCCCTGCGGCTGGGGAACAGTTGGAAGTGGTGCGCCGGGTAGTTCTCACCGAGATCCTGAAGCCCGAAGATCCCAAACCTCCGGTATTGTACGTGTTGAACAAACTGGATCTCCTGCGTTCTCCGGAGGAATGGGCCCGGGCGGAGATGCTTTCGGTCGAGGCTCAGCCCAGCGTGCTTGTGTCCGCCAAAACCGGGGAAAATTTGGCTGAGCTGCGCCGGCTCATTGCAGGCTCTCTTCTTCGCCCTGTACCAGAACGAACGGGCGCTGGATATCATTACCCCGGGTGATGGTTATGCGCTGGTGGCGCTACGGTGCGTTTGGTTTGGGGTTCCCACCCTTTTTCTTCTTTCGGTTTGGTCCTGGTCGCTTCGGACCGTGGTGGAGCCGTGAGGAATACCGCCGTTTCCTTCAGGATTATCTCCAAGAGCTCGAACGCTACAAAACCGAATTAGAAGAGGAAATCGCTGCGGTGAAGCGCGAACTTGGGGAGCTCGGGGAGTAACCCCAAAACAAGGTAAGATGCGACGAGGTGATTCTGCCCATGGTGATCCTTTGGCTTTTGGTAATCTTGGGTACGTTGGCCCTGGGGCAGACCCAGGTGGTCCTGTACTCCTCCGGTTTGTCTTTGGTGGAAGAGACGCGAAGGCTCCCGATTTCCACGGAAGGAGTGCTGGAGCTTAGGGGCTTCCCTGAGGGCACGCTGTGGGAGACCCTTCGCGTGGAGGGTGTGGAAGCGTTGGCTCTGCGGCCCTTGCCCTCCGAGCCCTGGAACCTACGCCGGCTTTTGGGGCAAGAAGTTACAGTGCAAACGGAAACCGCAGCATTCCGGGGAATACTCCGGGAAATCACGGAAGAAGGGCTCGTGCTGGAAACTGCGGACGGTGTGGTGCTGGTGCGCGAATACCAGTGGGTGCGAGGTCCGCGCTACGTGCCCATCTCCAAAGTCCAAGCTCTCCTCCACTACCGCGCCCCCGCGCCAGGAGAAAAAGACCTGCGCTTCCAATACCTCACCCAGGGGGTGAGCTGGAAGATCACCTACGACGCGGAGTTAGTGGAAAGAACACTCGACATTTTCGGCAAAACTGTGGTCAGAAACGACACAGGTCTGGATTTCCTCAAGGCCAAAATCACCCTAATCGCCGGAGAAATAAAAACCCAAACCAAGGAAGGTGTGCGCGCCTTGGCCCTGGCACCGGAAGCCACGCCCACCGAAGCCTTCGAGTACTATCGCTACGATCTTCCGGGAACCTGGGACCTTCCCCAGGGTACGGTGGCGCTCCCCCTCGTTCGGGCGTCCCTTCCGGCCATCCGGTTCTACCGCCTAAGCGGAACCGCGGTAGAAGTAGGGGTACGTTTTTCCGCCGCGGATCAAGTGTTTCCTGCCGGGGAAATGCGGGTCTACACCGAAGGTATTTTGGTGGGAGCTGGAGCCATCCCCCATCTTCCTAAAGGAAAGAGCACCGAGCTGGTCCTAGGCTCAGCTTTTGACCTCTGGGGGAGTCGGGAGCAGGTGCACCAGGAAAAGGTTGGAGAAAATCTGTTTCGCAGCACTTGGCGCATCACCCTGCGCTCGGCGAAAGCCGAAGAGGTGAAGGTGGAGGTTATCGAGACTCTTCCTGGATACTGGCGGATCCTGAGTGCCACGCTTCCCTATGAGCTCCTCGATGTTCAGCGTGCAAAATTTATTGTTCCTGTGCTCCCGGGCAAGGAAAATTCCCTGGAGTACACGGTGGAGTGGCGTTACTAGCATGCCAGAACTGGATGAAGAATTAGCCAAATTGCGGGAGCGCTATTGTCAGGCACTGGAAAAAGCGTTTGAACGGGTTCCTGTGCGCGGTGGGGTTGTGTCCATTGAGGATCTCTGGATAGAGACGGCGATCCCCATGGATCTCATCGCGGAGCTTTTGGAAAGCGACGGGGTGAAGATCCCTCCTTTTGTGGAGCGAGTAGACTTAGGAAAAGCGAAGCGAAAGGGCCGGCGATGAAGCAAGAGATCAAATTTGGCACAGATGGGTGGCGGGGTGTGATTGCCCGCGATTTCACGTTCGCCAACGTGGCGCGGGTGGGGGCAGCGCTGGGCTCGTATCTGCGGGACCCGCAGCGGAAGGAGATGCAGGTTTACCGAGAGTGGGGGGTCCGTTTGCAACCCCCTGAGGCCGGGGTTCTGGTCGGCTACGACACCCGGTTCCTCTCCCGAGAGTTCGCTGTGGAACTAGCGCGAGCCCTCCAGCAAGCTGGGGTTCCAGCCTGGATCACGCCAGAACCTGTACCCACCCCCGCTCTCTCTTTCTCCGTGCGCGAAGAGGGGTTGGCCGGAGGCGTGATGATCACGGCCTCCCACAACCCGCCGGAATATAACGGGATCAAATTCAAACCGGAATACGGTGGATCCGCCACGGAAGAGATTACCCGGGAGATCGAAGCCCATCTCCCTCCCCAACCGCCCAAATTGGACCAAACCGAGGTTCCTACCAAAGGGGTGCGGGAACACTACTTGGAGAAGGTGCGGAAGGCTGTGAATCTCGAGCTCATCAGACAGGCACCGCTTTTTCCTGTGGTGGACGCCATGTATGGTTCGGCTCAGGGGTACTTGTCCACCATTCTCCGGGAGCTGCGCCTTCCTCATCTTGCCATTCGCTCCGGCCGGGACCCTCTGTTTGGCGGGAAAAAGCCGGAGCCCATCGCGGAGAACATGCGGCCGCTGCGGGCAGTCATCCGGGGCCTGCGCGGCCGAGTGCGGGGCCGGATCATGGTGGGACTCGTCACTGATGGCGACGGAGACCGCGCCGCGGGCATGAACGAACAGGGGGAATTTTTGGACACCCACCGCACCGCTTCCCTGCTCCTCTGGCATCTCTTCCGGAACCGCAACCTACGGGGGCCAGTGCTGAAATCTTTTGCCCTCACGGACATGGTTCGCAAGCTCGCGGATGCCGAAGGCGTACCCTGCCAGGAGATCAAGATCGGGTTCAAGTGGGCGGTGGAAGGATTGGTCACGGGAACAGCGATGTTCGCCGCGGAGGAATCCGGAGGTTATGGGTACGCCTGGCATCTGCCCGAGCGCGACGGAATCCTCTCCGGGCTCCTTCTCCTGGAGCTTGTGGCCACTACCCGAAAACCCCTCTCCTCTTTGGTGGAGGAACTTTTTGCCCGGGTTGGCCCCCATTACTATTCCCGACGGGATCTGACGCTGCCCAATCGCTTGGAAATCGCCGAAAAACTAGAGAAAAATCCACCGGACACTCTTGCTGGGCATAGCGTGAAAGCTCTGGAGAATTTGGATGGGCTAAAATTGCGGTTCGCCCGAGGGTGGTTGTTGTTCCGCGCCTCCGGGACTGAGCCTATCCTCCGCTTATACTGCGAGATGGATGACCCGCGGGAGGTGCAAAAGGTTTTGGCCGCCGCGGAGGACCTGGTGAAAGGGGGACTGCTGTGATCCCAGAGCCCTATAACCCCCAGGTGGTGGAAGAGAAATGGCGGGATTTTTGGCGTGAGCGGGGCTTTTTTAAAGCCAAAACCCACGAACCCCAGCGGAAGTTTTACTACCTCAACATGTTCCCCTACCCATCCGGCAAACTTCACGCTGGGCACGGCCGAAACTACATCCTGGGCGATGCCATTGTGCGCTTCCTCCTCATGCGGGGCTGGAACGTGCTCAACCCCATGGGCTGGGATGCCTTCGGCCTCCCTGCAGAAAACGCAGCCATCGAACAGGGCGTGCATCCTCGGGATTGGACCTGGGCCAACATCCGTGAGTTCAAACGACAGTTCAGAGCTTGGGGAGTGGAGTACGACTGGGACAGGGAGATCGCTACCTGCGAGCCCGGCTACTACAAGTGGACCCAGTGGATCTTCCTGAAGCTTTACGAGCGGGGCTTGGCCTATCGGGCCAAAGGGAAGGTCAACTGGTGCCCCCACTGCGAGGTGGTACTGGCCAACGAGCAGGTCATTGGCGGCCGCTGCTGGCGTTGTAACTCCCCCGTGGAAAAGAAGGAGCTCGAACAATGGTATTTCAGGATCACCGCTTATGCTGAACGGCTCTTGAAAGATCTGGAGAAACTGGACTGGCCAGAACACGTAAAGAAGATGCAGGAAAACTGGATCGGCCGCTCGGAAGGGGCAGAAATCGTTTTTCCCACGGAAAAAGGAGCGGAGATCAAGGTCTTCACTACCCGGCCGGATACCCTGTGGGGAGCGACCTTTCTGGTCCTGGCTCCGGAGCATCCCTGGGTGCCGGAGCTCACCGCGTTGGAGCAGCGCGCCGCCGTGGAAGCTTACCGCGCTGCTGCCGATCGCCTGACCGAAGTGGAACGCACCTCCACAGAAAAGGAGAAGACTGGGGTCTTTGTGGGCACGTACGCCATCAATCCCGCCACACGCGAACGCATCCCCATCTGGGTTGCAGACTACGTCCTCATGGGCTACGGCACCGGCGCCATCATGGGCGTCCCCGCCCACGACGAGCGCGATTTTCAATTCGCCTTGTCCCACGGTCTTCCGGTGATCCCCGTGATCGCCCACCCTGGCGGGGAGATCCGGATTTTCGTCCCAGCCGACGCCTTTGTTTCCTCCCTGCCCCAAGCTTTACGGGCCTTGGGAATCCCAGTGGGCTCGACAAAAGATGGGGCGCTTTTGGCCAACGCTCCTACGGAAATCATGGACAAGGCCGCTTCCGTGATCCGGGAACGTTTGACCGAAAAGGGATGGGCGGCGATGGTGGGCCAAGGTTGGCAGATCGTGTTCCCGGACGAGGTGATCAGCATCGGGAGCGTGGCGGAGGAGCGGCGAGCCCTGAGCCGGCTCAAGGCCATCGATCCGGCGCTGGCCGAAAAACGTACCGTGGCGGAGATCCTTTGGGCCGTGCCAGCACTGCGGGACTTCCTTTTCCATGCAGAATTTGGGCCGATGCTCAACTCCGGTCCCCTCTCCGGGACGCCCGGGGCCGAAGCGGTTCGAAAAACCGTAGCTTGGCTTGAGGAGAAAGGCTTAGGAAATGCCGCGGTGACCTATAAGCTTCGGGACTGGCTCATTTCCCGCCAACGCTATTGGGGCGCGCCCATCCCCATTATTCACTGCCCGCGGTGTGGCATAGTCCCTGTTCCCGAAAAAGATCTTCCTGTCCTTCTTCCTGAGGTAAACCGCATCGGGAAACTGGGGTTGGCGGACATCCCGGGGTTCATCTCCACCACCTGTCCGCGCTGCGGCGGACCTGCCCAGCGGGATACGGACACCATGGACACCTTTGTCGACTCTTCTTGGTACTTCCTGCGTTTCATTTCGCCGAAGGACGAGGATCGCCCGTTCGATCCGGATCTGGTGAACAGGTGGCTGCCTGTGGACCTGTACGTGGGTGGTGTGGAGCACGCTATCCTCCACCTCCTTTATGCTCGCTTCATCACGAAATTCCTCCACGACCTGGGTTGGCTCTCCTTTGACGAGCCGTTTAAAAAGCTTTTCACCCAAGGGATGGTCACCTATCCGGCGTATTGGTGCCCCACCCATCATTGGATCCCGCCCAAGGAGGTTCTGCCGGGCGACCGCTGTCCCAAATGCGGGGCGGAGTTGGAGGTATCGGTGGTGGCCATGTCCAAATCCAAAAAGAACGTGGTCTCGCCTGACGAGCTCATCGCCCAATACGGTGCGGACACGGAACGGCTCTATACCCTCTTCATGGGCCCGCCCGAAAAGGAGATCGAGTGGAGCGAGGAGGGCGTGCGGGGTTGTTGGCGTTTTCTCAACAGGTTTTGGAACATGGCGTTGGCCATCATTTCCCGCGCTGCCGGAGTGCGAGAGGAGCCAGATCCCCAGGCCTTGGGAACACAAGGGCGTGCCCTTTGGACCAAGCTTCACGCCACAGTGAAGAAAGTGACTGAGGAGTTTGAGGGGCGGTTGGCCTTGAACACGGCAGTAGCTGCAATTATGGAGCTCACCAACGAACTGGCCAGCTACGCTGAAGATCGCGAAGCAGACCCTCGACTCCTCCGCAGTGTGCTGCGCAACCTTGTCCTGATCCTCTCCCCCTTTACGCCTTTTATCTGCGAGGAGATTTGGCACCGCTTAGGCGAGACCAAAGCCGTCTTGGAGACCCCTTGGCCGGAGTACGATCCCCAGGCTTTGGCGGAGGGAGAGGTGGAGATTCCTGTACAGATAAACGGAAAGGTGCGGGTTAGGGTACGTGTTTCCCGCGCCGCGGCCAGTGACCCCCAAGTTCTGCAGGATTTGGTGCTGGCTGATCCCTCGGTGCGCGAACGTCTGCGGGGGTTACGGATTGAGAAGGTCGTGGCCGTTCCGGCCAAGCTTGTGTCGATTGTGGCCCGATGAGTCCAACCCTTTGGGGCGTTTTGGGGGGAATCGTCGCGGGCATAGCTCTCGCGCTCCTGGGGGAAGCGAAGAACCTGAAGGTCCTCAGGAGGCTTGTGGCCTGCGCGGGCACCCCGGGAAAACTTTCCATCGTCATCGCCAGCCGTAATGAAGAAGCGGTGATCGAAAATACCGTTCGCACTTTGGCAAGCCACGCTCCTCCAGACACGGAAATCGTGGTAGTAGACGGATCCACTGATTCCACGCCCCAGATCCTGGCCCGCCTCTCCCAAGAAATCCCGGCACTCAAAGTTCTCGCTGATCCCTACCGCACAGGTAAACCCGCGGCCCTCAACCATGCCCTCAAACATGTAACGGGGGACATCATTCTCTTCCTCGATGCCGATGCCCGCATGGACCGTGAGGCGCTGACCTTCTATCCCCGGCTTTTGGCTCATCCCAGCGCTCGCGCCGCCTACGCTGATTTCACTTTCTACAACTTCCGCAAGACTTGGGTCATCGAGGCCCAGGAGTACCTCTTCTCCTTTTCCCGTCGTCTTGTGTTCTCTGGCCTTTTGTGGCGCCCAGTATTCATGACCTGCGGCTTGTTCGTGCGCAAAGATCTCTTGCAAGAGGCCGGGGAATTTGACCCAAAAACATTGGTAGACGACTTTGACCTTAGCATTCGCCTTGCGCGGGCAAAGGTGAGGGTGCCTTTTGTGCGCGGCCCCCGTTGCCGAATCCAATATGCACCAACCCTGCGTGATCTTTTCTATCAGTTCCTGCGGTGGTACACCGGGGGCATTCGGGAGATGCGGGACGAGATCAAACAAGGTGATCTTTCCTATCTGCTCCTCATGGTGGCTCTTGCACTGTTGATTTATTTCCCCCAGGTTGCGCTTTTGTTAGATGTGAGCCGAGGAACGTGGCTCCTTGTGCCGCTTGTACTCCCGGGATTTATGGCTTTTCTTTGGGCAGCTACCTCGGTCCCCACACTGTTGGACCAGCGTAAGCCAAGGCTTACCATCTTGTGGGCCTTTCCCTTCCTGTACTTCTGGATCCAGCTGACCGTGGCTGTAGCCCTCCTCCGTTCTTTTGGGGGCCAACAGCCGTGGTACAAAGTGCGGAGGGAAAGGGGGTAAAGATGCCCAAGCTCTCCATCGTCATTCCCACTCTCAATGAAGAAGCCTATCTTCCAGGACTTCTCGAGAGCATCGCTGCCCAGGACTGGAAGGAATACGAAATCATCGTGTCCGACGCGGGTTCTTCTGACCGAACGGTGGAGATCGCCCGAAGCTATGGGGCCAAGGTCGTGGTGGGCCCAAGACGTGGACCCGGATACGGGCGCAATCGCGGAGCGGAAGCGGCCCAAGGCGAACTCCTCCTTTTCCTGGACGCCGACGTGCGCCTGCCCAAGAAGGATTTTCTGCACAAAGCAGTGCAAGAATTCGAAAAAAGAAGGTTAGGGGCGGGCGGGTTTTACATCCGCGCCTGGGACGGGAACTTAGGACATCGCCTGCTTTTCTTGTTGGGTAACGTCTTGTTTTGGGCAACCCAGAAAGTCGATCCCCATGTACCAGGCTGGGCCATCTTTGTCCGAAAAGAGCTGCACCAAAAAATTGGGGGGTTTGATGAAACCCCAGCCTTTCGTGAGGATCACGATTACATAAATCGCATTCGCCCCTACGGAAAAATTGGGTTTTTGAGAACAGGACCAATTAGGGTTTCTACCCGGAGGTTCGCCGCCGAGGGCACTTTTCGTACCCTGGCCATTTACCTCTACACTGAGCTTGCTCGCCCCTTCGGCCGCATTCCCTATGAGCGTTTTCGGTATAAGTTCGGCTGGACTGAAAAGAAAAAAGGATGATTTCGTCCGACTTTCGCTCCCGCCTTAAGATCGCCTTCATCCAAGCGACATATGAATTCTTTTGGTGTGGTTACGTTCTGTTCATTCTCCTTTTGGCTTGCTTTGTGCGGATCCGGCGTGAAGGGGAGAAGCCCTCACGGCCCTGTGTCCTGGCGGTGACCCACGTTAGCGGCTATGGCTTTGACCCCCTTTTCGTGACCTGGGCTAGCCGACATTTCCGGGGTTTTGCCCTCTACTCTCTGGACCGGCCTGGCCGGTTAGTTCGCTTCCTCTCCCACAGCTTTTGGCGCTTCGGGGTCACCCAGGATCCCCAAAGGAAAAGAGTCGTCAACCCCAGGACTATCGAAGCGGCGGTCCGATATTTGAAGGGCGGTGGGAGTCTCCAAGTTTTTCCTGAGGGGGATCGATTCTGGGAGCGCAGGCTCTACCCCGGCGCTGCCGTCTTGGCCAGGCGGGCCCAGGTGCCTCTGATCCCGGTGGGACTTGAGAACGCGCCCGCTTACGAGCCCGGTGCGGAGTCACTGCCAGTTCTGCAGGGCATCCTGCGCGCCCTGAGAAAGACCATCCAAAAGCGCCAGATCGTCGTGCATTTCGCCGACCCCATCTGGCCCAATCCCGCCCTCCCCGAGGATGAGGACGTGGATTGCATGATGCGTGAGCTTGAGCGCGTTTTCCATGAGTTCTATCAAAAATTCTACGGGCTTCCTGGCCCGGTTTGGCTCAGCCCGAAAGAAGCTTGACAACCTCTTGAATTTTCTCCTCGCGATTGCTCTGGGTGAGACGGATGAGCAAATCCACCTCGTGGCGGATACGATAGGCCAAACGGTGGTTAGAGGCGCGATGCACGGTGACCAGGAGGTGTTTTTCGCTGGCCAAAGCCTTTTCCACGGCCGCGATGAACCTGGGTGACTTAAGCTCCATCGGGCCAACCTCATCGATCACGACGAGCTCCGCTTCATTTATGGCACGCCCAATGGCCGCCGCGCCAATTTCTTCGAGGTCGCGCAAACAAAGTCGGTACTTCCCAAATTCTGGGCCATCACAATGATGGCGGTGGGCCAGCAACCCCTCCCGACCCGTGGCCACATCCCGCAAAAGGAACCCCACGCGGTAGCCACTTTTGCGGATCTCCTCGGTGATCATTCCGCCAGCCCGCAGGGGCACCGCCAAAAGCACCCTTTTCACCAGCGTGGTTTTCCCCACACCAGGATTCCCCGTAACCCCGATCTTCATCGGCGGAATTGTAAACTCTCGCTTTTTCCGCGTACCCTTTAGGCCATGATCCTCCAGGTTATCGGTCCAGCCTTCTTGCTGGTAGGGGTGGGCTACGTCTTGGGAAAGACGGGCAAAATCCCGGCCCGGCCGTTTGCAGAATTCAGCTTTTGGGTCCTTTCGCCCGCCCTCATCTTTGAGACCCTGCGCACGGCCCAATTGCCCGCCAGGGACGCAGCCCTCGTGGCCCTTTTTGTGGTCAGCCACTACGGAGCCATGTTTCTTCTGTCTCTTCCGCTTGGACGCATCCTTTTCCCCACCGACCCGGACGGGCGTCGCGTTACCTCTCTCCTCCTTACGTTTGGAAACTGCGGAAATCTTGGTCTTCCTATTCTCCTTTTCGCCTACGGGCAGCAGGCCATGGATGTGGGTGTGATCTTTTTGGCTACGAACACCGTGCTTTTGGCCACTTTAGGGGTGGGGATCGCAGGCTGGGAAGGAAAGCCGGACCTACGCATTCTCCTCCGGAGCATTTTGGCCGTGCCCTGGCCTTACGCCGTGACTTTGGCGGTGGTGGTGCGGTTGACCCAAGCCTGGCCCACCGTGTTGGCCCGCGCCTCCGAGCTTCTCAGCCAGGCTGCCATTCCCGTGTTCCTTGTGCTTTTGGGTTTGGAACTGGCCGAAGCGAACTTCAGGGCCGTGGCCAAGTCTGCAGGGATTGTGGCCCTGGCACGCTTGATCTTGGCTTCTGCCTTGGCTTGGCCACTGGCGTCGCTTTTCGGGGCCACGCCTTTGGTGCGGCGAAGCCTCGTCATCGAAGGCAGTGTTCCCAGTGCCGTGAACGCCTATATTCTGGCCGCCCAATACAACCGCAACTCCAAACTAGCCGCCACCGCTTTGCTCCTCTCCACCCTTCTTTCCCTGGGTACCCTCTCCCTCACCCTCTTCTTCCTCGCTCGATTCGGATAAACTCCACCAAAGGAGACGCAATGGCGAAAGTAGTCATCACTACGAAGTTTTTCCCCGAGGAAATCGAGCGGATTACCCGTGAGGGCCATGAAGTCCGTGTGCACGAGGGCGAATCTCTAGAAAAAGCCAAACTCGTGCGTTTCGCTAAAGATGCGGAGGCTTTGATCGTCCTTCTTTCGGATCGCATCGATGAGGAACTTCTGCAGGGTCTTCCGAAACTGCGCATCGTGGCCAATCTCGGCGTGGGAGTGGATAACATCGACCTGGCAGCCGCCACACGGCGCGGGATCCTAGTGACGAACACTCCGGATGTGCTCACGGAGGCCACGGCGGACCTGGCCTGGGCCCTCCTTTTGGCAGTGGCGCGGCGGATCACAGAGGCGGATCAGGACCTGCGGCGGGAGGGGTTCCCCGGCTGGACTTTTCTTCCTAAACACCTGGGCGTGGATGTATACGGGAGGACCATAGGGATCGTGGGGTTCGGTCGTATTGGCCAAGCGGTGGCCCGCCGGGCTCAGGGTTTCAGCATGCGCATCCTTTACTACTCTCGCACCCGCAAGCCCGAAAAAGAAGCGACCCTCGGTGCGCAGTATGTTTCCCTGGCGGAACTCCTCAGAGAAAGCGACTTCGTGGTCCTTTCTCTGCCCCTCACCCCGCAAACCCGACACCTCCTGGGAGAGCGAGAACTCAGGCTCATGAAGCGGGAGGCGATCCTGGTGAATGTGGCGCGAGGGCCGATCGTAGACGAGGGGGCTTTGGCCCAGGCGCTGAAAGAGGGGCGCATCCTGGGCGCGGGCCTAGACGTATTCGAACGGGAGCCCGAAGTTCATCCTGAGCTTTTGTCCTTGAAAAATGTGGTGCTCACTCCCCACATCGGCTCCGCAACCTGGGCCACGCGCCGCCGGATGGCCGCCTTGGCCGTGGATAACGTCTTGGCCGCCCTGCGCGGAGAACAACCCCCCACGTTGGTGAACAAGGAAGCCTGGACAAACCGCTCCCCGGCGTAACCGTCATCACTTGACAGCACGGTCGTTCCGCATAGGATGAAGACGGTGGGGAACCTGAGCAGGCCCTGCGGTGTAAGGAATAGACGAGGAGGTGGAAGGCTATGAAAAGATGGGCGACGCTGGTGTTGGGCGCGACGCTGTTATTGGGTGTGAGCACCCTGGGCACGTTCGCGGCGGAGCAGTGGTGTGCACCCTGCGCCGAGACTACTCCTGAACCTTCCTGCTTCACGGCGTTTTGGCAGGGGGAAGACGTGTGTTTTGAGTTGGTGGTGCCTTGGAGTTGGTTCTCTTGTTGGTGCCCTACCACTCCCAAGGTTCAAGTGGCAGGCTGGCGCGTGGTTACCTTAGACGGCAACACCGTGTACCAAGAGGTCTTTCCTAGCCCGATAGTACCAGGGAAATGGGTGTGGAAGCAGGTAGATGCCTCAGGCAACCCCGTGGCCCCGGGGTACTACAAAATTGTTGTCTCCACCAGCGCGGGCGAGTACGAAAACACCGTAAAAATTGTGGCCAAACCCAATTGTTGTGGGCCGTGCTTTTTCCCGTTTGTCTTCTTCGGCTGCTTTGGGACTTACTCTAAGCCCTGCCCAGTTTCCTGGTGTTCTCCCTACGTCAAGCTCTATCGTTGCCCGACTTGTGTGACCCCGTGCCCAGCCTCGTGTGGAATTACGATCTTTTTGGGAACTAAAGACCCATAAGTGCCGGAGCTTCCAGACCTAGAGGTAATCCGGGAGAACCTGGCGGCCCGGCTTCTGGGCCGGGCTGTTAGTTGTGTGGCGGTGCGCCGGCCTGGACTAGTCCAGGCCGGCCCCGTGGATCTCGCTCCCCTGGTGGGGAAAACCTTGCATGACATAACGCGACGGGGCAAACACCTCCTTTTCCACTTCCAAGAAGATCTTTTCCTCATTGTCCATCTCATGCGCTACGGCTGGCTCTGGCATGGTCCTTCTCGTTACGAGATCACTAAAACCACCACCCTAGTTCTTTCTTTTTCCGACGCCACGGATCTCAGGCTCATCGAGCCCGGCACCCCTCAAATCGCCGCGGTTTGGCTTTGCTCTGATCCATCCCAGGTTGACCCCCTGAAAAAGCTGGGGCCAGAACCCCTTGGACCGCAGTTCACCTTGGACGCTTTTTCCCAAGCCTTAGGTAAGAGGCGTCGGATCATCAAGAAGATCCTCATGGACCAAGCCATCGTGGCCGGCATCGGCAATGCTTACGCAGATGAGATCTTGTTTTGGGCCAGACTTTCTCCGTTCCGCTACGCGCACACCCTCAGGGCCGAAGAGGTTGAAAAGCTATGGAGAGCTATTCCGGAGACGCTCCGCTGGGCCATCGGTGAAATTAAACTCCGGGTAGGCGAAAATCTTTTCGACAAGGAAATCCGGGATTTTCTCTTTGTACACGGCCGGGCCGGCGCTCCCTGCCGGGTGTGTGGAACGCCGATTGGCGAGGTTCTCTTCGAGGGCCAGCGCACCAACTACTGCCCCCGCTGTCAAAATGTGAGCCAGCCTGTCCGGTAAAGCATGGGATTGGCCCTGTTTCTTGCGTTTCTCTACAGTCTGGGCACCGTCATTCTCCTTCCAAGCCCTCAGGAACTGGTGTTGGGGACGGTAACGGCCGTGCCGGGCTGGGCGGTGATCACAGTCGCTGTGACCGGCCGGGCAGTCGGTGCTTATTCCCTTTTTTTTCTTGGGCGACCGTCTGAAACGCTGGGCGTGGTTTAAGAACCCGCGCTTCAAAAACGAGGAGAGGTTGCAAAAATGGCTTTTGCTCACAGAACAATGGGGGAATCGCTTGGGCGCCCCAGCTTTGTTTTTTCTCCTCCTCATCCCGGGATTTCCCGATACCGCCATGAGTTACGTTTTAGCCCTGTTCAGCCGTCGACCCTGGGCCTTCACCTTGGCGGTGGCCGCAGCCTCCGCCCTACGCCTGACCTTGGCCTATCTGGGGATCTTCTACGTCCTGAGCCGCACCTAGTTCCACGTCTCCCGTGGTGACGCGGCGTAAGCCCCGCTGAGTAGAGACCAAAAGCTCACCGTTAAGACCTAAATCGAGGGCCAGACCTTCTATTCGTTCCCGCGCGGTTTGGATCACCACTCTTCGTCCCAACGTGATGCTGTGCTTTTTCCAGGCTGCAAAGACAACAGACCTTTTTTCGCTCAGCCAGCTTTCCAAAGACCAGAGGAAATCAGCGAGAAGTGTGGCGCGCTGAACGGAGCGGAACTCACGCAGGGCCGCAGCCGTAGGAAGCGGAGCAATTTCCACGTTAACTCCCACACCCAAAAAAACGCGCGTTCCGACACGCTCTACAAGGATCCCCCCGAGCTTACGCCCATCAGGAGCGAGAAGATCGTTGGGCCATTTGAGATAGCCTACTTGAGTGGCCTCCACTAAAGCCACGCCTACTCTAAGGGGGAGCAAATCGTCCACATCCTCGCCGAGAAACAAGGAAAAGTAGAGGTTGCCCGGGGGGCTTTCCCACACCCTTCCCATGCGGCCGCGCCCTTTCGTTTGCCGCTCAGCCAGGACCAAAGCGCCCGCCGGCGCCTCAGACCAAGCCCGCAGCACATCCTGAGTGCTGGGAACTGTGCCCAAGTAACGGTAGGATCTGCCCAGTTTTCCCCGAAGCAGTGGGAGAAGGATTTGCGGCGCGGGCGTACCTGGCGCAAGCCTGGCCCCAGGCTCTTCCACCATCACCGGAAAACCCTGCACCTGGAGTTCGCGCAAAGCGCGGGCGAGCTCGGCCTGTGGAGTTTTTGTAACTCGACAAAGTTCAGACCAGCTGGTCCAAGTTTCGCTAAGCAGGGAAAGAAGCTGCTCCGAGGTCACGCTCTCCCAAGTTTAACGGCTTAGGGAGAGCTCGAGCTTATAGGTAAAGCGTGGAACACCTTGAGCAATGGAAATGCACACCCAATAAGCTCCGCGTACCGGGGCCTGGTAAACAATCCCCAACTGGCCAGAACCGCTGACCCAGCCCACTTCCTTGCCGGAAGGATCCAGAAGGCGCACGTGCAAAATTTGGGGAGAAAAGACCTGAAGGCACAAAAGATGGCCACTATTGAGGTTCACCCGCAGCCAATCCTGCGCATCGACGAGCTCCCCTGGTCCAGGCCAGCCCAGCTCGCCCGTATATTTCCCGGGACTCAAAAACGGAGCATCGTGCATGTCTTCGCACTCATAGATGCTCTTCTCCCAAGCCGGAGGATTCTTCACATCCCCGGTAGCGGTGGAGCCAGAGCCCAAGGTCTGGGGAGAGTTTAGGACCAAGGGTCCGCCCATCCCGCCCGCCCCTCCCATGGCGGAAGAACCCGCATAAACCGGAGAAGCTCCACGGATGCGCAAAGAAGCGGGGTGAACAGCCCACTCCACCCCGCTTGGGCCACCAGGGATTTCCACCCTAAGGTACGCGCCAAGATCCAAATCTCGTCGAGCCAAAATGTATTGGCCAAAGTACAGCACAACGCCGGCTCGCTCCTCAGCTCGCCAGAGCTCCACCCGCCGATCCATGCTCGAACAAAACGTGGAAAAGTGCAGGGTCAGCCAAATCGAAGGGGGCGGGGGCGTGAGCCAGCCCCGGGTGGCACAGAGGATCTCCACGCTTAGGTACTGGCCTGCGTTCGCCAGATCGTAGAACTGCCATTGGACTTTCCCCTTAGCCCTGGAAATCCATACCCATCCCGAGGCATCCATCACGCCGCTCCCGAAAAATTCCGCTCCAGCGAGCGCCATCCCCACCGCAAGGCTGAGGAGAACCACCCAGATCCCACGCATGACCGGAAAATTGTGGAGTGAGGCTTTGAGGTCACCGGGGGAGTATGAGTCGTGGGCGAGGGAGCCCAGGGTTATGAGGGTGACCTTTGGTCACCCCAGATTTGGGACAAATGTCCCAATCCCTTAACCCCAGAGCAAACTAGCCAGACCAAGGAGGAGGCAGTAGAGGCCGAAGGGCCAAAGCTTTCGGTGCACGAGCCCCGCGCGGAACAACCGGAGGGCAAAGAGGCCGAAGAGAATAGCGAAAAGGGCACCAAGGCTCAGACCGAGCCAGCTTTCCGGCGGACCACTTTCCCTCAGGACAAGGAGAGGGGCGCCTACAAATGCGGGAATTCCCAACAGGAAAGAAAAGCGAAACGCTTCCTCTGGAGCTAACCCGAGAAAGAGGGCCACGGAGAGGGTGGCTCCCGCGCGGGAAACCCCGGGGAGCACAGCCACTGCCTGGGCCAACCCGATGAGCAGAGCTTGGCCCGGGGTAGGAAGTTTTCTCGTTCCAGGTTTCACGAGCTGGGCCCCAAAGAGCAGAGCCGCGGTAACAAAAAGAAAAGCCGCCGCGAGTTTGGGGGAAGAAAACGCACCCTCCCTTTGCCCTGCAAAGAGAAGAGCTGAACCGAGCAAGGGGATCATGCCCAAGACTAAACGTCCAAGGTAACGGCGTGCCTCCCGCCCCCGCGGAGTTCCCGCCGAAACCAACCAAAGAAATTCTTTCCGAAACCAAACGAAAAGGGCGAGCAGAGTGCCCACGTGCAGGAACGCCACAAGCAGGGGGCCCGACTCAGCTAGTCCTAGCCAGCGACCCAAAAGGAGAAGATGAGCAGAACTGCTCACGGGAAGAAACTCCGTAAGCCCCTGGACTACTCCCAGGAAAACGTAACGCAACATAGTTTCATTCTCCCGGGGCAAAGAACCTCAGGCAAAAGCGGTCGAGAACAACCCCACTGAGGGTTCTCCAGGGCCATGGCAGGCGAAGTCCGACAAAAACCGGTCTAGCTCTGCCCCAAAAGAACCACCAGAGCCAGCAAACCCACAGCTAACAGGATCAAAATCCACAGGGGTGGTGCAAACCCCGCCTGCGCATCCTCTTCCAAAATCACAAGGGTTAGCGATTCTTGGGCTACTTGGAAACAGGTTTCATCGGGGCAGTAGCGGTAATTCGCGTTCCATTTGACAGGGGCAGGGAAAGCTTGAGGATCAGCATTCCCCACGACTAGGCTGAGCTGGACCGTTTGTTCGCCGCGGGGTGGAATGGAAAAAGGTTCGGGCAGTCGGACTTCCACCCCCGTTGGCAAATCTGCGGGCGCAAGTCGCACCTCCTCTGCAAGGTAAGCGGAGGTGTTGACCAGCCGCAAAGCGAGAAAATTCTCCGCCCCTTTGCGAAGTTCAGCCTTGGTGGGCGCCTGGATTTCCAGGATCGGTTCAGGAGAAAGACCGCTAACGGAAGAAGACGATGAAGCCCCGGGTTCAGCGAGAAGCTCGCGGATAGCCTCCCGTAAGGCTTCGCCCTCCACATTCCGGAAGCGAATGACGCCGTTTTTGTCGAGCAGGTAAGTGGTGGGAATCTGGTACACCCGGTAGAGGCTAGCGATGGCGTTATCCCAGCGTTTCCCCTCGAAGGCCACGGACCAGGTGATGGCGTAGCTGGTGAGAACTTGGCGCAAATCAGACTTGCTTTCATCCAGGCTCACCCCCACGATCTCAAAGCCCCGCGGGTGAAATTCCCGATAGACCTCCACGAGTTTGGGCAGGCTGGCCATGCACGGGGGGCACCAGGTGGCCCAGAAATCCAAAAGCACCACTTTTCCCCGCAGCTCCGAAAGGGCTATGGTTTGGCCCGTGAGAAAGTCCCGAAAAGAAAAGTTTGGGGCGGGCGCACCCGGAATGAGGGGAACCTTGGGCGGCACGTAGTCTGTTTTCTCTACCCGTATCCACTTCCCATCCGCCCTGATCCCGGCCACTTTGAAGCTCTCCGCGCCCAAAGTGAACGGTTCCCAGAGCCCAAAGTGTTCGTGGCCATCGAGCTCAGCGTAGATCACCCCATCGCCGTCCAAATCAATCCCGAAAAAGTCGCCTTTCGTGCCAAAAACACCGTCCAAATCCCCGTCCACCACCACAATCTCATGGCCTTGCCAAGAACCGGTGTGCGGAGCTCCGCCCACGAGGAACACATAGCCTCGCCCTTCCGGCCAAAGAAGCAAGAGCGGGTAAGGGAAGGGCTCGGCCCCCGGTGGCCAGGACTGAAGTTCCAGGGCCCAGGCTATTCCTCCCTGAACCGGCGTACCCAAAACCTCCTCTTCTCCCCCGAGGCGGCTGTCTCCGTCGAAATCCACCCAAAGTCTCACCTGGCCCTTCTCGTCCACGCCGAGGAGGAACACGTAGCCCGCTGCGCCCAGGGAAATCTCTCCGTATAAGCGGGTGAGAAGAGATGGGCCTTCGTAGGCCACAGATCTGCTCGGAGTGGGATAGAGGCGAAGAGGAAGGTTCACCTGAGCCCAGGAATCCAACGCAGCCCGATCGGCCGGGGCCAAAGCGATCTCCTGGGCCGTTCCGAAAATCGCACCCAAAAGGAGGAGAAAAAGGATCATCGGCTCATCCTTTCTCCGCGCCAAGCTTGGTCGCGGCTAGCCTGAGGCGCTCGGCCACGAGTTTTGGGCCGGCCATGGCCAGCACCTCGAACAGGCCAGGCCCCACCCGAGAACCGCTCACCACCACCCGCATGGGCAACGCCACAGCTTTGAGAGGTAGACCCAACCGCTCGAGCACAGCCCGCACCGCGGACTCGATCTCTGCGGGTCCGGGATCGGAGAGCTTCTCTACCGCCGCAGCCAAGCTCAGGAACACTGGCCCAAGCTCAGGCCGCAGGAGCTCGCGCGCATCCTCGGGCAGAGGAACTTCTCCCGGAAAGAGGAACCGGGCGCTGTGCGCCAGGTCCACTAAAGTGTGAGAACGGTCACGCAAGAGCTCCACGGCCCGGAAGAAACGCGCCTGAGGTAGGGCATCCACCTGCTCCGGCGCCGCCACCCCTTCGAGGACCAAAAATTCCCGCACCATCTCCGCCAGCTTTGGCACCGGAGTGCGCCGCATCCACTCCCGGTTGAGCCAGAGGAGCTTCTGCTCGTCGAACACGGATGGAGACTGCCCAACCCCGTTCAGGTCAAAGTATTGGATGAGTTCCTCCCGCGTGAAGATCTCCTGGTCCCCGTGGGACCAGCCCAGGCGGACCAGGAAGTTGACCATAGCTTGGGAAAGGATGCCCTGGCGTTTGTATTCCAAGACGGACAAGGCACCGTGGCGCTTGGAAAGCTTCGTGCGATCCGGCCCAAGGATGAGAGGAATGTGGGCGAATTTGGGCGGAGCGAGGTCCAAAGCCCGGTAGATGTGCAGCTGTTTGGGGGTGTTGGGAAGATGCTCATCCCCGCGGATCACGTGGGTGATGCCCATCTCGGTGTCGTCCACTACACAGGCGAAGTTGTAGGTCGGAGTGCCATCGGAACGCAGGATCACCAGGTCTTTGAACTCCCGGTTTTGGAATTCCACCCGGCCAGCGATGAGGTCCTCCACCACCGTCACGCCCCCTTTAGGCATGGAAAACCAGAGAGCCCCATCGGCCTCATAAGCCGCACCGCGACGCAAAAGTTCTTGGGCGTAACGCTGGTGCAGGTGAAATCGCTCGGTTTGCCGATAGAACTCGTCCCAGTCCAAACCCAGCCAGCGTAAGGAAGCAATAATCTGGTCGATGGCCTCGTCGGTAGAGCGGGTGCGGTCCGTATCCTCGATGCGCAGGATAAAGGTTCCACCGTGGTGTCGAGCGAAAAGCCAGTTGAACAGCGCGGTGCGCGCCCCGCCCACGTGGAGATAGCCCGTGGGGCTAGGAGCAAATCTGACTCTTACCTTCTCCATGAGTTTCGATTTTAGCGAATCCTCCGCACTCCCCCAATCCCTTTTGTCACCCAGCCTCTCCGGGCTATGATGGCCGCAAAAAGTACCAAAGGAGGGGCAATGAAACGGGATCTCGTGAGCTTCGTGGACTGGTCTGCAGAGGAGATCTGGGAAGTCTTGGAACTGGGCCTACACCTGAAGCGCGAGCAGCGCGCCGGCATTCGCCACGATCACATCTTGCGTGGGAAAACCCTGGCCATGGTCTTCCAGAAGCCTTCCCTGCGCACCCGTGTGTCCTTCGAGGTGGGAATGTGGCAATTGGGCGGCTGTGCCCTGTACCTCGGTCCGGAGGACATCAAGCTCGGCCAGCGGGAAACCGTGGAGGATGTGGCCTTGAACCTCTCCCGCTACGTGGACGGAATCATGGCCCGCGTGTTCGGCCACGAGATCGTGGAAGAATTGGCCCGTTTCGCCACCGTGCCCGTGGTCAACGGCCTTTCTGACCTTTTGCACCCTTGCCAGGTCCTGGCGGATATGCTCACCATTTGGGAGAAAAAGCGGAGGCTTTCCGGGCTGACCCTGAGCTTCATCGGGGACGGCAACAACGTGGCCAACTCCCTCATCGAAGCCTCGGCAAAACTGAGGATCCATTTTCGCATTGCCTGCCCTGAGGGGCACGAGCCCAGCGCCCGCATCGTGGCCGAGGCCCGCGCCCTCGGCGCAGAAATTGAGATTCTGCGCGACCCGAAACAGGCAGCCCAGGATGCGGATGTTCTGTACACCGACGTGTGGACGAGCATGGGCCAAGAAGCCGAGGCTGAAATTCGCCGCCAGAAATTCCGGGGCTACACCGTGGATCTGGACCTTCTCTCCCTGGCAAAACCCGAGGCCCTGGTCATGCATTGTTTGCCTGCCCACTACGGAGAGGAGATCACCTATGAGGCCGCGCGCAGCAAGAACTCCGTGATTTTTGACCAAGCCGAGAACCGTCTGCACGCGCAAAAGGCTGTGCTGGCCCTCCTTTTGGGCGGGAAGGTCTAGGGGCGCACCTCCACAAGATACTGGGTTTCACCGGTGAGGCCCGCGGAATCCGTGACCTGAAGGGTCACCAAGTAGAACCCGGGGGCGGGAAAGGTCCAGGTGACCCGTGCTCCTTCGGCGTCTGGGCGCCCGTCGCCATCAAAGTCCCAAGCGTAGCCCACGATTTCACCGTCGAATGCCTGGGAGAAGGTCCCGTCGAACAACACAGAGGCGCCAGCTCGGGGGATGCTGGGCGTCCATACGAACTCGGCCAAGGGCGGCTGGATCATGATCAGCGGGCGCGGCCGCTCCCGCACCCCGAAACTGACCGTGATTTTCTGACCCGGACGAAGAGCGAGATCCAGGGCCTGAGGAGTGGTCAGCTCGTGTCGGGGAGGAAGCAATTCGGGTAGAAGCTCCACCCTGTACGCTCCAGGAAAGAGCTCCGTCCACCCAAAACGTCCCGCAACATCGGAGAGGAGTTCCAGGCTCAGACCGGGCGAAACGACACGCACCAAAACTCGAGCCAAGCCTGGCTCGCCTGGGTCTCTCTTTCCATCTCCGTCGGCATCGAGAAACACTTCGCCCTCAAGTTCTGCCCAAGGCAAAACCCCAAGGGAAATGCGGGTTTCCTCGGCTAAAGCGACCGTCACCGGGAATTCTCGTGTGGGCGCACCGTACCCCTGGGGTAAGCTCGTGATGGCCAGTGTGTATGAGCCAGGTGGCAAGCCCGGAAACCGGAATTCTCCGGTTTTCCCGGTGGAGACCTGGTGAGTTTCCACGGAGAGGACCGCACCAGGTACACCGGGCTCGCCAGGATCCCGACGGCCATTTCCGTTCAAATCGGCAAACACTACTCCGGTGAGCATCCCGTAGATGGGCAGGAAAGGCGGGGCCCAGGAGAACGTGTAAGAGAAGCCAAAATTCACACGCAACCTCGTGGGTTGCCCTTCCCCTTGCCAACGAGCTTCTGCGCCGAACTTGAGCACGAGAGGCGGCCCGGGAACGACGGAGATCTCCGCTTGGACCACTCCCCCTGTGGGGCTGTGCTCCGCCCGGATAAAAAGTTTCTCCTGCACGGAAAAGGAAATGGTGGTATGAGCCTCCGTGCGTTCCTCTCCGGGGGCAAAGAAAAGCACCTGGCGGAGCTCTCCTGCCAAAGATACTCCTGGCGCGGCCTGAATGTTCAGCCATTCCTGGTACTCCTGGCGGACCCAGGTTTGACGGGAGAGGACGTCCTCGGTGCGGGTGTACATGCCTTTGGCCCCCAGAGTGAATCCGGCCTGGGAGAACGCGAGGCCTGCCTCGGCGGAAAGCGTGCGTTCCCCCGAAGTTGGGGGCCAGGAAATGTCCGCGACGCGGCGCAGGCCTAAACCAAAAGAGAAACTCCAGGCCCATGCAGGGGGCGAGAGGTTCCAGCTCACTTGCACGCTTTGGGTTCCCCGGGTGAGAGGCGAGAGAGCCCGCAGGTTATCGCGCTCCCAGCTCAAGGTGAAGCGTAGTCCAGCCTCGGGGGCTCCCAGCCTCCCCGACAGAAGGGTTCCGGCCCGGTCCTGAACTAGCCCAGGAAATGCGGGATCGCTGGCATAACCCCGAGCTTCCAGAAAGAAAAGCTCCGGAACTTCCCAGGTCAAGGCCGTTTCCCCGGCAAACCGAGTGAGCCCCTGAACCAGGGCAGCTCCTGCGGCGAAGCGGAACCATAGATCCTCCAGGGCCTGCAAGGCCAGCCAAAGAGCTCCTCCACGGCTGTGCGTAGCCGAAGCCCTTTCCTCACGATAAGCCCAGCCCAGTTCGCCCCAGGCCGGCTGAAAGACCAAGGTTCCTGCGGCGCGGCCCGTTTCCTCTAGCCAGCCGGAGCCAAAATCTAGACGCGCACTGGGCAGGGAAACGTTTGCCTCTAACCCCCAGAAACTCAGAGGGGAGAAAAGTTCTCCGAAGGAAAAGCTCGTGCGACCGGCCGTAACCCCCCAATCCTCCCGAAGGTAGAGGGCCTGGAAATCCAGGAGGGCCAGGGGCTGAGAGGCCCAGGGCCCAGTCCACCGTCCTGAAAGCTCGAGGGCGCCGGAGAAGGCTGTGCCGCGGCCAGAAAAGCCCAGGACAGAGGTACCGCTTTCGGACAAAAAATCATAAGAAAAGCGAGCGAAGCCTTGCGTGGCGAGCTCGGCCAAGGTCCGCACAGAAACTCGTTCGGGTCCAGGAGGAAGGACCTCCACGTACCAGGCGGAACGGACCTCCACTTCGGGAGCGGTCTCGGAGCGAGCCTGGGCCAGGACCACCTCCCGACCCACCCCTGCGGCCTCCGGGATCCACACGATCACCCGGACCTCGCCCCGCTCGCCGGGCGAAAGGGAAAGCGCGCTCGGCCGCACCGCCACCCGCCAACCGGAGGCGGTGCGCACGGAAACCGCCACCCGGTCCACCGCATTCCCCCGGTTCACCACCTGCACGGAAAACTCCAGGGCCTCGCCAGGCTGGCCGGCCTGAGGGGAAGGGGGGAAGAGCGCCAGGGCGGCCACGGCCTCCACCTCGATCTGCGCCTCGGATCCGACCTCTTGCCCATCCCAGCGGAGGCGCAGGCGCACCGGGTACGTCCCCCTTTGCGCCGTGCGGGGCACATGCAGGGCGCAAAAGAGGTACTCCTCCTCGCCCGGGCCGAGGACCAGGGTCGACGGAACCCCCAGGGCCTCCCAGCCTGCGGGGACCTCAAGTTCGAGGCTCACGGTGAGGGAGTTCGGCGAGAGGTTGGTGACCTGCCACACCTGCACGGCGAAGTCGCCGGGCCGGACGGTGGCGGGCGGGGAAAGGCGCCGGACCTGAAGGTCCTGGCCCAGGGCCAAAGCCCCGCATAGAGCGAGGAGGAAAAGCGCTCGCATCCCCCAGGATTGTGGGGCCAAGGGGCCCATGTTTCGGGGAGAAATGTCTGCGGTGCTCGGGAAGTTCGGCCCCGCTCCTGCAGCCTGCGCAGGCGAAGGACGGGGAACGCAAACTATGGGGACAGCCGCTGGCGCAGAACCTCGAGGTCCTGCTCGTCCAGGACGCCGTCGTTGTTGAAGTCGAAGGCCCGGAGGTTGGCGCGCACGACGGGGTTCGTGAGGTTCTGAGCGAGGAGATCGATGTCGGAAAGATCAAAAACGCCGTCGCCGTTCACGTCGTCAAAAAATCCGTCGCCGTCCAGATCCTGGGGGGTTCCCAGCCCCTCCGCGAGGGGCAAAAGGTTAAGGGGGCGGACCACCAGGCGCACCACGGCCGCAAGGAGGCTTTCCCCGCCGTAGTCCACGGTGGCCAGGACCTGGTAGACCCCGGGCGCAGGGCGAAAGTCCGTGTCCACACGGATCCAGCGCTCCGCGCCGGGAAGGCAGGGCACGGCGGGCGCGCGGGCCTCGGCCACGGTCCGACCCTGCACGTCCACCACCCGCAGGCTCGCCTTGACCTCCCGCAGGTTTGCGCTGCCGGCGTTGGCGAACTTCACCCAGGCCCAAAGGGGGTTGAGGCCGCGGATCTCCAGGCCCCTCAGCTCGGCGCGAACCTCAGCCGGCTCCACCGTGACGTAGATCTTGATGCCGATGCGGCGGGTCACGGTGACCAGGACCCCTTGATAGGGCACAAGGCGGGGCTCCCCCTGCACGAACACGATCGCCCAGGAGGTGCCGCGGGGAGCATCAGGGGGAACCTGCACGAGGCCCTGGATCTCCCGCACCTCGCCGGGGCCGAGCACAAGGGAGGTGGGAGCCACCCGGATCCAGCCGGCCGCGGAGCGCGCCAGCGTCCCCGGCTCATAGAACCGGTTCTCCCCGAAGGGGTCGCGGTCCCAGTCGCCGAGGTACAGGACGATCTGCTCCGGCTGGGCGAGCTCGTTGCGCACCAGGAACGAGAAGGGAAGGACGGCGCCCGGCCGGGCCGCGAGGTCCACCTCCAGGAGGTTCACCTCGAACGCAAGGCCAAGAAAGCTCACCAGACACAGACCGAGGAGGAACATGCGCTGCATACGTAAGTCAATGTTCGGAGAGGAAAGGCCCGTCCACAAGGACTAGGGGCTCGTAAGGGTGTAGCGGAAGTCCAGGGCGTAGGTGCCGGGCCAGGTGGTGTCGTAGTCCACAAGGAGGCGGAAGCTCAGGCTGAGTTTGGCCACGCCGGCGGAGCCCCGGGCTACCTGACGCTCGAAGGTGGAAAGAGGGGTGAAGGTCTTCTCCACCGTGCTCACCGGGCCGTCGGCGGACTCCACCCGCCAAAGGAGGTGTTCACAGGGTTTCTTCGGGTCGGGAAGGTCGCCGGTGTAGCGCCAAGTGGCAGTCAGGGCGGCCACGGAGAGGGTCCAGGCGGTGGCGCTGCTCAGGCGCACGGTTTGGGCACTCAGGCGCTCCACATAGCCCCGGTCGTAGTCGGCCAAGGAGAGCGTCCCCAGGTCCACGGTGGAAGGAGCGAGCTCCAGGGACAGGCCCGTGCTGTAGTAAACGCGCACGGCCACCCAATCCAGGCGGATTCTATGAACAGCTCCACATTGGGCTCTCAAGCGCACGCGGAAAAGCCCAGTCCCAAACTCTGACGAATTCCAACTACGGCCCCATTCGTCCGTGGGGCCCCCCAAGATGTACGTGGCTTCGGTGGTTTGCAAGGCTCCCGTGCGGTAGCCTGTGGTCGTCCAGGAGTTTCCTCCATCCCAGGAAAGCTCGGCGTACAGGTAGGCAGCAGGTCCACCGGTTTTCCAAGCATCAAGGCGAAGTTCGATACCCAGGATGATACTTCCCGCAGGGATAAACACAGCGTAACTCCAGTAGTCATGCACTTGGCCATTTCGGGCCTCGGCGAAAAGATTGTCATCATAATAAGCGCGGAACCCGTTCACAAAGGCCCCTGCATCGGCCGAAGGATCCAGCCAGCCGGTGTCCTGGGCCCAAAGGGGCAGGGCGAGAAGGATCAGTACCAAGAAGGCCAACATGTTCCGCTCCACAAAAGGAAATGTTAGGGCAGCCCGGTTCTTTAGGGGAACCGGGCTGCCCGGACCATGCTGGGTCACGGCGCGGTGAGGGTGTAGGTGAAGCTGAGCGAGTAGTTGCCGGCCACGTCGTTGTCCCAGCTCACCAGGACCCGGAAGTCCATGGTGTGCTGGAAGTTCCCGCCGGGCTGGCCCTGGGCGACCGTGAACCCGGCCGTGGTCAAACCCGTCAGGGTCGAAAGCAGGTAGGTGATGCGCTCCGGCCGGTTCACGGCGGCCACGCGCAGCTCGAGATCGCTTGCCGGCTTGGCCCATGGGCCAGTCCAGGTGGCGCTATCCGCGGCCACGGACAGGACCCAAGGCCGGTTGCTCCACACGTACACGATCTGCGCTTCCAAGGCGTCCTTGTACCCCAGGTCGTAGTCCGCGAGGGTGAGTGTGCCGAAGTTGATGGTGTTCACATCCAAGGAAAGCCGAATCAAGGTCGGCACCGTGAACACCGCCGTAGAGTTCGCCGTCACGCTCTGCGCCATCCCGCTCACCACGCCCAACGCTCCAGCCACCAAAACCGCCAAAACCTTCAAGCTCTTCATTTGTGCACCTCCAAGAGAAGTTTTTCTTTACCGGGCCTCCTACCCGGGAGTTTTTTTGAACTTCTCTTGGGGTGCTTCGGCAGCCCAGCCGTCCCTGAGGGACCTGTGGCTTTGCGCCCCCGGATTGCTCCGGGTTTGCCTTTATCGGTCACCCCGCAACTGCGCTTCCCTTTCGGCTCCCACCTCCCTTCAGCCCTGCGG
>CALKCH010000028.1 GCA_938083225.1 Candidatus Bipolaricaulota bacterium
CAGGCCCAGACACCGGAGCGGGGCCAGGCCATCCTGGTCTCCCGAGTCATCCTCTCGCCCCGGCACATGAAACGGCTCTACGAGGCCATCGGAGAGAACATCGAAAAATACGAGCGGAACTTCGGGAAAATCGTGATACCACCCAAGCTTATCTGATCTGAACAGGGTCGTCCTTGACCCCGGCGCCCGGAGCCGCTATAAAGAGGGCGAACCCTCAGCCGCCGCATCAGGTCGACGGCTCACAACGCCCAGCCAGAAATTTTCTGACCAAAAGGAGGTAGCCATGCGGAAGTTCCTGTGTGTCTCGGTGAGCCTGTTGGCGCTGGCTCTGTCCGGGCTGGGCCAAGGGGGAAAGACCCTGGTGGTGGGCATCGACGCCGACGCCCTCACCCTTGACCCCGGCAATTTTCGGCATCGCGAAACGGAAACGATCCTGCGCAACATGTTCGACGCCCTCGTGACCCGTACTTCCACGATGGAGATCGTGCCCGAACTGGCGGTCTCCTGGGAGCGCGTTTCCGACACGGAATGGATCTTCTATTTGCGCGACGGCGTCACCTGGCACGACGGCACCCCGTTCACCGCTGAGGATGTGGTGTTCACCGTGGAGCGCACGATCAAAGAGGGTCGCATCAGCGGGAGGACCTCGCCCCGCAAGGGGCTCCTCGACCCCGTAACCGACGCGATCGCCTTGGATCGCCTCACGGTAAAACTCATCACCGCCGTTCCGTACCCAGCGTTGATCGCCTTCCTCCCGCATCACTTGATCGTGCCCAAGCACTACGTGGAGGCCGTGGGCGACGAGTATTTCGCGGAACATCCGGTCGGCACAGGCCCCTTCAAGTTTGTGCGCTGGGACAAAGGCGTGCAGATCGTGATGGAGCCCTACGAGAACTACTACGGTGGCTCCCCGGCCATCCCCCCCGTGGGACCGGCCAAACTGGAGCGCGTGATCTTCCGGGTTCTGCCGGAGACCTCCACCCGCGTCGCCGCCCTCAAGGCCGGGGAGATCCACATTGCCACGCGGATCCCTCCTGATCTCATCCCGGAGCTCGAGGCCGATCCGAACCTGCGGGTCATGGCCGTGCGTGGGACGCGCAGCGCGTTTTTGGAGATGAACGTGACCCGCCCACCGTTCAATGACCTGCGCGTACGCAGGGCCATCGCCCACGCCCTCCACGTGGACCTCATCATCGAGCATGTTCTTGGCGGCCTGGCCACGCCCATCCCTAGCCTCATGTCCCCCGACTCGCCCTTTTACCAGGATCTTCCGCGCTACCCCTACGATCCGGCGCGGGCCCGGGCGCTTTTGGCCGAGGCTGGCTACCCCCAGGGCTTCTCCTTCACCCTGGACTGCACGCCGCCCTTCAAGGACGTGGCTTTGGTCATCGCCGAGATGCTCCGGGAGGTCGGGCTGGACGTGAAAGTCCAGGTGTGGGAGTGGGGTTTGCTGCTGCCAAAGCTTCTGGCCCGCGAGCGGGACGCTTGGGTCGCGGATTGGGGCAACGCCACCTTGGACCCCATGGACATCATGATCCCCAAACTCCGAACTGGTGAGCGCGGGAACTACTCAGGGTATTCAAGCTGCCTCTACGATGGCCTCATGCACTTTGCGGAGTACATTGCACGCACTGCGGAGTCGCGCCTGGCGGCGTACCAGCTGGCACAAGAACTCATCGCTTACGAACTTCCTCTCGTGCCCCTGTGGGTGGCCCAGGAGATCTACGGGGTGAGCCGCCGGGTCGTGGGCTGGCAACCCAGCCCCGATAGCCGGATCAACCTGCACCGCGCGGATCTTTTGGACTAGGCCAAGCGGAGGAAGGAAAAGCCATACTGGGCTACCTCGTCCGCCGCCTGATCCAGGCTCTCCCGGTGGTCCTCGGGGTGACCTTCGTGGTGTTTTTGCTCCTTTGGCTCACCCCAGGGGACCCGGTGGAGATCTTTCTGGGCCAAACGGGCCCCATCACCGCGGAGGAAATCGCCCGCATCCGCCGGGAGTTCGGCTTGGATCAGCCTTTTCTTGTGCAATACGGACGGTTCGTGGCCAGAGCCCTCCGGGGAGACTTAGGAACTTCCATCATCCATCGCCGGCCGGTGGTTTCTCTTTTGGCCCAGACCATACCGGCCACTGTGGAGCTCACCCTGTTTGCCGCCCTGATCGCCTTGCTTGTGGGCGTGCCCGCGGGCGTGATCGCGGCCGTGCGCCGCCGCTCCCTCCTCGACATGGCCGGCACGGTGATCGCCCTGGCCGGGGTGTCCCTTCCGGGCTTTTGGCTTGGGCTCATCCTCGTCATCGCGTTCGCCGTGAACCTCAAGGTTTTCCCTGTGGCCGGGCGGCTGAGCTTCGGCACAGGCCTGGTACCGCAAACCGGGTTCCTCCTCTTAGACGCCCTGCTCCAGCGCAAGCTCTCGGCCCTGGTGGACGTCCTGCGCCATTTGGTCCTGCCCGCCTGGGCCACGTCCGCAGGGATGATGGCCATGACCATGCGGCTTGTGCGCTCCAGCCTTCTGGAGACGCTGAACCAGGAGTATGTACACACGGCGAGGGCCAAGGGCCTGGCGGAGCACCGGGTCATCCTCGCCCATGCCCTGCGCAACGGCCTCCTCCCCGTGATCACCGCCCTTGCCCTGAACCTGGGAGCCCTTCTCAGCGGGAACATGGTGGTGGAGACGGTGTTCGGCTGGCCAGGGGTGGGGAGGCTGGTGGTCCAGGCCATCCAGACCCGAGACTACCCCTTGGTCCAGGGCGGTGTCCTCTTCTACGCCTTGACCTTTGTGGCGTTGAACCTCCTTGCCGATCTCTCCTATGGTTTTTTGGATCCGCGCATTCGTCACGGGAGGGAGTGATGCGCCGCCGGTCCTGGCGCGCGTTCCGCCGCAACCGCCTAGCTTTGGCGGGAGCGATCCTGGTGGTGGCGCTGGGCCTGGCCGTGGCCCTCGCGCCCTGGATCGCTCCCCACGATCCTCTGCGGGGGAACCTGGCGGAGCGGCTGCGCCCACCCGGCTACCGCGGAGGTTCGGGTCCCATATACCTTTTGGGCACTGACAACCTAGGCCGGGACATCTTGAGCCGTGTCCTCCACGGCGGCCGCGTCTCCATCGCCTTGGGCCTCCTTGTGGTGGGGGTGAGCATCACCCTCGGCGTGACCCTGGGCCTGATCTCAGCCTATGTGGCCGGCTTCTGCGATACCGTCGTGGGCCGGGTGGCCGACGTCCTTTTAGCCTTCCCGTACCTCGTCTTCGCCATCGCCCTCATGGGACTCGTCGGCCCGGGTTTTCTCAATCTCGTGATGGCCTTGGTCTTCAAGGAATGGGTCATCGCCTACCGCATCGTCCGCAGCGAGGCCTTGACCTTGAAACAGGCGGCGTTTGTGGAGGCCAGCCGCGCTGCCGGCGCCTCGCCCCTCCGCATCCTGTTTCGGCATCTTTTGATGAACGTGCTCCCCAGCGCGGTGGTGGTGGCCACGCTTCGGGTGGGCTGGGTGGTGCTCATGGAGGCGTCTCTCTCGTTTTTGGGGCTAGGAATTCAACCTCCGCAGCCCAGCTGGGGGGTGATCATCGCCGACGGCCGAGATCACCTCTTCCGCGCCTGGTGGATCTCCACCTTCCCCGGGATCGCCATTTTCCTCTTCGTGTTGGGAGTGAACCTCATGGGTGACGGGTTAAGAGACGCCCTGGATCCGCGCCTAGCTACAGAACGCATCCCCGAGTGAGCGGGCGATGGTCCCGCCGCCCATGACCTCCTCGCCCCGGTAGAACACGGCGGCTTGGCCGGGGGTCACGGCCCGCACGGCTCGCTGGAACCGCACCCAGGCCTCGCCTCCCCGCAGCTCCACCTCCGCGGGGACGGGCGCGGCGCGGTAGCGCACCTGCACCTCCGCGGAGAACCGCGCGCCCGGCGGTTCCCCCTGGATCCAGTGGAGTTCCCGGGCCACGAGGCCTTGAGCGTACAGGGCCTCCTCCGGCCCCACGATCACCGCGTTGCGCTCAGGATCCAGGGCCACCACGTAAAGCGGCCGGCGCGAAGAAAGCCCCAGACCATGGCGCTGCCCCACCGTGTAGTGGGGAAGACCTTTATGCGTGCCCAAAATTTTCCCATCCACATCGTAAATGGGGCCGGGCTCGGTCTGGGGAAGGAGCGCCGCCACCCCCTCCGGAGCAAAACACAGGTCCTGGCTTTCGGGAAGCCGGGCGGCGGTGAGGCCGAGTTTCTCCGCCAGGGCCTTGATCTCCGCCTTGGTGTAGTCGCCCACAGGGAAAAGGGCCCGGGAGAGCTCCTCCTGGGTGAGGGCGAACAGGAAGTAGCTTTGGTCCTTTCGGGGGTCACGGCCCCGCAGAAGGCGCGCCTTCCCCTGCCGCACGACCCGGGCATGGTGTCCGGTGGCCACCCAGGGGATACCCCGGCGCTCCGCCTCCCGCAAAAGCAGGGCGAAGCGCACCTCGCGGTTACAGAACGCGCAGGGGTTGGGGGTGATCCCCCGCCGGTACGCGGAAAGCGTGGGCTCCACCACGAGCCTGCGAAAATCCTCTTGAGCCTGGACGAGCTCGTGGGGGATGCCCAATTCCCTGGCGGCGAGGGCCGCGGCCTCCACCGAGCAGCACGGGTTTTCCCAGGGCTCTCTTGGCGCCCAAAGCCAGAGGGTGAGGCCGTGGACCGCGTAGCCAGCCTCCCGCAAAAGATGGGCGGCCACGGTGGAGTCCACCCCACCGGACATCCCCAAAAGGACCTTCTCCACCACGCCTCAAGCCTACCCTAAAGAAAAACCGGGCGGGTTTCCCCGCCCGGTCCCTCGCTGTCTCGAATCGCGGCTAGAAGGAGATCTCCCAGCTCACGTCGAACCACTCCAAGGGTAAAGCTTTGGCCAGGTTCCACTGGGCTTTGGTGAAGAGGACAATGGTCGAAGTCACGGGGAGTTCAAAGTTGTATTTGAAACGCTGGAACCCAAAGAGATGCCCTTGATCGCCAAACCAGCTCTCAAGAGTGAGCTTGAGGTCGCCGCCGCAGCAGCCCTGTCCTGTGTAAGTGAGCCCAAGGTACTCCCATTCACCCTCGTAGAACGTGACGTCCGTGAGGTCTTCGACCTTATCGGGATTGAAGGCGGTGATGGCCCGAAGCTTGAAGTCGCCGGCGTAGCAGGTGATGGCAAAACCGTAGATCTCGATTCGACGGAAGGCGTTGGCGTTGAAGTTCGCGCCGCCGTAGACGGTGAAGCAGCCGCAGATCCCGCGCCAGGAAGGTTCAAGCTCCACCTTTTTCCGGTGGGGGTGAACTCCGCGGAGATCCTGGCGGTCAATCCACAGCAGAGGAACGGGATGTCGCTCGTGGTAAAGGAGATCTTTGCAGGGCCAGATTTGGTGAAGGCGAACGACGCGTCCAGGAAAATCCTGCAGCAGAAGGGTATGCCGGTGGCATCCACCTGCAGCCTGCGGAAGGTAGTTCCCGTACAGGGGTCGCCGAAATCCACATTGACCACGTAATTTCCCCAGGTGAGCCGATACTGCCAGTTGAGGAACGGCTCGGTGGGAATAGGGATCATGGTGGGCTGACACGCCCCAACGTTCAAATCTCCGAGCTGATTGGGGAATTGGCCAAGATGATCTCAGGATTGTCAATGCCCGTCGGATACGTGGAGTTCACCAAAGCGCCGAACACACAGATTTGTTTGCCCCCCACGTCAGACCACGTGGAAGCTCCCAACCACGCCAGCAGGTCTCCCAGGGTAATGGCATAGAGTGAAAGTTGTTTCATAGGGCCCCTTCCTCGGGAAACCGGCTGAAACAACCCCAACTACCCTTCCTTCCGCTCCCTTCTTCCCCCGCAGGCTTTGGGCAATTTTAGCGTTCCCAACCTACTTAGTTAAGAGGGGCACCCTCCCCGTTCATTCGGACGGGCACGCGTCAACGCGGGCTTCTCCCAAGCTTTGTGTAATACGCGCTACACTCAGCTGGGTGAGAGGCCGAGCTTGGCCAATACTTCGGTGTTATGCTCGCCCAGACGCGGGGGAGGAAGAGTATTCGCTGGCCAAGCCAAAGAAATCGGACAGGCCAAAGTTTGATAGCGGCCCACCGTGGGATGTTCCACCTCCACGAGAATCCGCCCCACAAGACCGGCGTTCCCAAACAGGTCGGAAAGGGAGTTCACTGCACCTGCGGGCACGCCAGCTTCTTTGAGCGCAGAAATCCAATAGGAACGAGATTTTTCTTGCAAGATCGCGCTCAGAAGAGGAAGAAGGAGCTCGCGGTTTTGCACCCTGGCGGGGTTAGTGGCAAAGCGCGGATCGCTGGCAAGCTCCGGCCGGCCCAGGACCTCGCACAGGGCCTGGAATTGCGCATCCGTCCCCACGGCCACCATGAGGAGACCGTCGGCAGTGGGAAACACTTGATAGGGCACGATGTGAGGATGGGCTGTACCCAAACGCTTGGGCTCCTTTTGGGTAAGAAGAAAAGCCTGGGCCACGTTCACCAGAGCGGCCGCGGAGTTCTCGATGAGCGTGGCCTCCACCGCCGTTCCCCGTCCGGTACGTTCCCGCAAAAGCAGGGCCCCTAAAATACCGGCGAGGCCAGCCCAGGCGGTGAGGACATCCACGATGGCCACACCCACTTTGGCCGGTCGCTCGTCCTCGCCGGTAATGGCCATGAGGCCACCCAAGGCCTGAATAAGCGCATCGAACCCCGGCTCATCCCGGTAGGGTCCGGGCGGAAAGCCCAGGATGGCCAGGTACACAGCCATGGGGTTGAGCTCCCGCACGGCCTCGTAAGAAACCCCGAGTTTTTCCGCGGTTTGAGGCAGGAAGTTGTGTACCACCACGTCGCTTCTCTCCATGAGGCGACGGAGGATTTCCTGGTCTTTGGGACTGCCAAGGTCCAAGGTGACCCCGTACTTCCCGCGGTTTACGGCCAGAAAGTACGCGGATTCGCCGGCCACGAAGGGTGGGCCCCAGCGGCGGGTTTCGTCGCCCACCCCGGGCCGCTCCACTTTGATCACCTCCGCGCCCAGGTCCGCCATCCACATGGTGCACAGGGGCCCGGCCAGGATCCGAGAGAGGTCCAATACCCTTATGCCCTCTAACGGTTTCATGCCCTAAAAGAGAGGGAGTTCCCGGGGCATCTCCCCAAGGTCGATTTTGATTTCACCATAGACGCCGTCGTAGCCGGGTCGGATGCGCAAATCTCCCTTCCGCACTTTCTCCAAAGCCCGCCCAAGCCCGGGAAACTCCCGCTCCACTTCCGGGGCCGGGATATCCAAAAGGACCGCAAATTCTGAACCAAAATGCTGCACGACTTTCAAATATTGGGTCAGAACGCCGCGGGTATCCGGATCTTGTTCCAGCACCTGGGCAATGATCTCCTGAAGGGGCACAAGGGACCGGTAAGGAATAGCTCCCGGAGGCCGGGCTCCAGGTGGCCGGTCCGCCAGCTCCTCCACCCGGTGCATCACGCCCACCGTGAGGGGTTTTCCGCACACCGGACACCTCTCGCCATGCTTCCGCGTCTCCTCCGGTGAAAAAACGACGCCACAGGTACGGTGCCCGTCGTAGTGATATTTTCCTTCCTCGGGAAAGAACTCCACCGTGAACAGGAACTTTCGGGAATCCCGAATGTGCAGGGTCTCCGCTAACTCTGCATACGAGAGTTCAGGAACCTCGAAAACGCAGGCCTCCCGGCCAAGTCTTATAGGTGAGTGAGCATCGGAAAAGGAAACGAGGGTGACCTCGTCCAGTGCGGAAAGGCGCCAGTTCATGGGCGGATCGGAGGAAAGCCCGGTCTCGATAGCAAAAACTTCGGAGCGCCCGGATCCCAGCGCCTCCTCCAGCGAATCAAAACCGGAGTTTGCCCCGAAGATGGACCACCAGGGCGTCCAGGCATGGGCGGGAATGATGAGAGCCTCGGGACTGGCGGCACGCACCACCTCCACGAGTTTTTCTCCACTGATCCCCAACGTGGGCCGGCCATCAGCGGCCAGGTTCCCGAAGGCCGCAAGCTCTTTGCTTATGCGTGCAGCGTCCTCTGCACCCGGGGCCACCAGCAAAAAGTGCACGCGGCGTAGGCGCCCCGAGAAATTCCAAATCGCCGCTACTTCCGCGGTGAACAAAAAGTATGCACCCGCGTATTCGTAAACTCCGGTCCCGGCTGGCCGCAGAGACGCGGCGAGCTCCTTGAACCAACCCGGGTGCGTGAAATCGCCGGTACCCAGAACTCCGATCCCTTTGAGCTTGGCCCAGCGAGAAAGGCCAGAAAGGTCCATGTCCGGGCTCGTGGCCCGAGAATAACGGGAGTGGAGGTGCAAATCGGCGATCAACCGCATGGTACAATTTTCATACCATGACCCGGAAGATCTACGTGGTGTATGGATCGCTCACGGGGAACACGCGGAAGGTGGCGAGGGCCATGGCGGAGACCGTGGGCGCCACCCTGGTGGACGTGCGGCGGGAGGCTCTGCCGAAGGTTGGCCCGGAGGACGTGGTGTTTGTGGGCGACGGGGTCTATGGCGGGCGTCCGTCGCAGGCCATGCGCCGGGCTCTTTCCGCTTGGGCCCTGCCCATGGGTATCAAGGCCGCCGTATTCGGCACCTACGGGGGGAGACCCAGCCAACTTGCGATCCTGGAGAAGATCCTGCAAGGGAAAGGCGCCCAGGTGGTGGACCGTTTCTCTTGCCTGGGTCGGGACTGGTTCCTCTTGGGCCTTGTAGGGCGCGGCCGGCCCGCGCAGGAGGACCTCCAGGCGGCCCGGGAATTTGCCAAAAAGGTCGTGGGCTAAGGTCATCGCTTGCTGCGGACCCGCAGGGCCCGCAGAAGTTCTTCCACCTTGGCGGGTTTTTCCCAGGGGGCGTCCAAGTCCAGTCGGCCGAAGTGGCCGTAGCAGGAGAACGGTTGGTAAATAGGGCGACGAAGATCGAGCTCCTCAATGATCGCCGCTGGACGGAAATCGAAAACCTCTTCCGCGGCCTGCCGCAGGGCCCCAAGAGAAACTTTCTCCGTGCCGAACGTCTCCACGTTCAGAGCCAAAGGCCTAGCCCGGCCGATGGCATAGGCCACTTGCACCTCGCACTCCTCAGCCAGACCTGCCGCCACGATGTTCACCGCCGCGTACCGCGCGTAATAGGAAGCGGAGCGGTCCACCTTGGTCGGGTCTTTTCCGGAAAAGGCGCCGCCACCGTGGGAGCCGTGACCGCCGTAGGTATCGGCGATGATTTTTCGGCCCGTCATTCCTGTGTCCGAGGCCGGGCCGCCGATCACAAACCGGCCTGAGGTGTTCACAAAAACCAGGGTTTCCTCATCCATCCACCCGTCCAGGACAGGCTCCACCACATAGTTTTTCAGGTCCTCCCGGAGCTGCCCAAGCTCCACGTCCTCGGGGTGCTGAGCCGCCAAA
This sequence comes from Candidatus Bipolaricaulota bacterium, assembly GCA_938083225.1. Taxonomy (GTDB): domain Bacteria; phylum Bipolaricaulota; class Bipolaricaulia; order Bipolaricaulales; family Bipolaricaulaceae; genus DTER01. Next base: position 9,373 of record CALKCH010000028.1, read on the forward strand.
AGGACGGTGTGCACGCGGATAGGCTTACCGTTCTCGTACTCCACGGTTACTTGGGTCTTCCCGTCCGGTCGAAGGTACGGAAGGCTTCCGTCTTTGCGCACCTGGGCCAGGCGTTTGGCGAGCTTGTGCGCAAGAACAATGGGCAAAGGCATGCGCTCCGGGGTCTGGGTGGTGGCGTAACCGAACATGATCCCTTGGTCGCCGGCACCGAGAGCGTCCCGGGGATCCCGAGAGCCTTCCTTGGCTTCCTGGGAGCGCAGAACAGCCTGGGCGATGTCCGGCGATTGCTGGCGGATGAGATTGGCCACAGCGCACGAATCCGGAGAAATCCCGTATTCCGGTTTCAGGTAGCCTACGTCCCTGAGGACCTGGCGTGCGATCTCTCCGGGGTTAAAACAGGCCTTACTCGTCACCTCCCCGCCCACGATGATCAGGCCCTCCATGACGAAGGTCTCACAGGCCACCCGACCCAAGGGGTCCTGGGCCAAAACTGCGTCCAAAACAGCGTCGGAAATGCGATCAGCAAGTTTGTCCGGGTGTCCCTCAGTGACAGACTCCGCAGTGATGAGCTTGCGAACCACTCCCACCTCCTTTTCCCTCAAACTTGGCTCAAGCCTACCGCAAGGATCAGCCCAGGCCAACTTCGGCGGGTTTTGGTCATTGGGGTAAACTTGCGATTCGGTCAGACGCTCAAGGAGGGATCATGGAGCGAACCTTAGTCCTACTGAAACCCGACGCGGTTCAGCGCAGGCTGGTGGGCCGCATCATCTCGCGCATCGAGGACAAAGGGCTCAAAATCGTGGGACTCAAGATGATTCGGGTTTCCCGGGAGCTTGCGGAAAAGCACTATGCCGAGCACCGAGAAAAGGCATTTTATGCGGAGCTCGTGCACTTCGTCACCTCCGCGCCGGTGGTGGCCATGGTGGTGGAAGGGCCCAAGGCGGTGGAAGTGGTGCGAAAAATGATGGGGAAAACCAACCCCCTAGAGGCTGAGCCCGGGACGATCCGCGGAGATTTCGGGCTCTCCGTAACCATGAATCTCGTCCACGGCTCAGATTCCTTAGCCTCCGCGGCCCGGGAAATCGCCCTCTTTTTCGGGGAGGACGAAATCCTCGGTTATTCCACGGCGGATTCCCCGTGGCTGGGAGGTTGAGATGTCCCTTCCTTCCCGATACAACCCCAACGAGGTCGAGCCCAGGATCCTCTCTCGTTGGGAGGAAACTGGCTGGGTCTGCAACCCCAAAAGCGGAAAGAAACCTTTCTCCATCGTAATACCTCCTCCCAACGTCACCGGCAGCCTCCACATGGGCCATGCCCTCAACAATACCCTCCAGGACATCGTGATCCGCTACAAACGCATGGACGGGTACGAGGCCTGTTGGTTTCCGGGCACGGACCACGCCGGCATCGCCACCCAGGTTTTGGTGGAGATGGAGCTTGCCAAGGAGGGCAAAACCCGTAAAGACCTGGGAAGAGACGCGTTTCTTGCCCGGGTCTGGCAGTGGAAGGAGAAATACGGCAACACCATCGTCGAACAGCTCAAGGCCTTGGGCTGCTCCTGCGATTGGTCGCGGCTGCGGTTCACCCTGGACCCTGGGCTCTCGCGGGCCGTGCGCACGGCCTTTGTCCAGCTCTATCGGGAGGGCTTGATCTACCGTGACGAGTACCTGATCAACTGGTGTCCCCGCTGCGAAACAGCCCTTTCGGACCTAGAGGTCGAGCACGAGGAGGTTTCCGGACACCTGTACTTCGTCCGGTATCCCCTGGAAGACGGGGGGTACGTGACCGTGGCCACCACTCGGCCGGAAACCATGCTTGGCGACACCGCTCTTGCTGTGAACCCTCACGACGGGCGCCATAAGCACCTCATTGGGCGCAGGGCGATCCTCCCTGTGCTGGGGCGGAAACTGCCCATCGTGGCCGCGGAGGAGGTGGATCCGGAGTTCGGCACCGGCGTCCTCAAGATCACCCCGGCCCACGACCCCGTGGACTTCCAGATTGCTCAAAGGCTGGGACTGCCAGCAGTAAATGTGCTCAATGAAGACGGCACCATCAATACGAACGGCGGACCTTTCGCGGGTTTGGAGCGCTTCCAGGCCCGGGAAGCTTTGGTAGAGGGACTGCGCGCCGAGGGTCTTCTGGAAAAAATCACGCCCTACAAACACGCCGTGGGGCACTGTGAGCGCTGCCACACCATGGTGGAGCCGCGCCTGTCCCTACAGTGGTTCGTGCGCATGAAACCCCTGGCGGAACCGGCCATCCGCGTCGTCCAGGAAGGAAAAATCCGGTTCATCCCCGAGCGCTGGACCAAGGTGTACCTGGAGTGGCTGGAGAACATCCGCGACTGGTGCATCTCGCGGCAGCTTTGGTGGGGCCATCGCATCCCCGCTTGGTACGGGCCGGACGGGAAAATCTTCGTAGCCATGGATGAAGAGGAAGCAAGGAAGCTGGCCCACGCCCACTACGGAGAGGAGGTAGTCCTCTGCCAGGACGAGGACGTCCTCGACACCTGGTTCTCGTCAGCGCTTTGGCCGTTTTCCGTCATGGGCTGGCCCGAGGAAACGGAGGAGCTCCGGACCTTCTATCCCACGGATCTCCTCGTCACCGGGTTCGATATCCTCTTCTTCTGGGTGGCCCGCATGGTCATGATGGGGCTCCATTTCCTCAACGAGGTTCCCTTCCGGGAAGTGTTCATCCACCCGGTCATCGTGGACGAGCGGGGGCAGAAGATGAGCAAGTCCCGCGGGAACGTGGTGGACCCCCTGGAGCTCATCGCCACCTATGGCGCTGATGCCCTGCGGCTAGCCATGGCCCACGTGTCCGGAAAAGGGCGGGCTGCCCGGTATTCACCTGTGCTCCTCGACGAGATGCGCGACTTCCTCAACAAGGTCTGGAACATGGCCCGGTTTATCCTCACCAACACTGCCGATCTCCCGCCAGGGCTAAATTGGCGTGGCCGGAGCTTGGCTTGGGAGGACCGCTGGATCCTCTCGCGTCTCCAGGCCGTGATCGCCTCGGTGCGGAATTATTTAGAGCGCTATGCTTTCCATCTGGCCGCAGAGACCTTGTACCACTTCGTGTGGGATGAGGTCTGCGACTGGTACCTGGAAATGGCCAAAGTCCGGCTGTACGGAGAGGACGCAGAAGCTCGCCGCACCGCGCAGCTAGTGTTGCGCACCGCCCTCACCCACGTGGTGCACCTCTTGCACCCGTTCACGCCTTTCCTCACCGAGGAGATCGGCGAGCACTTGGATCTGCGGGTCTCGCGCGGATCCTATCCCAAACCGGAGGAGTACCTCCGCGACCCCGAGGCGGAACGCGTGCTTGGGGTTTTTCAGGAGCTCGTGCGCGAGGTGCGGGCCATGCGGGCCGAGCTCGGTTTGGACCCGGCAGAAGAACTGGAACTGGTGGTCACGAGCGGAAGCCAGGCCTCTTTGCTCCTCGGGGATCTCCGCGGGGCGCTGGCGCGGTTGGCCCGGGTACAACCCTGCTGGGCGCCAGGCCGCGAGAACATGGAAAATGCCGCCCGGGGCCTGGCCGGCGACGTGACCTTTTTCCTCCGCCTGCCCGGAGAAATGGATTGGAGCGCCATTCGCTCCCGGATCCAGCGGAACTTGAACAAGGTGGAAGGGGAACTAGCTGGGCTAGAAGCGCGCTTAGCTAACCCTGGTTTTCGGGAGAAAGCGCCCGAGGAGGTGGTGAAACAAACGGAAGCGCAGGCGCGGGAACTGCGGGCCCGGCGCACCCGGCTTCTGCGCTTCCTTGCGGGATGAAGGCGAATCCTTGGCAACGATTGAGCCAGGAACCTGCGCCCGGCTTTGGCCGGCTTCAGCTCCTCCTGGACCGGTTGGGACATCCGGAGGAAAACCTACCCCCAGTGGTCCAGGTGGCTGGAACGCACGGCAAAAGTTCTGTGGCCCTGTTGCTGGAGGCTGTGTTCCACGCCGCTGGATTGCGCGTGGGCGTGTGCACTTCCCCAGACTTTTCGGACCCCGGGGAAGCCCTGCGCCTAGGGGGCGAGCCAGTGTCTCCTTGGTCTGTGTCCGCGCTTCTCGCCTCGACGCTAGAGCCGTGGGAGGAATTCTTGTTCGGCCCGGGCAAACCCACAGTCCACGAAGCCCTCACCGCCCTGGCCTTGGCCCACTTCGCTCAGGCCCGCGTGGAGTTAGTTATCCTCGAGGCCAGCACCGGCCATCGTTGGGACCCCACGAACTTCTTGCGTCCTTGGCTTTCCCTGCTCACCTGCCTGCAAGCCGGGGGCCGCACGGGCCAGGTGATCTGGAATGCGGCCAGCCTGGCCCGGCCGGGTGTGCCCCTGGTCACCACAGCCGTGGAGGAGGAAGCGCTGGAGGTGCTGGTTCGGGCCTGCCGGGAGTCCGGCGCGGCCCTAACCCTCGTAGACCCCGCCGACGTAGAACTCCTAGACCTACGTTGGGAGGGGGCTGTGTGGCGCTCCCGCACAGACCCCCTGGACTTGGGCCCGTTCGAGACCACGTTCCTGGGCCTGTATCAGACGGCGAACCTCTCTTTGGTACTGGCCGCGCTGGCGGAACTCTTCGGAGGTTTGCCGCTGAGCCGGGAGGCGGTGCGCAGCGGGCTCGCCCAGGCACGGCTGCCCGGCAGGTTCGAGCTAATCCATACCCAGCCGTGGATCGTGGCCGACGCCGCTCAGGATGAAGAGGCGGCCTCAGCCCTGCAGGCCTCCCTGGAACGCCTTCCCTTCGTGCCCGGACGTCGGACCTTGCTTTTGACTCACCCTGAGGCACGCTTAGGCGGGCGCATCAAAGACATGCTCCGGCCGAACTTCCAGGAGGTTTTCTTCACCACGCCTGCGGAGCTTCCCCTCCACTTGCCCCGGGTCCTGCGAGGGCTCTCCTCGGAGGACTTCCTCCTCCTCGTGGGACCCCATCCCGTGCTGCGGGAGGTAGCGAGTGTCATCCAAGAAACTCCTTGAGGAGATCCGGGCTCAACCTCTCCCTCAGCACGTGGCCATCATCATGGACGGCAACGGCCGCTGGGCCAAAACCCGGGGATTACCCCGCATCGAGGGACACCGCCAGGGCGCCCATACGGTAGAGCGCATCGCCCGGTTCGTGGCCCAGGAAAAGCTCTTCCCCTACCTCACAGTGTTCGCCTTCTCCACGGAGAACTGGGACCGGCCCAAGGCTGAGCTCGATTTCCTCTTCTCCACCTTGGAGGAGTTCGCCCGCACCCGCACCGAGGAGCTCCAGAAAAACGGTGTAGAGCTCAGAATCCTTGGCGATATCACGCCTTTCCCCCCGGATCTGCGGGCGGCCCTGGCGCAGGCCGTGGCTCGCACTGCTGGTGGGAAAAACCTGGTGTTCACCGTGGCCCTCAACTTCGGGGGCCGCTGGGACATCCTCACGGCCGCCCGCCGCGCCGCGGAATTAGCTAAGCGCGGAAACCTGGAGCCGGAGGGCCTCACCCTGGAGAAGTTTCGGGAGCTTCTTCCCGGCGGAGCCCTTCCTGATCCGGACCTCATCATTCGCACCGGCGGCCACCAGCGCCTGTCCAACTTCTTCCTCTTTGAGGCCGCGTACACCGAGTTCTACTTCACCTCCACCCTGTGGCCCGATTTCACCGAGGAGGAGCTCCTTTTGGCTCTACGGGATTTTCAGGGCCGCACCCGCAACTTCGGAAAGGTGACCTCTTGAGAGATCTGCGTTTGCGGCTCCTCACCGCGGCTCTGGCTATCCCCGCGGTTCTCCTCGTTTTTTGGCTGGCCGACCACTACCAGTGGGACTGGCTCGTGGCCCTCCTCCTTTCCGTGGTGGGCGTGGCCGCGGGTTGGGAGTACGTGGCCTTGGTGGCCCGCCTGGGCGTGACCCTCCCTAAGGAGGCCTTTCTCTTCGCTATCCCCGCGTTTGTCTTCCTTCTCCTCCCCAAGGAGGGCGAGTTTGCCTTCATCTTGGCCTTCGCCTTTGCCTACTTCTTGGTGTTCTACAGCTTCTCCCGCCGAGGAACACAAGAAGGTTTTTTAGCCTCCGTTGCTGGAATCTTCGGGATGCTGTACATCCCGGTCATGCTTGGATTCATCCTCATCTTCCACCGTAAGGGCGGATTCTGGCACATTTTGCACTTTCTCCTCATCGTTTGGGGCTACGATACGGGCGCCTATTTTGTGGGCAGCCTCTTGGGCCGCCACCATTTGCTTCCCCGGGTATCCATCGCCAAGACCTGGGAGGGAGTCGTGGGTGGACTCCTTTTGGCGGGGATTGCTGGCCTTCTTCTGCCCCAGTTTTTGGCGGACTTAAGCCGTTTTTGGCCGGCTGCCCTCATCATGGGCTTTGGGGTTGGTGCTTTCGCCCAGCTGGGCGACCTCTTTGAATCCCTGGTGAAACGGGCCGCGGGCGTAAAGGACACCGGCCGGCTCTTTCCCGGTCACGGAGGGACGTTGGACCGTATCGACGGAATCCTCGCCGCAGCCCCAATCTATTATTTTTTGGCCCACTACATCCTAGGCCTGTTCTAGCTTGCGCAGCACGGACTCCACTTTGGCCTTGATGCGCCCAGGCGGGGCCTCCCGGTCGTCGATCTTGATCAGGGTGGATACGCGGCGGCATTTAGCCCGCACGGCCATGTGACAGGCTTTGATCACGGCCATCACCTGATCCCACTCCCCTTCCACGATGGTGCCCATGGCGGTGAGCTCGTAGGGAAGTCCGCTTCCCCGTACGATCCTAAGGCACTCCGCCACGTACTCGGAGAGGGATTCGCCAGCCCCGATGGGGGTGATGGAGAACTCCACGAGGATCATGCCGCCCCCTGCACCTGGACATTTTTGAATTTGGCGGGCGCAGCCCCATGCCCCACCTGCATCACCTGGCCCGGCTCGCCCTTGCCGCAGTTGGGCAGGCCCCACAGCCGCCACTCCTCCGGCCCGCAGATGGCCACACACGACCCCCAAAACTGCGGTGTGATCCCGGTGTACAGGGCGTTCTTCAGCATCCGCACCTTTTTGCCATTCTTGATCTCCCAGGCGATCTCCGTGCCGAACTGGAAATTCACCCGCCGGTCGTCGATGGACCAGGATTTGTTCGTCTCAAAATAGATCCCGTATTCGGTGTCCGCGATGAGGTCCGCTAGGTGTCCTTTCCCCGGAAGGAGGTTGATGTTGGTCATGCGCACAAGGGGGATGCGGGCCCAGCCGGAGGCACGGGCGGCGCCGCTGCTCCGCGCCCAACCCAGCTTCCCCGCCGTCTCCCGGGAGGTGAGGTAGCCCACGAAGATCCCCTCCCGCACCAGGTCCACCCGCTGGGCCTCCACGCCCTCGTCGTCGTAGCCGAAGGTGCCCAGGCCTCTGGGTGCCGTGGCGTCGGCCACGATGTTCACGAGCTCTGACCCGTACTGGAAATTCCCGAGCTTCTCAGGGGTGAGGAAGCTCCCTCCAGCATAAGAAAGTTCCGTTCCCAAAGCGCGGTCCAGCTCCGAGGGATGACCCAAGGATTCGTGCACCTGCAGGGCCATCTGGGAGCCGTCGATGATGACGTCGAATACACCGGTGGGGCAGACTGGCGCGGAAAGTAGGGCTACGGCCTCCTCCGCGATGCGCTCGGCGTTCTCCACAAGGCCCAGGGACTCGATGAACTCGTAGCCGGCGTTGGCGAAGTCCCCACCGAAGGAGTTGGGAAAGCTTCGGCGCTGGATCTCTCCAGGTTTTGCCGCGTAGGCCTCGATCCCCGCCCCGCAACTTGTGATCACCTGGTGGATTTCGCTTCCCTCAGTGTTTCCGAACCATTTCTCTATGCGCCAGGCGGAGAGGCTGCCCTTGGCCATAGCTATGCCCTGCACCTGGAGGATCTGCTGGGCTGCCGAAAAGAGGAGGGCGAGTTTGTCCTGAATGGGCACGGAAAGCGGGTCCTTGTTCGCCGGCGTCACGTAGGTTGCCCGATGGACCGGCTCCGGCGTTAGCTGCACCGGCTCCCGCAGGAGGCTGGCCGTGGCTTTGGCGATGCTCAAGGCCTGTTCGGCGGTGCGGCGGATGCCCGCCTCGGTGAGGTCGCTGGTGGCCACAAACCCCCAGGCCCCCCTGTAGAGGACACGGATCCCAATCCCCGCGGACTCCCGGCGGGAAAGGACCTCCACTTCCAAATTTTTGGTGCGGATGGCTTCGTCCATCCGGCGCTCCACCCGCACCTCCCCGAACTCCGCCCCCAAATCCCGCAACACGCTCAACGCCAAATTCACCAGTTTCTCCATCCCCGCTCCTTCCCCAAAGAGAAAAGATGGTCGGGGCGACTGGATTTGAACCAGCGACCCCCTGCTCCCAAAGCAGGTGCGCTTCCAGGCTGCGCCACGCCCCGGCTTTAGGGAGTATAGCTTTGCCCAAACCCCGCGCAAAGAGGAAAATTCCCGCGTGGATCCGCTTTCCTTGGCGCAAAACCTCTTGGCTGCTGGCCCCATCTGCGACCATTGTCTGGGACGCCGGTTCGCGGGTTTACCGGGAAAACTGGCGAATCCCGAGCGTGGCGCGTTGTTGCGCGCGGCCCTCGGTTTTTCCCATGTTCCCGAGGAGAAATGCTGGGTCTGCGGCGGTGTTTTCCAGCGCGTCCCGGTTTGGACAGAAAAAGCTCGGGAGCTAGCCAGGGATTACGAGTTTCAAACTTTTCTTTTTGGCGTACATCTTTGCCCACGCCTTGAGGCTACCGAGGAATTTTTGGCTGAACGCTTTCCCTCGCCCTGGGCTGAGCCCGTGCGTCGCCACCTGAACCGCGCCCTGGGTCAGGCCTTCGTGGAGCTTTTGCGGCGCGAGGGCCGGGACGCGGCCGTGCACTACGCCCGGCCTGATGTGCAATTCCTCGTGGACATCGAGAAAGGGGAGGTCCAGCTCCAGGTGAACCCGGTTGTGTTCTACGGTCGTTATCGAAAGCTCCTGCGGGGCATTGCCCAAACCACTTGGACGTGCCCCCATTGTCGGGGGAGAGGCTGCGAGGTCTGTGGAGGTACAGGGAAGCTCGCGGCTACCTCGGTGGAGGAGCTCGTGCTTCCCGTGTTCTTGGAGGCCACAGGCGGCACGGGTGGGAACTTGCATGGGGCCGGCCGGGAGGATGCGGACGCGCGCATGCTCGGCCGGGGCCGGCCTTTTCTTCTCAGCGTGATGGAGCCCCGCCGCCGCCAAATCGATCTGGCCTGGGCCGCCGAGGAGGTCCGTCGCCGAAGCAACGGAGCCGTGGAGCTCTTGGAGCTCCAGCTCGCCACGACCGAACTCCAGCAGAAGGTGAAGGCCGGGAAATTCGCCAAGCGCTATTTGGCTAGAGTCTCCTTCGCGGAGCGCGTCACTTCCGAGGCGTTTTCCCAAGCTGTGGAAGGCTTGGTGGGCGAGATCCAGCAGCGCACGCCGGAGCGGGTGCGGCACCGCCGCGCCGATTTGGTCCGGCGGCGCCGGGTTTTCTCCGCCCAGGGACGCCTTCTTTCCCCCACGGAGGCCGAGCTTGAGATCACCTGCGAAGCTGGCCTCTACGTAAAAGAGCTCGTCTCCGGCGATCAGGGCGGCACCCAACCCAGTCTCACCGCTCTTTTGGGCATCCCCGCTGTGGTCACAGAACTCGACGTTTTGGATGTTCTCGACGGAGAAGGCGTTGTGAACTTGGCTTCGGAGGAGTAGACTCGAAAGCTATGCTCATCGAGCTTCTAGAGGAGTACTTCCAAAGGGAGGAACCCCACCGCGAGCGCGATTATTTTTACGTCTCGGAGGTGGGAAAGTGCCCGCGCCAGATTTTTTACACAGTGAGAGGTTTTCCTCGTCCGCCCCTGGATGGCCAAACCGCCCGTAAGCTCGCGGTGGGGGAAGATGCTCACCGCCGCATCGTCCAGGCCATGTACGGCTTGGGAATCGTGGTGGCCGCGGAAGTTCCCATCCCGCCTGGTGCTCTTTTCCACGGCCGGGCGGACGCGGTCATCTCCCTCCACGGCAAAAACTACGTGGTGGAAATCAAAACCGTCCACCCCTACAACTTCGAGCAAATGGCCATTGCTCCCCGGCGCGACCATTATCTCCAGCTCCAGCTGTACCTCCATTACTTCCAGATCCCTCAAGGGATCATCCTTGCCGAGAACAAAGCCACTCAGGAGCTGCGGGAGTTCCCGGTGGAACTGGATAGCCCCGAAGTAAACCGGGTCCTCTCTGAATTCCAAGACCTGAAAGAGCTCATTTTCGTGCGCGGGGAACTTCCACCTCTTCCAGACAAATCCAACTGGGAATTCGACCAGTGCAAGTACTGCCCGTTCACCGACTTTTGTCGGGAAAATGTGGATCGGCTTCCCGGTGTTCCCCTTGGCCCGGAAGCCGAACTCGAGCCGCTGGTTTTGCCGGAAAACAGCGTGCCAGAGCGAAGAACGATCGGTCTCTTTGATGAACCCTAAAGAGCGAAAATTTTGGTCGGGCAACGTCGCAGTGGCTGAAGGTGCCTTGGCCGCTGGCATTGATTTCTACGCCGGCTATCCCATCACCCCTTCCTCGGAGATCATGGAACACATGGCCCGAGAGCTTCCCAGGCGGGGCGGGATCTTTTTGCAGGCTGAGGACGAAATTGCCGCAATTTTTCTTCTCCTCGGCGCCTCCTGGGCCGATGCCAAACCCATCACGGCCACAAGCGGCCCAGGTTTTTCCCTCATGCAGGAGGGCCTGGGCATTGCGGTGATGACGGAAACGCCTCTTCTGGTGGTGGACGTGATGCGGGCCGGCCCCGGAACAGGCCAGGCCTCCAAAGCTGCCCAGGGCGACCTCCTCCAGGCTCGCTGGGGGCGCCATGGCGATCAAATCCTCCCCGTGTTCGCTCCCGCCTCTGTACAAGATTGTTTTGAGCTCACGGTGTTCGCCGTGAACACTGCGGAAAGGCTGCGCACCCCCGTGGTCCTCCTCTCCGATGAGCTTCTGGCCCACACCTGGGAAACGGTGCAGGTTCCTACGGATGTGGAACGGGTGGAGCGCCGCCGGCCCCAGGACCATGAGCCCGCCTTCGGCTCCCCCGATCCCAAGATTCCCCCGCCCATGCCCCGCCTGGGCGAAGGCCATGCGCTTTTGGTGACAGGTTCGACCCACGATCCCTGGGGTTTCCGCCGCACCTCCGATCCTAAAACGCACCGGGAACTCGTGGAGCGCCTGTGGAACAAAATCTGGCTCAATCGGGAAAACCTTTTCCGCTACGAGGCCGTGGATGTGGAGGGAGCCGAAGTGGGCGTGGTGGCCTATGGTTCTGTAGCCCGCAGTGCCCTCGCGGCAAAGAAGCTCCTTGGGGGAAAGGTGCAAGTGGCCGTGGTCGTGTTGAAAACTCTCTGGCCCCTTGCGGAGGAGCCCATCGCCGCGCTGGCTGAGCGCGCTAAAGCTATCCTCGTTCCCGAGCTCAGCTTGGGCCAACTTCTCTGGGATGTGGAGCGCATTGCGGCCGGCCGCTGCCCGGTGGTGGGGTTCAGCAAAATCGGCGGTGGCCTTCCCATTTATCCCGAGGAACTGGCGCAAAAAATTCTGGAGGTGCGGGGATGAGTGCCCATCCCCTTCACAAGCTATTGCGGGCCGAAGCCTTGCCCACGGCGTTTTGCCCGGGATGCGGAAATGGCCTTGTGGCCGGAGCTCTCCTCCGTGCTCTGATCAAAGCTGGCCTAGACTTTCAAAAAAGTGTGTTCGTGACGGGGATCGGCTGTGCCGCCTGGATTCCCAGCCCTCATTTTCGTGCGGATAGTCTGCATGTGGCCCACGGCCGGGCCATTCCCACCGCTTTAGGGATCAAGCTTCGCCGCCCGGAGCTCCATGTGATGGTGATCGGCGGCGACGGCGACCTCGCCGGGATCGGGGGAAATCACCTCCTCCACGCTGCCCGCCGCAACGCAGACCTGCTCGTGATCATGGTCAACAACTTTGTGTACGCCATGACCGGTGGACAGGTGGGACCCACCACGCCCCAGAATCTTCCCACTCCCACCACTCCGTACGGAAACCCGGAGTATCCCATGGATGTGGCCGGGGTGGTGGCGGCGGCTGGGGCCAACTACGTGGCCCGCTGGACCACCGCTCACCTGGCCCAGCTGGAAAAATCCCTCCTCAAAGCCTTGGCGCTTGACGGATTCCGGTTCGTGGAGGTGGTAAGCCAGTGCCCGGCCCGGGTGGCGGGAAGGCTATCCATGGCTCCCGCGGAAGCCCTACGCTGGTTCCAAAAGCACAGCAAACCCGTAGGCCAAGCAGGGCCAGAAGAGATCGCCGTGGGCGATTACGTGGAGCGCAACCGACCCGGCTTGCTCCAAACCCTAGGAAAGGCCGAACATGGCTGAACTGCGCCTGCGGTTGTCGGGAATCGGCGGGCAAGGCATTGTTTTCTCGGGAAGGCTTTTGGCCCAGGCTCTGGCCGAGGAGGGCAGAGAGGTAGCCCTGCGCTACGCCTACGGCGCCGAGGTCATGGGCACGCCGGTGCACGCGGAGCTCGCGATCTCCGAGGAACCCATTCTCTGCCCGTACTTCTCGAGAGCCGATGTGGCTGTGGTTCTGCACGCCAAAGCCCTCGCCGAAGCCCTTTCTGGCCTTTCCTCTTCGGGACTTTTGGTGTTGGACTCCTCGGTGCCCAAGCCCAGGGTAGCGGAGAGCGTGAGGGTGGAGGTGCGCCCGTTTGTGGCGCGGAGCACCAAGGGCCGGCCCGGTGATCCCGGCCGCCTGGCTCCTGTGGCCGCCCTGGGATTTCTCGCCAAGCTCGGGTTTTTTCCGTTTGAGTCCATCCTGCGCGCGGCGAGCTCCGGCCGCTCCGCCCAAGAAAACGTGGAGGCCCTTCAAATCGGCTTCGCTTTCTGAGACCACGCGCCCTTGCGCCAAATGGCGCTAGGGAGCCTCGCCAACCACGCTGGGAGGATAGGGGCTGCCGTATCCCAGGGGGGTCTGAGACTGATCCGCTAAATTTTTTCCCGTGTTGGGACGCAGAACCACGGTGCGGAACTCGGAATCGATAAAAGCTAGGAGGCCCTGCCTAGGAAGCTCCTGCCACCCGATGAGCGCGGTTGCGGAGTTGCGTGATCCCCTTTCACATTGCTGCGGGGATATTCTGTCCTGTTTCCCAGGCAAGGAAGAAGTGACCGGGCCTTTGTGCAAGGCGGGCTTTTTCCCCAGCGGTAAACTCGGAGCTTGCCCATGGTCAATGTGTTGGGAGCAGCGGCCGTGGTTTTTGTCCTCGCTGGGCTTGGGTATCTGGCTCGCTGGATTGGCCTTCTGCGCGCTGGAGATGAACGCGTCTTGAACGCTTTGGTGTACTATTTTGCCCTCCCCGCTTTCCTCCTTTTGGAGCTCGCCCAAGCTACCTATTCCCGGGACGTCTTGAGGTTCATGGCCGCGGGCAGCGCTCCCCTCGTTCTTCTCGTGCTTCTCCTAGTCCTTCTCCGAGGATTGGGACTTTCCCGCGAGCGTTTTTACCTCCTTTCCGTGAGCGCGGTCTTTGGGAGCCTGGCGTTCTTCGGCCTCCCCTTCATCGAGTACGTGGTGGGTGGGGAGGAGGCGACGAGGCTTGCGGCCCTGGCCGTCGGACTCCTGGCGCCCTTTGGTGTGGCCTTTGTGCTCACCCTGCTTGAGCTGTACCCGGCGGCAGGGGAGGGCGTTTCCCGGGCGCTGCTCCGCACCCTGCGAAGGCTTGGACGCAATCCCCTGATTTTGGCCATCGTTCTGGGCTTGACGCTGGGCCTAGGGCAGGTGGCACTCCCCCTCTTCCTTGTGCAAATCCTGCGCTATCTCAGCGGGACCATGGCTCCCCTGGCCCTGTTCGCCCTGGGCGTCTTCCTCTATGGCCGACCCTACAGGGCCTTGCGCCAGGCATTCGCGCTCAGCCTCCTTCGGCTGGCCGTGCTTCCCGGCTTGAGCTTCCTCTGCGCCCGTCTCCTGGGCCTTTCGCCTCTGCAAGCCACAGTGCTCGTGCTCATGAACGGAACGCCTCTCGCGGTGAACATGATCGTTCTTTCACAGCGCTACGGGTTTCATGTGGAAGAGATGGCTTCCCTCACCCTGGTTTCCTCCCTGGCCGCGCTTTTCACCTTGAGTCTTTGGCGCTTGGCGCTTTAGGTCAGCGTTCACGGGGAAGGTGCCATGACGAAGTTCCCCTATGGCGTTGGCATGTCGGGGACGACGGCCTTTCGGTCAGCTCTGTGGCGCAAAAGAAAAGGGGCCATCTTAGGCCCCATGTAAAACGGAGATTCGGCGGGGAAGATGCTTTTTACTGCACGGCTTTGTACACGTTGAGGCGCAGGATGTTCGTGGTGAATCCCGTGGTGGGGTCGCCCGTGGAAATCAGCTTGGACGCGATCTCCGCGTTGGTCAGGCTGGGGTAGCGCGCCTTAAGGAGTGCCGCCGCGCCCGCCACATGGGGCGTGGCCATGGAGGTCCCGCTCAGGTACCCGTAGTTCTTCACGCGAATGCGGTTGTTGTGGTTGGGGAGCGTCGAATAGATGTTCACCCCCGGTGCGGCGGTGTCCACCCACTCTCCGTAGTTGGAGAAGCTCGCCTTGACGTCGTTCGGATCGGTGGCGGCCACAGCGATGCACTCCGGATAGTACGCGGGGTACGAGGGGCTACTGGTGTTGTCGTTTCCCGCAGCAGCCACCAGCACTACGCCCTTCCCATACGCGTATTTCACCGCGGACTCCAACGTGCTGGATGTGGAGCTCCCTCCCAAGCTCATGTTGATCACGTGGGCACCGTTATCCGCGGCCCAAATGATGCCGTTGGCGATCCAGCT
>CALKCH010000029.1 GCA_938083225.1 Candidatus Bipolaricaulota bacterium
TGGACTTGGGCGGGAAAACCTTGGTCTTCTACCACATTCCCTTTGTGCACTGGCCTGAGACCATGGCCACCTACGAGGCCACAGAGAAAGCCCTTTTCCCTTGTGACGCGTTCGGAGGCTTTCGCGCTGTGGAGGGCACCATCTTCGCGGACGCCGTGGATTTCCACCTCTACGAGGACGAGGCCCTTCGCTATTTCTCCAACATCGTGGGGATGCATAGCCAGGCGGTACTCAGGGCCATCGAGAAGCTTAAAGGGCTGGCCATCGAGGTGATTGCCCCGGCCCACGGGCTCATTTGGCGGAAGGACCCTCTGCGGATCGTGGAGCTTTACGCACGCTGGGCTAGAAACGAGGGCCAGCCCGGGGTGGCCCTCATCTTCGGCTCCATGTACGGGGAGACCCGAAGGATGGCGGAGGCCGTGGCCCAGGGCGTGCGGGAAGCTGGCCTTCCCGTGAGCGCTCTCGACACCAGCCGAACCCACGTGAGCTTCCTCATCCAGGAAGCCTGGCGCTACCAGGGGCTGATCCTGGGAAGCCCCACCTACGACACGGGCGTCTTCCCTCCTGTGGAGCAGCTCCTGCGCCTCCTGGAGCGCAAGAGGCTGCGGAACCGCGTGGTGGGGCTCTTCGGCTCGTACGGCTGGCGCGGAGGAGCCAGGGCCAAGCTGGAGGAGCGGGCGCGCGAGCTCGGCTGGGAGCTGGTGGAAAGCCTAGAGTTCGCGGGAGCTCCCACCCCGGAGGATTTGCGCCGTGGCCGTGCTTTGGGCCGGGCCGTGGCCGCACGCGTGGCCCAGGGGGTGGGCCGTGCCTAAGCGCCTGGCCGTGGTGGACCCCGGCCGGTGTGTGGACTGCCTCCTCTGCGCCCTGGCCTGTTCCCGGCGGTTCGGCGAAGGAGGCCTGGCCCGCTCCGCCATTGCCGTGCGCTCCGTGGGCGGGGTGGAACACGGCTTTGTGGTAATCGTGTGCCGGGCCTGCCCGGATCCGCCCTGTGCCGCCTCCTGCCCCGTGGGCGCCATCACCAAGGCCACGGTAGGCGTGCGGGTGCATCCCGAACGCTGCATTGGCTGCCGCACCTGCGTCCTTTCTTGTCCGTTCGGCGCCGTCCACTGGGACGAGGACAACAACAAGCCCGTGATCTGTGTGCATTGCGGGCTTTGCGCCTCGTTCTGCCCCCATGGGGTGATCGCCCTGGAGGAGGTGGGCGGTGGATAAAGCGCTCACTCGGGTTTTGCGCATCGACCTCACCAAAAAACGCACATGGGTGGAGGAGCGACCCAATCTTTTCGAGAAAGGTTTGGGCGGGGCCGGCGTGGCCATAGAACTTTTGTACGAGCTTTGCCCTAAGGACGCTGATCCCTTGGGGCCGGAGAACCCCATCATCCTGGCTGTAGGGCCTCTGAATCCTTTATTTCCCTTGGCGTCCAAAGCGGTGGCCATGTTCAAGTCTCCCCACACCGGGAACCTCGGGGAATCCCATTGCGGCGGGAGGGTGGCCTTGGCCCTACGCCTGGCGGGGTTTGGTGCTCTCGCGATCCAAGGGAAAAGCGATGTTCCTGTGTACCTCACCGTGCACCGGGGGAGAGTGCAATTCCGGGATGCCCGCGCTCTGTGGGGCCTTTCCTCCTCCCTTACGGCAGGGCGTGTGCTGCGGGAGATCGAGCCGGGTTCGGGAGCGCGCACGATCCTGCGCATCGGCCGGGCCGGAGAGCGGCTCGTCACCTATGCTAACGTCATTGCCGAGACCTACCGTCACTTCGGCCGCCTGGGCCTAGGCGCGGTGTTCGGCAGCAAAAACCTCAAGGCCCTGGTCATCTCCGGCACAGGAACCATCCCCATCCCCGATCCTCCCCGCTACCAAAAGCTCTACCGGGAACTTTGGGAACGAGCCACCCGGTCCGATCACATGCGCAAGTACCATGACCTGGGCACCGCCCAAAACATCCGGCCCTTGAACCAAATCGGTGCCCTTCCGGTGCGCAACCTTTCGGCCACTCGATACAACGAGGAACCCGCGTTCTCCGGCGAACGGCTGGCCGAAGGTTTCCTGGGACGGAGGCTAGCGTGTTCCGCCTGTCCTGTGGCCTGTATCCACCTTGCGATCCTACGCGAACCCCATCCAGTAGAGCCCTATTTCTACAAGACCACGTTCGTCTCCTACGACCATGAGCCGCTCTACGCTCTGGGCAGCATGTTAGGGATGGAAAGCCCCGAGGGAGTTCTGAAGCTCATCGATAGCGCGGAGGTATGGGGGCTAGACGCGATCACCACCGGCGTGGTCTTAGCCTGGGCCACTGAGGCTTTTGCGCGGGGCCTGATTACTGAACAAGATACGGTGGGGGTCAAACCCAGCTGGGGTGACACCCAGGCCTATCTGGAGATGATCAGGCGCATTGCCGATCGAAAGGGAGAGCTCTACTGGACTTTGGGCCAGGGGGTTCGGGCTGCATCCGAAAAATACGGGGGCCAGGAGTTTGCCCTCCATTTCGGAGGAAACGAGATGCCGGGTTACCACACGGGACCGGGAGCGCTCCTCACCTATCTTTCCGGAAGCCGTCACTCCCATCTTGACTCGGCAGGTTATGCCTTGGACCAAGATTGTCTTCGGGCTGGGCAAAATCCTCCGCCGGAGGAGCTGGCGTGCCGGCTTTTCGCGGAAGAAGCTCGCCGGCAAGTCTTGTCCTCCGCGGTGATTTGCTTCTTTGGCCGCAATCTCTACGATTGGGAAACAATCCAGACCGCGCTGGGGGTGTTGGGCATAGAGAAAAGCAAAGAGGAACTCATGGCCCTCGGGGCGGCTATCCTCCGGCAAAAATACGCGTTCAAAGTGCGGGAAGGGTTTTCCTTAGAGAAATTGACGGTACCCATGCGCGCGGTGGAGACGCCAACCCCGCTGGGAGTAATCTCTGAGGATTACTTGCGAAAGGCGTTGGCGGAAATGGAACAGCTTTTAAGGGGGGATGATGGGCTGGCGGGAGACGCTTAGGCGGGAATTTCTCGAGACTGACCGAGAATTCGTGGAGGAGGTGCTCCCCATCGGCTTGGTGGACCAGGCGGCCTTCGGCCTCATTGCCGAGGCCACCCGGTACGTGCTGGTGGCCGAGGGGGAGGAGGTGCACATTCGTCCCGATGTGGCTGCGCTCTCTGAGGTTTTGCG
Organism: Candidatus Bipolaricaulota bacterium; assembly: GCA_938083225.1. Taxonomy (GTDB): domain Bacteria; phylum Bipolaricaulota; class Bipolaricaulia; order Bipolaricaulales; family Bipolaricaulaceae; genus DTER01. The sequence continues at coordinate 3,155 of CALKCH010000029.1, forward strand.
CTCGTTGAGTCGCGGGGGACGCGGTGTTTCCCGGCGGGATGCAGAAGCAGCGGTGCGGAAGTTTGCGGAGCTTTGGGAGGCCAAAGCTCGGGCGCGCGGTACTTGGGAAGAGGCCGTGCGCCAGGCCCGTCTGGCCGGGGAAATCCAAGGCGCGAGCCCGCGCAGAAGAAGGAAGTTCTGGCCCTGGGAAAGGTGAGAGGATGCCAGAAATCGTTCTCCAAGGCGTTACCAAACGCTTCGGCACCACGGTTGCTGTGGATGGTCTTACCGCACGCATTTGTAACCGCGAGTTCTTCGTGGTGGTTGGCCCCACGGGATGCGGCAAAACCACTCTCCTCCGCCTCCTGGCAGGCTTAATTCATCCCGATCAGGGCGAGATCCGGTTCGATGGGGTGAGCGTGAGGGGGATGTCACCCCGGGAGCGCGGCGTGCGCATGGTGTTCCAGGGCCAGGACTACGCGCTTTACCCTCACCTCGAGGTGTATCACCCCGAACGCTGGTCCAACCTGTCTTTCCCTTTGCGGCTTCAGGGAGAGAGGACCAGGAGGATTCAGGAGCGCGTACAGAGAGTGGTGCAGAGGCTGGGAATACAGCCCGCGTGGTTCCCCCGCAAGCCGCGGGAGCTTTCCGAAGGAGAAAAGCAGAAAGTAGCTCTCGGGCGGGCTACAGTTTTGTCGCCCAAAGTTTTTCTTTTGGACGAACCCCTGGCCCACCTGGACCCCCCTGCCCGAGCCAAAGCCCGGGAGGAGATCCGCCGGCTGCACGCCGAGCTGGGCACGACCACCGTCTATGTGACCCATGATCTGGCCGAGGCGTTCATTTTGGGGGACAGGGTGGCGGTGATGTGTGCCGGAAAGTTCTTGCAGGTGGGAAGCCCCACAGAGCTCCAGGACCATCCTGCGGACGCCTTCGTGGCCGAGTTCGTGCGGAGTTACCGGGAAGGGTTGCGGCAAGCCTTTGGTGTATGAAAAGCCGGACTTCCGTCCGGGAATCTTAAATTTACGACGATGCAGACCTTCTGTCAAGGCCCCGGGGGACAGCGGGGGTTGATCTCTTCTCTCACCCAACAGGAACATGAAGGACATGAAGGTTGCAGTCCTTTGTGGTGGAACTTCTGCGGAACGTGAGGTTTCCCAGCGCTCTGGACGAGGAGTGTTTGCCGCCTTACGGCGCAAAGGTTGGGATGTGGAGCTTCTGGAGATCGACTCCTTCGACGGCCTCCCCCAACGTTTAAAACCCTACCAAGTGGTGTTCAACATCCTGCACGGTGGTCCCGGCGAAGATGGGACTGTACAGCTTTTGCTTGAGCTCATGGGCAAAGCCTATGTAGGTTCTGGCCCACTGGCCTCGGCCTTAGCCATGGACAAAGTGGAGGCCAAGAAGGCCTTTTACGGGAAAAACCTGCCCACCCCACCTTGGTTGGTCTATCCGGGCGGAGACCTGGGAGGATTTGCCGAGCACGTCGAAAAGGGGTTAGGCCTTCCGGTAGTGTTGAAACCGCGTCGGGAGGGCTCGAGCGTAGGGGTAAAGATTGTCCAGGACGAAGCTACGCTGAGCGAAAACCTCGAAGAAATGGCCAAAAACTATGCGGAGTTCTTCGCGGAAAAATACATCCCTGGCCGGGAAATAACCGCGGCCATCCTGGACAAGGGCCAAGGGCCAGAAGTTTTGCCCCTCCTAGAACTACGGCCTAAACGGACGTTTTTTGACTGGATTGCCAAATATACCCCAGGTGAATGTGAGGTTTTGTGCCCAGCCCCGCTTCTCCCCGCAGAAGAGGAAAGGGCTAAGGAGATGGCCCTCCAGGCCTACCTCCTCCTGGGTTGTCGTGATTTCGCCCGGGTGGACATGAGGTTAGACCCCAGCGGCACGCCTTATCTCCTGGAGGTCAACACTCTGCCGGGGATGACCGAGCTCTCCCTGTTTCCGCGGGCTGCCGCTGCGGCCGGACTCGCCTACGATGACCTCGTGGACCTGCTCCTCCGGCAGGCCCTCCGCCGCTTGCCAAACGCCTGATTTTTCGGATACAGTAGAGCGTAAAGATCCGGCGAGGAGGTGACGACAGTGAAAATCCTGTGGTATGGACACGCGTGCTTCCGTATCACTGCCGCCGATGGCACGGTGATCATCACCGATCCGTACGATGAAAGTGTCCCGTACAAGGCGCCGGTGGGACCCGCTCATATTTTGACCATCTCCCACGAGCACTTCGACCACAGCGCCGTGGCCAGAGTCCAAGGGAACCCAGAAGTGGTACGCGGCGTGGGGGAGTGGAACATCCGAGGCGTGTCCCTGCGGGGAATCGCCTCCTTTCACGACCAAAAAGGTGGGAGGGACCGGGGAAAGAACGTGCTGTTTCGGCTCGTGGTGGACCACGTGGTGTTAGCTCATCTTGGAGACCTGGGACATACCCTGACCGCGGAGCAGCTTAAACCCCTGGAGGACGTACAGGTAGTGATGATCCCGGTCGGGGGCTTTTATACCATTGGTCCCAAGGAGGCCAAGGAGGTCGTGCACGCTTTGCCTAACCTCAAGGTGGTGATTCCCATGCACTACCGCACGGAAGTGATCAAGGATTGGCCCATTCGACCGGTGCGGGACTTCTTAGAGGCGGTGGACCTCGAGGTCCGGGAAATTAAAGGAGAAGCGGAATTGACCGAAGGGAGCCTTCCGAAGGCCAAGGAGGTGTGGGTTTTTTCCTATGCCTAATATTTCCGCGCGCAGTTTGGCGGCCCCTGCTTCACCCATCCGCCGCTTGTACTCCCTCGCTGTGGAGGCCAAGCGCAAGGGCAAGAAAGTCTACCACCTGAACATTGGGCAGCCCGATATTCCCACCCCCGCGGCGTTCTTGCGGGGAATCCGGGAAGCCAAAATTGAAGTTCTGGATTATGCACCCTCACCAGGTCTGCCCGAGGCCATTCATGCGGTTCAGGTCTACTACGCCGAGCTTGGGTTCGATCTCGCTCCTCAAGAGATCCTCATCACCATCGGTGGTTCGGAGGCCATCACCTTTTCCCTGGTGGTGGTTTGCGATCCCGGCGATCAAGTTCTCCTTCCAGAACCGTTTTATCCCAACTACCTGGGCTACGCCCGCTTGGCCAACGTGGAGATCATCCCGGTGACCACCGATCGTTCCGAGGGATTTCATCTTCCGCCCCGCCAGGAGCTGGAGGCATGTCTGACCCCCCGTACCAAAGCCTTCCTCTGTTCTAATCCGGCTAATCCCACGGGCGCAGTCTACACCGAGGACGAGCTGGATATGCTGGTGGACTTGGCCCTCAAGCACGACCTCTTTCTCATCGTGGACGAGGTATATCGGGAGTTCGTCTACGAGGGACAGCACAAGAGCATCCTCTCCTATCCTGAAGTTGCCGATCGGGTCATTGTGGTGGACTCCATATCGAAAAGGGTTTCAGCCTGTGGAGCCCGGGTGGGCATGTTGATTTCTCGCAACAAAGAGGTCATGGCTGCCGCGCAGAAATGCGCCACCATTCGCCTCTCCGCCCCCACCCTCGAGCAGCTAGGCTTCGCTGCATTCATAGCCGACCCTCACCACAACGAAACCATAGCCCACATGATTCAGGAATACCGAATACGTCGGGATGCGTTCTGCGAAGAGCTGGCGAAGATCCCAGGGGTCACGTTCCGCAAACCCGAGGGTGCCTTTTACGTAATGTTCGGCCTTCCAGTCCAGGATAGCGAAGACTTCGTGCGCTGGATGCTCACGGACTTCCCGGGAAAGGAGACAGTGATGTTTGCACCAGGTGCGGGTTTCTACGCCACCCTTGGTAAGGGCCATGACGAGGTGCGCGGGGCTTACGTGCTCAAGATGGAGGATCTGCGCCGGGCCTGTGCTATCCTTGCTGAAGGACTGACCCTGTACAACGCCGCTTTGGCTCGGGCGCAGCGATGAGGGAGGGAAAAACCCGCCTCGACGTCCTCCTTGTGGAAAAAGGGCTTGCTCCCTCCCGCGCCAAAGCCCAGGTCCTGATTTTGGCGGGGCAGGTGCGGGTGAACGGCGTTTTGGTGGATAAACCTGGAGTACGCATCGAGCGCTCCGCCCTTCTAGAGCTTCTCAGCCCGCCCAAGTATGTTTCCCGCGGCGGGGAGAAGCTGGAGGCCGCTCTTGGCGCTTTTCACCTTAATCCAAGCGGAAAAATCTGTTTAGACATCGGTGCCTCCACCGGCGGGTTCACGGACTGCCTTCTTCAGCACGGCGCAACCAAGGTGTACGCCGTGGAGGTGGGGCACGGCCAATTGCATTGGAAACTGCGGAACGATCCACGCGTACTGGTCAAAGAGGGCCTGAACGCCCGCTTCCTTTGCTTTGAGGACATCGGGGAGCCCGTGGACCTGGTGACGGTCGACGTGTCCTTCATCTCGCTGCGGCTGATCCTGCCGAGGCTGGTGGGCCTCGTACGGGATGCAGGAGATGTGCTGCCCCTGGTGAAGCCCCAGTTCGAGGCCGGACGGGTGCTCGTGCGCAGAGGCGTGGTGCGAGATCCCAAGGTACATCGAGAGGTCTTGGAAAGACTTGTCCAGTTCATCCGCGAGGAGCTGGCTTGGTCGGTGAGGGGAGCAATCGCCAGTCCCCTTCTGGGCCCCAAGGGCAACCGCGAGTTCTTCTTGCACGTGGTGCCCAGAGCGGACGAAGACCGGGAGCTTCCTTGGGAGGAGCTTGGTTTAGCTCAGTAGCTCCGAGATCACCGCTTTGGCTGCCTCTCGGCCGGCCTCCACCGCCTCCGGAAGGCGGTGGAAGTCCAGGAGGCCGATGGAGGAAAGCTCGGGCTTCACCAGGATCAGGCGTTCGCCCAAGCGCTCGCGAGCCAAAGAGATCTGGAGCTCCCGCAAGGTTTGCGCGGTGATGTCATAAGCGCGCAGGGCCACATCCACCAGTGTGGTGGGCTCCGCTCCCAAAGGTACGGTCACGTCCACAGCCACGACCCGCTCCGCTTTGCTCGTCACTACGGTGACGGGAACATTGTTGACCACGCCCCCGTCGATGAGCCAACGCTCGCGCCAGCGGATGGGCCCCAAGAGTCCGGGTAGGGCGGCGCTCGCGCCAATCCCCAAATAAGCGGGGCCAACGTTTATGCGCACCTCTTCCCCACTCAAAAGGTCGCAGGCCACGGCAGTGAACGGCGGGGAGAGCTCCTCGAAGCGCTGTCCCTTGGTGAACAGGCGCAGGAACGCCAGGAAGCGGCTGTTCCGTGGCGCGGCTGTCTCCCACCAGGGCCTACCCCGTAGTTTCTCCAGGAAGCTTGCGGCCACGGCTTGTTCCACCAGCGTGCGATAGGTTTTGGGGAGTCCGAAGAAGGAGGGGAGGTCAAGGTGAGCGATGATTTGACTAATCCGGGCCAGGTCTTGGCCAGCACAGTAAAAACCGCCCACGAGGGCGCCCATAGAGGTCCCCGCCACAGCCTGCGGCCGCAGTCCGTGCTCCTCAAGCTCCAGCAGAAAACCCAAGTGGGCAAAGCCTCGTGCTCCCCCGCCGCCTAATGCCAGAGCGAAGCTCATAATCTAAGCGAGTTTCTCCCGGAGCCGTGCAGAAGCCCAGTCTAAAAGCCAAACCATGAGGATGATGAGCAGGGTCAACACGGTGGCCTCCTGGAAGGCCCAGCCCCGCAGATACTGGATGAGACGAAAACCGATCCCGCCGCCTCCCACCATGCCCACCACTGTGGCCATACGCACATTGATGTCCCAGCGGTAGATGGTGAAGGAGATGTAGGGGTTGATGATCTGGGGGACGATGGCGTAACGGATGACCTGAAGGCGGTTTGCGCCGGTGGCCGTCAGAGCCTCCACCGGGCCTGGATCAATGGCCTCAAGCTGTTCCGCGTAAAGCTTCATCAGATCTACAATGGAGTGGACGAGCAGAGCGAGAACCCCCGCAAAGGAGCCGGTACCCACCCAGACGGCAAAGATGATGGCCCAGATGATGGCGTCCACGGAGCGCGTGAAGCTTCCAATCATGCGGAGCACAGTGTAGATGGGGCGGGCGATACGGCCGCGCATAAGATTGCGCGCGGCCAAAAAAGAAAGAATAACCGCAAACGGCACAGCAAACGCCGTAGCCATAATGGCCATGAACAGAGTTTCACCAAGAAGCTTCAGACCCAGACCCAGAAGATCCCAGCGGGGCGAAGCGATGGCCCGCCAGAACTTGACCGTTTTTTCAAAGCCTGTGATCAGCCGAGAGGGCTCAATCCGCGTCGCGCCCACAGCCACGCCCAATGTGCCCAGCGCGACGAGCAACGTCAACCATCCCGTTACAGTACGGTGCCACGGGCGGTAAACGACGAGAGCGACCTCGGAGAGGGTAAGACCGGAGAGGAGCTCGGCGGGCGAGCGCCCTTTGGGATCGAAAAGCGCGGTCACCGCCGCCAAAGGGAAAAGGGGCCAAGCCAGGGCATAGAGCAGCCGCTGGGAGGTTGCACCCTCTTTGAGCTCGTGGTTCACGACCTTTAAGCCCACGGTTTGGTCCCAGGCGGACCACAGAGCGGCCACGGGCACGATGACAAAGAACATGGTCGTCCAGGGAAAGAAAGAGTACTGGATGCGGCCAAACCGGAAATAGCTGTAGCTCGCAGAGACTGCGGCCCAAAGGTAGCCCAGCGTTCCCAGGTCAAGCAGCGCGGGCAGCACCCGAACCCGTAGACTCTTGACCCAACGGACTAATGCCTCCTGTAAAGCGGGCAAAATGTTCATGGCTCAGACAATTCTTTCCCGGACCCAACCGGAGACGTAGTCCATGAGCCACACGGTGACCATGAACAGGATGATCACCCCGCCCACAAGCGACCACTGCAGGTCATCCTTGTACTCGAACAAAAGGCGCCCGATTCCCCCCCCACCCACGAGGGCGATCACCGTGGCCATACGGAGGTTGATGTCCCAGCGGTACAACGAGAAAGCCAGAAATTGGGGAAGGACTTGAGGCACTACGGCATACCGCACAACCTGGATGAGGTTTGCGCCCGTGGCGGTGACTGCTTCCACCGGACCGGGGTCGATGTGCTCCACTTGTTCGGAGAAAAGCTTGCCCAGCGCGGCGATGGTGTGGATGAAGAGGGCGAGACTCCCAGCAAACGGCCCAAACCCCACCCAAATAGCGAAGATCGCCGCCCAGTAGGTAGACTCTACGGCCCGAAAAACGTTGAAGAACCCGCGCACAAGGCCGTACAAGGCCCAGCCCACCGGGTTGCGCGCGGCGATGTTCCGGGCCCCCATGAAGCTCAAGGGGAAAGCCACGACAATCCCCGTCACCGTGGCCATAAGGGCCATGTACAAAGACTGAATCAAGCCGTCAATGAACGAGAGCTTGATGCGGGGATCAGGTTGAAACAGGTAACTGAAATCGGGGTTGCTCAAACCACGCCAAATGCGCATGGACTTGGAAGTGTTGCGCACAAGGCCTCTCACGTCGATTTCCGTGAGTCGCCACCCCACCGCCAAGGTCATGGCCACCACAAGCACCGCAGTGAGGCCATACATCGTGCGGTACCAAGGAGGACGGGGGACACCGCGTTCCGGCGAGGGGAGCGGTTGTAACCGCAGACCGGCCCAGCGTTCATGCCAAGGGTTTTGGGGAGCTAGCCAAACGCCGAACCCTAAGAAAAGAAGCGCCACATGGGAAAAGCCAAAGTAAGCGATGCGCTGGGCTAGCGTGGGAGGTGCATCCCCTTCTCCCAGCAGGTGCACGCCCAGTGCCCGCTCTCCCAAGCTGGGCCCAAAAGCGCGCGTGAGGAAGGTGATTTCCAACATCCCCACGAGTACGACCGCCCACTCCCAGGAGGACAAAGAGGGCAAAACCAGCTTCTCCTCGGGCTTCCATGGGCTCCAGCGGGCGGCAAGGTAATAAAGGGTAAACCCTCCGTAAAGAAGGTAAGCCCAAAGAACAAGGTCAGTGAAAAATGAAAGGAGCCTCGCCCGGAGAAGCCTCACCGCACCTCCACTTCCTCGGCTTCCTCGCCGTAGATTTCCCTGAATTTTTGGTCGTCGATGGCCTCGGGCAGGCCATCGAACACGATTTCGCCGGCACGCAAGGCGATGAGGCGCTGGCCATAGCGCCGGGCCAAGGACAGGAAGTGGAGGCTAGCGATGACCGTCACCCCGTCTTCCTTATTGATCTGCTCGATGTACTGCATCACGGAATGGGACGTGGCGGGATCGAGGGCGGAGACAGGCTCATCCGCAAGGAGCAGTTCTGGTTCTTGCATGAGGGCCCGGGCAATGCCCACCCGCTGCTGCTGGCCTCCAGAGAGCTGATCAGCCCGCACGTGCATCTTGTCTAAAAGGCCCACGCGGGCCAAGCATTCCTGGGCCCGCTGCAAATCCTTCCTGGGAAAGCGACCAACCAGTGTGGGCAGGGTGGAATTGTAGCCTAGTCTTCCGGCCAAAACGTTTTGCAACACCGTCGCCCTTTTCACAAGATTGAATTGCTGGAAGATCATGCCGATTCGCCTCCGCACCTTACGCATGGCCCGCGGGGAAAGCTTTGTAAGCTCTAGTCCATTGAGAAAAATGTGCCCTGAAGTAGGCTCCACCAACCGATTGATGCAGCGAAGAAGCGTGGATTTCCCTGACCCAGAAAGGCCGATGAGCACTAAAAATGCACCTTTGTCCAAAGAGAAACTTACGTTGGAGAGGGCGCGCACCTTGCCGCGCTCGTAAACTTTGGTCAGGTTCTCCACCACAAGATGTGGCATATGAAAAGAGGGGGGAGCGTCCACTCCCCCCTCAGCCTTTCACCCTTCCTTTACCGCTGGGGCACGGGGTAGCCCGCGAGTTTGCGGTAGGAGTCGTAGAAGGAGTCGTCGATTTCGGCCACATCGTACCACTCGTAGAACCCCGGCCGGGACCAAAGGACGTAGCCCTCGGGAGAGCGGATGTGGGTTTTGATGGCCTCGACGATCTTGTCCTCAAGGTCCTTGGGGAAGCCCGCGGCGAAGGCGATGCAGTCGTTGGGCATGGGTCCTACCACATCCACGACCGCCACCTTCCTGACCAGCTCCCAGATGTCACCGTACACCTTGACCTCCGTGGCGATGGCCCAGCGCAAGTCCCGGCAATGGCCGCGGATGGGCTCCGGAACAAGATCGTCTGTCGTCTTGTCCCAAAGCCACATCTCCGGGTCCATCCCATACTCCCACCGCCAACCGATGGACTTAAGGAACGGCTCCAAAGCCGACGGCGGAAGCGGCGGCGAACCATAACCCGTGCAGAAGTCCGCCTGCCCCTCCAAAACGGCGATCAGCGCATTCGCGTGGGTGCCCACCGCTTTCTCCTCAGCGAAGCTCAGACCCAACTGGTCGAAGTACTTCTTGGGAATCACGTACCCGGAAGTGGACCGGGTGCTGGCAAAGGCCCACACTTTCCCTTGGAGGTCATACACGGACTTGAACCCCTTCTCGCGGAGGGCGTAGATGGAGGCGAAGTAGTAGGGGTAACCAGCGCGCACCGCCGCCAATCGGGCATGAACGCCAGGATTCTCCTGGGTGATTCGGGCATACTGATCTGTCGTGGGAACGCCAAACATGTCCCCCTTGGCGGCGATCATGGCCTCGATGAACGCCGCGTAGTCCGCGGCGATCACGGGCTTGATCACCAGGCCCGTCATCTGGGAAAGGGCTTCAGCGATCTTCGGCCCCACCTCCTGGATCACGTCCACCTTCACGGAGGGCACAAACAGCATGACAATCGGCCGCCCCGGAGTCCCCACCTGGGGGAACCCCAGGAACCCCACCAGAATGAACCCACAAATCGCCGCAATGACCCGTTTCACCTAACCACCTCCTCAAACTTCATTATAGCGCCAGGGAAGGGGCCTGGGCTACTCCCGGCGATAAGGGACGCCCAAAGCTTTAGGAAACCGCACGCGGCCGATGGCCCCGGCCACCACCAGCAGCGTAGCCACATATGGGATCATGGAGATGAATTGCCAGGGGACCGTCTCCTTCACCCCCGGCAGGGACTGGATCCAGGTGGCCAAGGACTCGAAAAAACCAAAGAGGAGGCCTCCAGCCAGGGCCAAAAGGGGGCGCAATCCCGAAAAGACCACGGTGGCCAAAGAGATGAACCCCCGGCCAGCGGAGATCTCTTTCGTCACCGAGCCGAGCCAGGACACGGACATGTAGGCGCCGGCAAGACCCGCCAAGGCCGCGCCGGCCATCGTGGAAAGAAGTTGGGTCAACTCCACGGGAATGCCGGCCACGTCTGCCGCCTCCGGATTTTCCCCCACCGCCTTGATCCGGAGACCCGCCCGGGTGTGGTTCAAGATCCCGTGGATGAGAAACGGCAGAAGTAGGGCCACGGGAATGAGGGGAGAAAAGGCTCCCACAGGTGTGCGGATCGGCGGAAGCTGTGCCGCTCTGGGCACAGTGTAGAACCCAGGCGAACCCAGGACCTGAAGACCGAAGGCCACAAATCCCAAGGCGAACAAGTTGATCCCCACCCCAGCCACCATTTGGCTTCCCTTCCAATAGGCACAGATGAGCCCGAACATGAAACCAATGCCCATGCCTGTGGCCAACCCGAGAAGGAGTCCCACGAGAGGACCGCCGGTTCGCGCGCCCAACGTCCCGGTGAACGCGGAGAGAAGGAGGATCCCTTCAAGGCCAATGTTGAAAAGCCCCGCGGACTCGCCGATGACCTCGCCCACAGCGGTAAGGGTGATGGGGACCATGGCGTGAAGCGAGATGGAAAAAAGACTCCAAAAATAGGCCCAGTTCACGCGGCGCTCCTTCTCGCCCTCCAGGTCCGGAGGAAAACCTTGAACATCCGGGTCAGCTCGGGCAGAGCCAGGGCTAGGACAATAACGCCCTGTACGGCCCGCACCATCTCAAACGGCACCCCGGCTTCCATTTGCATGAGGCGGGCCCCAGCCTGCAGACCGCCGTAGAAGACGGAAGCGGGGATGATGCCCAAGGGGTGAATGCGACCGATCATGGCCACGCCGATACCGTCGAAGCCAAATCCGGCGATGTTGGTGAGCCCGCTGTACACGGCGAACGTGGGCGGGCGGCCCATCACCTCCACCGCGCCAGCCAACCCTGCCGCAGCCCCGCCCAGCGCGAACACCAAAAGCACAGTCCTTTGGGGCGAAACCCCGGCATACCGGGCCGCGTGGGGATTGGCTCCGGCCGCACGGAGTTCGTAACCAGTTACCGTATGCCAGAGAAACAGGTACACCAGCGCGGCCAGCACCACCGCCACCGCGATCCCCAGAGAGAGGTCGGTGCCCCGGATCAAGAGAGGAAGGCGACTGGTGCGAGCCACAGAGAGCGTTTTTTCCGCGCGCACAGGATCAACTAGAACATTGGCCACAAGGTAAAAGGCCAAGAAGTGGCTGAGCCAGTTGAACATGATGGTGGAAATGACCTCGTGCACGCCGCGGTAAGCCCGGAGCAAAGCGGGCACCAGGCTCCACAGGACACCTCCGGCCGCAGCGCAGAGGAGGGCCACCAGAGTGTGCAAACCCGAGGGAAGTCGCGCAAAGCTCAGGGCCACGGCACTCAAGGCTCCCATGTACAGCATGCCCTCGGCACCGATGATGAACAGTCCAGCCCGCGCTCCCACCGCGAACGTCAGCGCTGTGAGAATCAGGGGGGTAGCGTTGGCCAAGGCGCCGGCCAGACCGTAACTGCTCCCGAAGCTTTCCCGAAACAGAGCGGCATAAGCCGGCCAGGGATTATAGCCCCAGGCCCACATGATGAGGGCGCCCGCCCCGAGGCCGATGGCACCGGCCAAAATGGACTCAAGGATCGGTCGCAGACCCCGCCAAGCCCAGCTCATTCCCCACTCGCTTTCACGCCGCCCATCCACAGCCCGATTTTTTCGGGGGTGAGTTCCACGGGTCGGGCTGTGCCCACAAACGCGCCCTCGTACATGAAACCCACCCGATCCGCAAGGGCCAAAACCTCGTCCAAATCAGCGGAGATGAGGAGGATGGCTCGCCCCTCGTCGCGCAGGCGCACCAAGAGGTCCCGGATAGATTGGGCCGCGCCGATGTCCAAACCCCTCGTGGGTTGGGCCGCCACCACCACCTTAGGGTCCTTGGAGAGCTCCCGCCCCACAATGAGCTTCTGCTGATTGCCCCCGGAGAGGCTCTTCACCGGGGCGGTGACGCCCGCGGTTTGGATCCCGAACTCCTGCACCAACTTCAGGGCATGGCTCCGCACCCGCCAGGATCGCATGAGGCCAGCCCAGTGAAACATGGGCTCCCGTTGTATTCCCAAAATCGCATTCTCCGCTACCGTGAAAGACAGGATAAGCCCGTGCTTCCAACGATCTTCCGGGATGTGGGCCAGCCCGAGGCGGTATAACTCCGGTGGGGAACGCCCCGTCACGTCTCGGCCCAACAGCCATACTTTGCCGGCCTCCGGCCGGCGAAGGCCACACAGGGCCTCGACGAGCTCCGTTTGGCCATTCCCTTCCACCCCGGCAACGCCGAAGATCTCCCCGGGATAGACGGCGAAGGAAAGGCTACGCACAGCAAGCTCACCGGTGTCCGAACGCACACGCAGATCCTGCACCACCAATGCTGGTTCATGACCAGAAGCGCGGCGGGATTCAACTTGAGCTTCTCTCTCCAAGGCCAACTCCACCGCGCGGCCCCCTCGAAAGTCCACCGCGGCTCCCACCATCAGTTGGGCCAGCTCCCCGGCGGTGGTGTCTTTGGTCTGGACCTCGCCCGCCACTTTGCCCCGGCGCAAAACGACCACGCGATCCGTGACGGCCAAAGCTTCCTCGAGCTTGTGGGTGATGAACACCACGGTTTTTCCCTGCTCCCGCAAGTTGCGCAGGAACTGGAAAAGCTCCGCGGTCTCCACAGGCGTGAGGACGCTCGTGGGCTCGTCCAGGATGAGAAGATTCACATGGCGGGCGAGGACTTTGAGGATCTCCACGCGCTGGCGCTCCCCCACCGCGAGGTTCTCCACCGGCACATCGAGGGGCACCCGAAGACCCGTGCTTTCGATCAAGTGTTCCAATCTTTGGCGCAGGACAGGAAGAGGTATCCCCCGCATGCCCAACGCCACGTTTTCCAAAGCGGTGAACGTGTCCACCAGGGCGAAGTGTTGGTGGACCATGCCGATGCCCAGTTCCAAGGCCTCTTTGGGGGAGCGGAATCGCACAGGGCCTTTGGGGGTGAGAAGCCGGCCAGAAGTAGGAGAAAGAAGGCCGGACAAGAGTTTCGTGAGGGTCGTTTTGCCTGCCCCGTTCTCTCCCAGAAGTCCAACGACTTCCCCTGCTTTTAAGGTTAGGTCCACCCCGGCGAGGGCCACAGTGCCGTCAGGGTAAACCTTGGTCAGGTTGTCGCCCCGCAGTATGAACTCATTCATGCTGCAGTCAGGAAAAGGGCCTGAGGCCATGCGGTTCAGGACCCCAGGCCCTCGCCTCCGCCTGAGGGCTAGCGAGAAAGCGGGTATTGGGCCCGCACCGCGAGCATTTCCTCCCGCGTCTCCGGCTTGGGCACCACGATTTCTCCGGCCAAGATCTTGGACTCCAGCTCGTCCACCGCTTCCCAAATCCACGCGGGAATAGCGGCGCGCATGGCCTCCCAATTCGCGATGATCCGGGCTCGATCAGCTTCAGTGATGGCTCCAGCCTTGATGCCGAAGTCGATGAAGTCCAGAAGGTCCGGGTAGCGGCTGATGCCCACGCCTTTATTCTCCAGGCCCAAGGAGAGCACGCCGCCTTGGAATGTCCCTTCGTGCACCATTTGGATAGCTGTGTAGCAGCCGACATCCACGCGCTTCATCATTGAGGCCACGACCTTGTTGCCGTCGCCCATCCAGTCCTGGTTAGCGTCCACACCGATCATGAACGGTGGTCCAGCCTCACGGTTCTCTTTGGCCAATTTTGCGGAAACCGCTTCTAGAATTCCGATGCCCAGTGGGCCCGCCACGTTGTATACCGCCACTGCGCCCTGCTCGAGCTGGGCCTCCGCCGCAGCCTTCCCCTTGGCAATATCGGAGAACGTCCCAGTGTACACCCAAAGCAACCCCACGGCCGCGGCCTTCCCTGTCACCTCGGCGTACTTCTTTAAGCCCCAATCGATGCCAAACCGGTATCCGCCCTCAAAGTGGTAGAGGACAGGAATCTCGATGCCGAGGACTACGCCCACGTAGGGGTAGCCGTACTCGGCAGCGAGCATGCCCGCTAGAGCCCCCACCAAGGCCGATCCCTCCTGCTCCTCAAATACGATGGAAAGCACGTTGGGCTGGGGAACGACCGCGTCGATGATGCCGAATTTCTGGTGGGGGAATTCCGGAGCCACAGTGTTGAGAGCGTCAGCCAGTAGGAAGCCTACGCAAATGATGAGGTCGAACTTTCCGGTGCGCGCGGCGTTGCGAATGTTGGGGAGGTAATCGGCCGAGGTAGCGGATTGAATCTCCACCATCTCCCAGTTGAACGCGGCACAAGCTTCTTCTGTGCCCTTGAAGCCCATGTCGTTGAAGGAGAGATCCCCGCGGCCACCTACGTCGAGGATGAGAGCCACCCGGCCGGCGAAAACCGGCAAAGCCACCAACACCGCCACCAAAAAGACAAGACCCACTCGCTTCATACCCAATTCCCCCTCCTTTTGAGAAAGCACCCTTCGGGACAGCCCCGAGAGTTGGCCCATGGTATGGGTACAGGGGGGAGAAGTCAAGCGGGGTTTGCGGAGGTCCTCTTCCTAAAGGGACTGCATCCCGTCAGGGAAAATTCTTTCCCACCCCGGTTCCCCATAGGGAGGAGGGGGCCCGAGAACGCGTTTGGAATAACCTCGACGGAGCGAGGAGGGGGAGGGGAGTTTTCCCCTCCCCCGGCGAGGAGGAAGGAGGCCAGGAGGGGGTCATGGGCGTGCCTTGCGCCGATTCGAACGGCCACCCGCCCGCCGGGCTAAAGAAAACCCGAGAGGTAGGGCTGGAAACCCCTTTGGGCTGGCACCTTGCCCCGGCACGCCAGGCCAACACCAACCTAGCCCTCGCCGGATACCACCAACAATGACAAACGCTGCAAAAGAAGGGGACCTTTGCGCTTCTGCAGAGAGACACTAGTCCGGGAGCTTGGCGATGCGCCAATATTCCCACACCGTGGTGAGGAGGCGGTCGAATTCCTCGGGAGAGGCCGGTTTTTGCAGGAAGCCCGCGGCCCCGGAATCATAGGCCCGCACCATGTCTTCCTCATCCGTGGACACGGTGAGCACCACCACCGGGATTTTCCGCAACCTCTCGTCCTTCTTCACCTCCTCCAACACCTCAAGCCCGCTCTTTTTGGGCAGGCGGAGATCCAAAAGGACGAGGTTCGGCCGCGGAGCTTGGGCGTAATTCTTGCGGCGGAACAAGAAATCCAGAGCCTCTTCCCCATCTTTGACCCAAAAGAGGTCGTAGCGCACGTTGGCCTTCTCCAGGCTCCGTACGGAGCGCTCGATCAATTCGTAGTGATACGCGTCATCCTCCACCACCAGGATTGTCATCCGTCGCTCAATGGGCATTGCTCTCCACCCCTTTTCTCACGGGCAGCCGCGGCAGGGTGAAGTAGAACGTGGCCCCCTGCCCACCCTGCGACTCCGCCCAGATCCGGCCGCCGTGCTCCTCCACAATGCGGCGACATATGGCCAAGCCCGCACCGGTTCCCTCCTTCGTGCGATCCAATTGCTCAAACAACTGAAAGATCTTGTCCAAATACTCAGGAGGAATACCAGGACCATTGTCCCGCACCCAAAAGAGGTAGGTATCTCCGCGATGGGGCTTCCATCCCACTTCCACCACCGGTTTGGGCTTGTCACTGAATTTCACAGCGTTGTGGATGAGGTTGGAAAAGAGCTCGCTCAGAAGGCTGGGCCGGCCGTAGACGTGCGGCAGATCCGGCGAAATCCGCACTTCCACTCCGGTTAGCAAGGACCCCAAATCCACACATACATCCGTGAGAAGCTTGTTTAGGTCAACGGGCTCGAATTGGGAGGGATCCAGACGCATCTTGGAATAGCGAGAAAGATCCTCCAGCATGCGGTCCATGCGTTCCAGCCGGCCCCGGGCCAGCTCCAGGTCCCGCCGCACCTCCAGCGGCAAAAGCCCATCGTGCTGGGCCAAGATCATCTGCACGTAGCCCAAGGCAGCGCGCGTGGGATTGCGCAGGTCGTGGGAGACAGCAGCGTTGAAGGACCGCAGGCGCTCGTTGGCCTCTTCCAAAAGCCCTTTTTGTTCGCGCAGCTCGGCCTCCAACTTCTTCAGGGCCGTGACGTCGGCGAAATAGTCCACCCGGCCACACCGCCCACGGGCCCCAGCCAGGGGAACGCTGGAATACTGCAGCGTCCGCTCCTCCCGGCCCTGGCCAGGCCGGACACACACGATCATCCCCTCGAGACCGGTCCCAGCCTGATAGCTCTCGCGTACCGTCGCGAAGAAATTCTCCCCTTCCTCCAACACCATTCCGATGCGTTCCAAGAGGCGCAACACCGGGCGGCCAATCCAGGTATCCCGGTCCAAACTGAAGAACTTGCTCAGGGCCCGATTGGCCCAAAGCACCTGCCCTTTGGCATCCACGAAGATGACCCCGATGTCCAACGCATCAATGCCATCCTCGATGAGATGCCGATAGCGTGCCCGTTCCTCCGCCAGTTCCAGCTGAAGCTTTTGTAGATCGGAGAGGTCTCGAGCCTCCAAAACCGCGAGCTTTCCCGTAACCCGCCGGGCCTGGACTTCCACGCTCAAAAAGCTTCGATCCTCTTTGAGGAAACGCACCCGGACTTCCCGGATTTCTCCGCGCTCGAACAGCCTCTCTAGGTCCAGCCGAAAATGCCCGAGATCTTCGGGATGCAAATACTCGGTGACGTGCAAGGTGCGCCGATACGGCCAGCCCAAAAGCTCAAGGGAGCGGCGATTGCGACGCAGCACGTTTCCCTCCCGGTCGATCACGTGCAAGATGTTCAGGGAGTTCTCGAATACCTCCACACCGTAGGCGAGTTCTAATTTGCGTTGCGTCTGGCGGTGGGAAGTCTGGCGGCGCACGAGATGGCCCGCTCCGCATCCCAGGAAAGTCACCCCGCCCAAAAGGAGGGCTTCCGCGAGGAAAATGGGGAGCGGCTGAGTCCAAAGGGCGGGAGCAGCCAGAGCTAAGGCCGCCAGCGGCGCAACCAAGGCCCACGGCCAGCGTACAGCCAAAACGGCAATGAACACCCACCCACCAGTGAGGACCGCAAGGAAAAGGGGCTCATGGGCCAACCCCAGTTCCCAAAGGAACAAGGCACAGAGCAAAAATGTGCCCACCACCCAAGGCCAGCGCACCAAGCGCAAACGCTTCATAACCCTTAGGTTTCTATCCCCGCAGCGCTTCCCCGCCAAGGACAGAGGTCACAAAGACTCAGATAATGATGGCCTTGTCGATTTCCAAGGCGAAGGGCTCGGCCAAACGTCGGAGGTAGTCCTCTTTGATCACGGTGATGCGGCGGTTGTCCACACTGATAATCCCCCGCGTTTCGAGCTCACTTAAGGTCCGAATCGCCGTTTTTGAGGAGACACCAGCCATCTCCGCAAGCTCCGCCCGCGAAAGCTCCAAGCCCAATCGGTCTAAGGCCAGGATAAGCCGAGCCAGCCGCTCCTTGCTGGAGGCGTACGAGCGCTCGGCCAGCTTGTTTTGGAAGGCCTTGAGTTCCAGGGAAAGGTACTCGAAGAAGCGGAAGATCACCTTCGGGTGGTGTTCCAAGAAAAAGAAGAAATCTCCGCGCTCGATAAAGCCCACGGTGGAGGGGATGAGGGTCTTGGCATACGCGTTGTGCAGGCCCTTATCAAAGAGGGTGGTCTCGCCCAGAAGCCCGCCGGGCCCGACGATCTTGAGGATCTGGGATTTGCCTTTAGCGCTGCGCTTTACCAGTTTCACCGCTCCCTTGAAAACTAAATAGAAGCCAAAGGCAGGCGCACCTTCCATGAAGATGAGCTCCTCCTCGCCGTAGTCAATCTTCCGCAGCTGGGCCTCAATTTTTTGGAGCTCCTCGGGCTTAAGATCCTTGAACACCCGGAAATCTTTAAGTTCAACCATACCCTCACCCAAAACACAGTCTACCGCGAGCCTGGCCAAGGCGTCAAATCTGAGTCTTCCCCCAACCCCTTCCCCTTGGCCTTCTCCCGTTTCCAACCCTTCTTTTCTTGGCGGAGGATTTGTCTTGACAGGGAGAAGGTGGAACGTAGAATGCCGAGACCAGCCGGGGTGGCGGAACTGGCAGACGCGCTGGACTCAGGATCCAGTGGGGTATCCACCCCCCGTGTGGGTTCAAATCCCACCCCCGGCATTTCACCTTGCGCCCTCGTGACCTTTGTGCATACCGCGAGGCCCTCTCCCGAGGGGAATCTACGCTTACCGAAGTCGTGGAGGAGCTATACCGCAACATCGCGGAGAAAGAACCGATCATCCACGCCTTTCTATCCCTGGCCCAAAAGGACGAGCTTTTGGCCGAGGCTAAAGGCCAAGAACACACGGATCTCCAGGGGTTGCCCATCGCCATCAAGGACAACATTTGTACCCGGGAATTCCCCACTACCTGCGCCTCGCGGTTGCTCACTGACTATCGTTCTCCCTACGAGGCTACGGCGGTAGCGCGCCTGAAGGCCGCGGGGGCCCAAGTCCAGGGCAAAACGAACCTCGATGAGTTCGCCATGGGTTCTTCCACAGAGAACTCGGCATTTGGGCCGACCCGTAATCCCTGGGACCCCGCGCGGGTTCCCGGCGGATCGTCGGGAGGATCCGCGGCGGCGGTGGCCGCGGGCGAAGCTTTGGCCGCGTTGGGATCCGATACGGGTGGCTCCGTTCGCCAACCCGCTGCCCTGTGCGGGGTGGTTGGTCTTCGCCCTACCTACGGCCTGGTCTCGCGTTATGGCCTCGTGGCCTTCGCCTCCTCTTTGGACATCATTGGCCCCATCACCCGTTCGGTGCGGGACGCAGCTCTGATGCTCTCCCTCATCGCCGGCTATGACCCCCGCGATTCCACAAGCCTGCGGTTGCCCTCCCAGGATTACTTGCGTGAACTCCAACCGAACCTCGCCGGGCTGCGTCTGGGCCTGCCCCGGGAATACAGGCCCAAGGAACTCGGCCCTCAGGCTCTGGCTCTGGTGGACCGGTGGTGTGCGGAGGCCGAATCCCTGGGCGCCCAAATCCAGGAGATCTCCCTCCCCCTCACAGAATACGCCCTTCCTGCCTACTACCTGATCGCCTCAGCCGAGGCCTCGGCCAATCTCGCCCGCTACGACGGGGTGCGTTACACCTTGCGCGCGCCAGCGCCAGAAGTGGGGGAAATGATTGCCCAAAGCCGAACCTTAGGGTTCGGTCCCGAGGTGAAACGCCGCATCGCCCTGGGTACTTTCGCCCTCTCCGCTGGGTATTACGATCAGTACTACGCAAAAGCGCAAAAGGTGCGCACCCTCATCGCTCAAGAATTCGCCAAAGCCTTCGAAGAAGTCCAGCTCATCTTGGGTCCAACCTCTCCGACCCCCGCCTTTCGACTGGGGGAGAAAGCGGATCCGCTTTCCATGTATCTCTCCGATCTCTTCACCATTCCTTCGGCTTTGGCCGGGCTTCCGGCCATTTCCATTCCGGGCGGGGCCGTAGACGGCCTTCCCTTTGGCCTGCAGCTCATTGGCCCGCGACTTTCCGAGAAACTACTCCTTTCTGCGGCCTGGGCATTGGAAGAGGCCCTGAGCACCCGATGAAGTACGACGTGGTGATCGTGGGGGGAGGGCCAGCCGGGGCCCTCGCTGCACGGGCTTCCGCTTCGGCAGGCGCAAAAACCTTAGTTTTGGAGCGGGCAGAAAACAGGGTCCCCTGTTGTGCCGGGCTCGTGAGTTTGGCTACGGCCGAGCGCCTTCACGTCCCCTCCCGCCAGGTATTGCGGGAAATTCACGGCGTGCGCGTGGTTTCCCCGAAAGGCAAGACCGTGGAACTCCGCGCCGGAAGCCCAAAGGCGGTGGTGCTGGATCGCAAGGCCCTGGACCGCTGGCTGCGCGAAAAAGCGGAAGACGAAGGAGCAGAAATTTGGTGGATTTCGGCAAAAGGACTCCACGGCACCACCCTTCTCACCGATCGCGGTTCCCTGGAGTTCACGGTGCTGGTGGGGGCAGACGGAGCCATGAGTGCCGTGGCCCGGTGGGCGGGGTTGCCGCGGCCTCGCGAAATCTTGGTCGCCGCCCAGGCCGAGGTCCGTGCTGAACTGGGCGACATGGTGGAAGTACACCTTGGGGTAGTGCCGGATTTCTTCGCTTGGGTCGTGCCCGCGGACGAGGGGCTAGTCCGCGTGGGTCTGGCCACGGCCGCCGGGCGCACCGCCGGGCCTCGTCTGCAGGAGTTCCTGAACCAGCGCTTTCCCCAAAGCCGGGTGCTCTCCCTCCGCACCGGCCTCATCCCCTTGGGAAGGCCCGGGGAAATCACGAGGGACCGGGTGGTGCTCGTGGGAAATGCGGCCGGCCAAACGAAACCTCTCACCGGCGGAGGCCTGGCCTTCCTCAGCCAGTGCGCGCCGTTGGCCGGCGAGCTGGCCGCGCGCGGCCCCGAAGCCTTGGCTCAGTATCCCGCCCGCTGCCGAGCCCTGCTCGGTGAGGAAGAGGAGTTCGAAGAGCAAACCCGTCGGGTGTTTTGCAGGTTGAGCCCAGAGGCGCTGGAAGAAATCGTCCGCATACTCGCTCACCCTCATCTCCAAGATCTCTTGGCGAAGGCAGGGGACATCGACCGGTTTTCCTCCCTCCGCACGGAACTCCTCAGGAACCCCCGGGTTTGGCCCCTTCTTTTCCCTCTGGCCCGCTGGTTTGTCCGATTGGTCAACGAAGAAAGCCGCATCTAAAATTTCGTTGTGCCCAAGAAGGCCAAGAGACCGCAAGCTCCCAAAAAGAAGGGGCTTCCCCTGGGGAGTCGGCTGCGTTTCGCTCTCCTTTTCTTCCTGGTCTTTTCCCAGCCCTTGGTCTTTTCCGCGTGGAATACAGAGTACGGGTACACCAAAAGCATCTACACCTTGATCCTCGTGGCCTTGCTCCTGGTCCTCTGGGCCGGGGAGATTTTGGCTAGCCGGGAGACGAAGGTGGAGCTTTCTTGGCTCAGCCCAGTCCTTCCCGGTCTTCTTCTCGCTGCCCTCCTTTCCCTAACCGGGCGAACCCCAGCGTGTGTGGTGTTGCAATCCGCTGGTTTAATCCTGTTCTTCGGGCTTCTTTATTTTCTGATCCTCAATGTTCACGAGCGTCACCAACCTTGGCTTTTAGGAGCCTTAGTGGCCTCAGCGTTCCTCAACGCCCTTTTTGCCCTGTTTCAGTATTTGGGCCTCGCTCCTGGCGGGCCTGGGGGAAAGGGACCGAGCGCGATGGTGGCTACGATGGGAAACCAACAGTTTCTCGCGGGATTTCTTGCGTACTCTCTTCTCCCTGCTCTGTCGTTTTTGGAGAGAAAGAGGAGCTGGCCAATCGCGGCTTTGGCCGCGGGCTTTAACTTTGCAGTGATGCTCCTCACCCAGCAAATCGGGGTGCGCCTGGGGCTGATCGCGGCTTTGGTGTTTGTGGCCTTCGGGGCGGGTTTCTGGCGGGCAAAGCTTCTGCCTTGGCCAAAACTCGTGGCCGTGGGGGCTTTGGCTCTCGCCGCTTTGGGCGGAACCCTGGGCCTGGGGGGGCTCCTCGGAGGACTAGTACTAGCCGTGGGAACGGTGGGCGTGTACTTTCTCGCTCGGGCCCTGCGGCGCTGGTCTTGGCTTTGGACTCTAGTCCTGGCCAGTGTGGTTATGGCCGTGCTCCTTCTTTTGCCTGTCACCACCCCTATTTCCGCGGTGCGGGACCTTTGGGCGCGCAAGTCCGGAGCCATCCGCGCTTGGGACTGGTGGGTGGGCTATGAGATGTGGCGGGATCACCCCCTGTTCGGGGTGGGCCTTGGGGGCTACAAGATCTTCTTCGTGCCCTACAAGCCTAAATTTTTGGCTTCTCCCCGCGGGGAGGGTTACGCCTTCCCCTTCCCGCGCGCGGATCAAGCCCACAACGAATACGTCCAGGTAGCAGCGGAGCTGGGCACCGTAGGGTTCGCGGTGTTCCTCGGAGGATTAGGACTTCTCACGTATCTCGGTCTGGGACGTCTCGGCCGGCTGAAAGAGGCGCAGCGGAAGTGGGAGCTACTCCTTCTGGGAGGGGGGCTCATCACTGTGTTCGTCCACGCGGCTCCCACTTTTCCTCTCCATCTCCCCGCTTCCAGTTTGGCCTTTGTGGTCCTTTTGGGATTGGCTCTCTCTCCCCGCTATGGCCCGTTTGGGGATCTTCGTGCGTTCCTGCGCAAAAGGCGGCGCTTGGCCTTGGCCATTCCCCTGAGTGTGCTCGCCCTAGGGGTCGGGGTGCTGGCGGGACGAGATATTGTGGCCGACGGGTACCTCCTTTCTGCCCAGGCCGCCTACTATCTGGGCGACCTCAAAGGGGCGGAGGCCCAGATCACCCGCGCGGTGGCTCTGGATTTTTGCCCACGCGTGTCTCTTTACTGGTACGGACTCATCAAGGCCGAGCTGGGGAAGATGGAGGAGGCGCGCGCGGCTTTGGAGGGGTGCCTCAACCGCTATCGGCCAGAAAGCTTGTACTCCAACTTGGCTGCGGTGTATCTGCAGCTGGGCCAGCCGGAAGAGGCCAAAGCCCTGCTTCTCGAGCTTTTGGCCACCATCCCGCCCGCAGACATGGCCCAGGACGCGCGCTATTACCTGGCGGTAGCAGAGCTCCAGCGTGGGGACCTCTTAGCGGCAAAAAATTGGCTCGACGAGATCCTGCGGGTCAATCCTGAACATGAGCGCGCTTGGATCCTGTTGGGAGAGATCCAACGCCGCCGGTATCTTTGGGCAGAGGCGAAAGATGCGTTCCAGCGAGCCTTGCGTGTCATCGACGCTAAACTCCAGCGCCTTAATAGTCAGCTTGCCCGGCCTCTTCCCCTCCAGACATACGGGGAGCTCAGGGCGCAGAAGGAGGGGCTGGAGAAAATGCGTGCCCGCGTGGTACAAGCCCTGAACGAACTCCCCTGAGTTGTGAATGGCCGAGGTCAGCCGTATAGTCTTGGGCCATGCCCGTCACTGCCACGCTCACCAAGATTTTCCGGGAATCTAACCAAAAAAAGCTGAAGAAACTCTTGCCCGTTGTGGCCGAGGTCAACCGCTGGTCAGAGAAGGTCCGGAATCTTTCGGACGAAGAGCTGCGAGGGAAAACGGAAGAGTTCAAGCGGCGTCTGAGACAGGGCGAGACCACGGACGACATCTTGCCCGAAGCGTTTGCCGTGGTGCGGGAGGTGGCGCGCCGCACCGTTGGGCTTTATCCCTTCGACGTCCAAGTTTTGGGTGCCATTGTTTTGCACCAACGGCGCATTGCGGAGATGAAGACCGGCGAAGGGAAAACCCTGGTGGCCACCCTGCCCGCTTACCTCAATGCCCTGGTGGGGAAAGTGCACATCGTTACGGTGAACGACTATTTGGCCCGCCGCGACCGCCACTGGATGGGCCCCATTTACGAGTTCCTGGGTCTTCGGGTGGGCCTCCTTCAGGAGGACACTCCGCCTGAGGAGCGTAAAAACGCGTACGGATGCGACATCGTTTACGGAACCAATGCCCAGTTTGGGTTCGATTACCTGCGCGACCACATGGTCCTTTCCCGGGATCACAAGGTCCAAGGGCCTTTGGACTACGCTATCGTGGATGAGATCGACTACATCCTCATCGACGAGGCGCGGACCCCGCTCATCATCTCTGGAGCCACGGAGGAGACAGCCCGCATGTACCGGGAATTCGCGCGGTTAGCCCGGCTATTTCGGCCAGGAGAGGACTTCGATGTGGACGAAGAGCACAAGCGCCTTTCTCTCACGGAGAAGGGCTGGGAAAAAGCGGAAAAACTGTTGAAGTTTGACAACATTGCCGACCCGCGGGCCGCCACCGCCCGCTACCATCTGGAGACGGCTCTCAAGGCCCTTTCCTTCTACAAGCGTGACCGGGACTACATTGTGAAGGATGGACGGGTCATCATCGTGGACGAGTTCACGGGCCGCCTCATGCCCGATCGCCGCTATTCCGGCGGGCTCCACCAGGCCATCGAGGCCAAGGAAGGCCTCCCCATTCAGCGCGAGCATCAGACTCTTGCCCAAATCACGATCCAGCACTATTTCCGCTTGTACAAAGGGCTGGCGGGAATGACGGGAACCGCCAAAACCGAGGAAGAGGAATTCAAAAAGATC
Source organism: Candidatus Bipolaricaulota bacterium (assembly GCA_938083225.1). Taxonomy (GTDB): domain Bacteria; phylum Bipolaricaulota; class Bipolaricaulia; order Bipolaricaulales; family Bipolaricaulaceae; genus DTER01. The sequence goes on from CALKCH010000029.1 coordinate 27,350, forward strand.
TACGGGCTGGATGTGGTCCAGATCCCCACCAACCGGCCCATGATCCGCTATCACCACCCCGATGTGATTTTTCGCACGCGCAAGGCCAAGTTCGAGGCGGTGGCGGACAAAGTGGAGGAACTCCATCGCCAGGGCCGGCCGGTGCTCATCGGCACCACCTCCATTGAGGATTCTGAATATCTCTCGCAGCTTTTGAAGAGGCGAGGCCTACCTCACCAGGTCCTGAACGCCAAATACCACGAGAAGGAAGCCATGATCGTGGCCCAGGCTGGTCGTTTGGGCGCCATCACCATCGCCACCAACATGGCCGGCCGGGGCACGGACATCCTCCTGGGCGGAAACCCCGAGTACCGCGCCCGCCAGGAAGCCGACCCCCAAACGGAACCCGAAAAGTATCGGGAACTTCTCCAGAAGTATCGCGAACAGGCAGAGGAGGAGCGCAAGAAAATCGTGCAAAAGACCGCCTTGAGCTCTCCTTACGGCCAGTGGGCCCTCGAGCAAATAAAGAGGTGGTGCGAAGAGACGGGAAAAAAGTTTCGGCCTGAGGAGTGGCAAGAAATCTACCAAGGGGGCCTTTTCGTAATTGGCTGCCAGCGCCACGAAGCCCGCCGCATCGACGACCAGCTGGCCGGGCGGGCCGGCCGGCAGGGCGATCCCGGCGAGGCCCAGTTCTTCCTGTCCCTGGAGGACGACCTCCTGCGCATCTTCGGGGGCGAGCGCCTCAACAGCCTCATGGAGAGGTTGGGGGTCAAGGAGGGCGAGGCCATCACCCACAACCTCCTCACCCGGGCCATCCGGCGGGCCCAAAAACGCGTGGAAGAGCAGAACTTCGAGATCAGAAAGCGCCTTTTGGAGTACGACGAGATCATGGCCAAGCAGCGGGACGCCATTTATGCCTTGCGCGAGCGTTTTCTCCTGCCGGCGCCGGGTGAAACCCCGAACGACAAGGAACTGCGCGAACACCTCCTCGGAATGGTCGAGGAATTCGTCGAACTTTTGGGGGAGCGCTTCGTTCCCCAAGGAAGATGGGAAGAGGCCGATCTGGCTGGGCTTTCCCGCGAGCTGGCCACGGTGTGCGACCCGCCCCCGGAACTTCCGCCCCAGAACTGGGCCGAGCTCCAAAAGACGGTTCAGGAGGCGCTTAAGCAGCAATTGGACCGTCAGTGGCACCGGCTGTCCCCGCATTTTCCGGTGGTGGCTAGACTCGTAGTGCTGCGCACGGTGGACGAGAACTGGCGGCAACATCTTTTGGAGCTCGATGACCTGCGGGAAGGCATCGGGCTTCGGGCCTACGGAGGCACCGATCCTCTTGTGGAATTCAAGCGTGAGGCTCACCGGCTTTTCCAGGAGATGCTGGTGCGCAGCGAGGAACAGGTCATGCGGGTGCTCCTTTCGCCGCGGCTGGCGATCCGGGTGGAGGCCGCACCGACCCCGGCGGCCGCGCGGGCGTCCACCACCTCGACGACCTCGCCCAAGCGGCCTGAGCCCTTGACCCCAGCCCGCTCTCCAACCGCATCCGGCGCCTCGACCCCGCCCAAGAAGGTGGGACGAAACGATCCCTGCCCCTGCGGTTCGGGCAAGAAGTACAAGCACTGTTGCGGGAAGAAGAAGTAGTTTTGCAGAGAGTCCTCCAGCGATAAGTTTCTTTTCCAAAGCACGGTTTCCAAAACAGGGGGCTCCGCGGCCGGGCATTTTCGCTTTCTTTGCGAAAGAACCAGGGTTGACTTTTTTCCCCTCAGACCTATCATTTGTTTAGCACTCTTCGAAGGTGATTGCTAATGAGGGGACGGAGGGCACGCATCCTCGTGGAGGTGGTGGACCGCTACATCCGTACCCACCAGCCTGTGTCTTCCCAGGACCTGGTCCGGGCCTACCACCACCGCCTGAGCTCCGCCACCATTCGTAACGAACTCCACGCTCTGGAGGAAGAAGGGTACCTCTACAAGCCCCACCCCTCCTCCGGTCGGGTGCCCACCGTGCAGGGGTTCCGTTTCTTCGCCCAGTGGCTTTTGGCTATGGTTCAGGACGCCTCCCCGCTCCCCTCGCTCCCGGTGGAACCCCAGCCCGCCCCGGGCCTTCCCCCTCTTCCTGACCTCCTCCGGCGCACCGCCTTCCTTCTTGCGGGCCTGACGGGAGGATTGGGGTTTGTGGTGCCGCCCCGACCAGAAGCATTTCGCTGTGCCGGGGTTGTCCTGCGGGAAATCCGGCCGGGGGCACTCTTGGCAGCCACGATCTCCGAATCCGGCCTGGTGGAAACCCGAATCCTCCTGTGCCCGCCCGATCTGGGCCCGGAGGACCTGCGGGATGCGGAGCAATGGCTGGTCCAACAACTCCGGGGTAACTTGAACGAAGATACGCTACTTGGACCTTGGGAAGGGCGGGCTGTTCAACTGGCTCACCGGCTTCTCCGTGAACTTCGGGAAGTTCCCCCCCTGTCCTGCCTCCTTGCGGAAGGGTGGCCCCAGTTCCTTTCCGAGCTGGCGGTGCATTCGCCGGGATGGGCCCTGAAGAAGATTCAAGCCATCCTCCAGCTTCTCCAGGACGAACCGGGTTTCTTGGAGCTTCTAAGAGACCTCAGGCACGGAGAGTCTGGCCTCATGGCTCACGTGGGAATCGAGCAAATTCCAGAGCTAGAGGACCTCTCTTTGGTCACCGCCTCGTACTTCACCGATCGGGAGATCTTGGGAGTGGCCGGGCCCCTGTGGATGGACTACGCCCGGACCTTTGCCGCGGTGCGCTATCTGGCCAGTCGCCTCCAGTCCTTCCTCCGATGAGGAGGTAAACCGTGAGCGAGATCCAAACCCCCCAGGGCAAAGGGGAATCTGAGACAAAGCTCCAGGAGGAGCTCCTGCGCTTGGCTGCGGAGTTCGATAACTACCGCAAAGCGGTGGCCAAGGAGCGGGAGTTCTGGCGAGAGCGGACCGTGGACGAAGTGGTGCTCCAAATCCTCCCCGTGTACGAGGCTTTGGCCAAGGCTCTGGCCGCCGATCAGGATCCGCAAAACCTGCGGGAGGGTTTGGCCGCAGTGCTCGCTTTCTTCCAGGAGATCCTCACGCGCCTGGACTGCACTCCCATCCCCACAGTAGAGCAAGACTTCGATCCCCTTTACCACGAAGCTGTTGTGGCTGAGGTTTCTTCCGCTCCGAAAGGAAAAATCTTGGCGGAAATCGAACGCGGATGGATCCGAAACGGCCGGGTCATTCGCCCAGCCAAAGTCAAGGTGAGCCTTGGTCCCCAAGGAGGTGAGGCCGCATGAGCGAAAAAGAAAAAGTGGTGGGCATTGATCTAGGCACCACGAACTCTTGCATTGCCCTCGTGCGGGGAGGTCGGCCAGAAGTGCTCCTCAACGCCGAGGGCGAGCGCATTACCCCATCCGCCGTGGCCTTCACAGACAACGGGGAGATCCTGGTGGGGCAGCTGGCCAAACGCCAGGCCATCCTCAACCCCAACCGCACCGTCCTCTCTGTAAAAAGGAGAATGGGCACGGACTGGCGGTTTCGGGTGGAGACGGGGGGTCAGAGCAAAGAGTTCACGCCTGAACAGATCTCCGCTTTTATCCTGCAAAAGCTCAAGCGCGACGCCGAGGAGCTCTTGGGCACGAAGGTCCAAAAAGCGGTCATCACCTGTCCTGCCTACTTCAATAACCTCCAGCGCCAGGCCACTAAAGACGCTGGCGTCATTGCCGGGTTCGAGGTCCTGCGCATCATCAACGAGCCCACGGCGGCCGCCTTGGCCTACGGTTTGGACAGGGAAGGCGAGCAGAAGATCCTCGTGTACGACCTGGGCGGAGGGACGTTCGACGTGTCCATCCTGGACATCGGAGAGGGTGTGTTCGAGGTCATCGCTACGGACGGGGACACGCAACTCGGCGGCGACGACTTCGATCGCCGCATCATGGACTGGCTCATCGAGGAGTTCAAAAAGGAAACAGGCATCGATCTTCGCGGCGACCCCCAGGCCATGCAGAGGCTGCGGGATGCTGCCGAGCAAGCCAAAAAGGAGCTCTCCACGCGCTTGGAGACCCGCATCTCCCTCCCGTACATTACCGCAGACGCGCGGGGTCCCAAACACCTGGAACGCACCCTCACCCGGGCCCAGTTCCTGTCCCTGATCGACGACCTGCTCCAGCGCACGATGCGCATCGTGGACCAAGCCTTGACCGCGGCCAAGCTCAAGCCCCAGGACATCGACCAAGTCGTGCTCGTGGGCGGTTCCACGCGCATCCCCCGCGTCCAGGAACTGGTGGCCGAGAAATTCGGGCGCGCCAAGATCAACAAGGACATCAACCCCGACGAGGTGGTGGCCGTGGGAGCGGCCATCCAGGCCGCCATCCTCGCCGGCGAGATGAAAGAGATCGTCCTCCTCGACGTGACCCCCCTTACCCTCTCCATTGAGACCCTGGGCGGTGTGGCTACGCCCATCATCGAGCGCAACACCACCATCCCCGTGGAACGCACCAAAACTTTCACCACGGCTGAGGATTTCCAAACCTCTGTGGAGATCCACGTCGTCCAGGGCGAACGTAAAATGGCCGCGGACAACAAATCCTTGGGAAGATTCGTCCTCTCCGGAATTCCGCCTGCGCCGCGGGGGGTCCCGCAAATTGACGTGACCTTCAAGATCGACGCGGATGGCATCCTTCATGTCACCGCCAAGGATCGGGCCACGGGCAAATCCGCTTCCATCACCATCAAGGACACATCCCGCCTTTCTCCCGAGGAGATCGAACGCATGCGCAAAGAGGCGGAGCAATACGCCGAGGAGGACCGCCGAAGGCTTGAGCTTGCCGAGACCAAAAACCAAGCGGATAACCTCATCTACGCGGTGGAGAAGTCCCTGGGGGAGCTGGGAGACAAGGTGGCCCCGGAGAAACGTCGCAGGATCGAAGAGGCCATAAAGGATTTGCGGGAGAAAATGGGCGGGGACAGTGCCGGCGCGATTCGTGCGGCCATGGAAGACCTGAAAAAGATCGCTGGCGAGGTGGCTGCTGAACTCTATCGGCAAACCGGGGAAAGCGTCTCCAGGTGAGGACTGTGTCTGAGGACTATTACGAGATCCTCGGCGTGCCCCGCACTGCGAGCCAGGAAGAGATCAAACGAGCGTTTCGCCGCCTAGCTAAGCAGTACCACCCCGATGTGTACAAGGGAGACAAGAAGGAAGCGGAACGGAAGTTCCGCAAGATCGCCGAGGCTTACGAAGTCCTTTCGGACCCGGTCAAGCGTGCCCAATACGACCGGTTTGGGCATGTGGGCCCGGAGCAAACCGTGGACTTCGGGGCCGAGGGCTTCCAACGCACGCGGGAGGCCTTCGAGGAGTTCTTCGGACCCTCCGCGTTCGAGGAGATTTTCAACCTCTTCTTTGGGGAAGGTCGGCGTGCCCGCCCGGTGAGCCGGGCCCGCCGCGGGGAAGACCTCGAGTACCGGGTGCGCATTACTCTGGAAGACGCGGCCTATGGCACCACCCTGCGCGCCACCATCCCCCGCTACGAGCCCTGCCGGGCATGTGGCGGCACTGGTCTTGCTCCGGGCACAGGACTGCGCTCTTGTCCCACCTGCCGCGGCTCCGGCCGCATCGAATATCGCCAGTTCTCGGTGTTCGGCACGTTCGTGAACGTGCGCACCTGCCCGGAGTGCGAGGGAGTGGGGGAGATCCCGGAGGCGCCCTGTCCCGTTTGCCGGGGCAGCGGACGAGTCCGGGAACGCTCGGAAATGGCCTTGGAGATCCCGGCTGGAGTGGAGGATGGGGCTCTCCTCGTTCTTCCCGGGCGAGGGAACGCGGGGTTGGCGGGCGGCCCTGCAGGCGATCTCCATGTGCTCGTGGAGATCCAGCCCCATCCTGTTTTCGCCCGCCAGGGCCCAGATCTTTGGGTGGAAGTCCCCGTGCACTACGGCACTCTCGTTTTGGGCGGAAGAATCCGAGTTCCCACGTTGGAGGGCGAGGAGGTGGTGGAGATCCTGCCGGGGACGGAACCCCAAACCGTGTTGGTTCTGCGCGGCCGCGGCCTTCCCGGCCCTCGCGGCAAAGGAGACCTCAGGATAAGACTACGGGTGGTGATCCCCAAAAAGCTCGGTCTCAAAGAGCGGGCGTTGCTTTCGGCGTTCACCGAGAAGCTTCCGCCGCCGGACCCCCCTCGCCGCCCAGATGTTTAGCCTCCGAGTGCCAACTCAGACGGAGGAAACGGAGAACTAGGTCAAAAGGTCGGGGTTTTGCCCAAGGACAAGGAGAAGGGGCCGGAGCCCTTCCAGAGCCTGGCGGCGGTGGGAAAGCGCATTCTTTTCGGCCGGAGATAATTGGGCAAGCGTTCTTTTCTCCCCTGCTGGGATGAAAATTGGGTCATACCCAAAGCCACCGGTCCCGCGCGGCTCGTACGCGATTTCTCCCGCCAAAATACCTTGACTGGTCCAGAAACGCCCGTCGGGAAGGGCCAACACAGCCACGGTGCGGAAGCGTGCCCGCCGGTTTTCCGTTCCCCGCAGAAGCGCCAGCAATTTCTGGTTATTGGCGGCGTAATCCTTCTCTTTCCCGGAAAATCGCGAGGAAAGAACGCCTGGCGCGCCGGCCAACGCCTCCACCTCTAACCCCGTGTCCTCCGATATCGCCGGGAGTCCCGCGCGCTTCGCATAAGCGAGGGCTTTGGTCACCGCGTTCTCTTCCAGGGTTTCCCCAGGCTCGGGAGGCTCGGGAAGACCAAGGTCGAGGGCGCTGACCCACACGATCCCGGGGATATCCCCCAGGATCTCCCGCATCTCCGCGAGTTTGGCGGGGTTACCGCTGCCGAGAAGGACCTTCACGCCACCTTCACGCCCCGCAGGGTGAGCTGAGAGGCGAAGTGGCAGGCCACGTAGTGGCTGTCGCCCAAATTCGTAAGCTCCGGCGTCTGTTGGGAACAGATCTCCTGAGCATACGAGCAGCGGGGGTGGAATCGGCAGCCCTTGGGTGGGTTCACCGGGCTGGGCACATCGCCCTGGAGGATGATGCGCTCCGCCTGATAGTCCGGATCGGGCACAGGCACAGCGGAGAGGAGAGCCTCGGTGTAGGGATGCCGCGGCCGCAGGAACAGCTCCTCCGTCTCCGCCAGCTCCACGATCTTGCCCAAGTACATCACGGCCACCCGGTTAGAGATGTGTTTCACCACCGACAGGTCGTGGGCTACGAAGAGATAGGTGAGGCCGAACTGATCCTGAAGGTCCTCGAGGAGGTTGAGGATCTGAGCTTGGATGGAGACGTCCAGGGCGGAAACGGGCTCGTCGCACACGATGAGCTGTGGGTTGAGGGCCAAAGCTCTGGCGATCCCAATTCGTTGGCGCTGGCCGCCGGAAAATTCGTGAGGATAGCGACGCATGTGCTCGGGCTTGAGGCCAACCGCCTCCAAAAGCTCGGCCACCCGCTCATGCAAGGCTTTGCCTCGGGCCAAGTTGTGCACCACCAGAGGCTCGCCGATGATGTCGCCCACGGTCATGCGGGGGTTCAGAGAGGAGTAGGGGTCCTGAAAAATGATTTGCATCTCTCGGCGCAGAAGCTTCATGGTCTTTTTGTCGGCGTGAACGACGTCCACTTCTTTGCCGAAATGCTTGGAACGAAACCAGACCTCGCCGGAGGTGGGCTCAATGAGGCGGAGGACGGAGCGGGCACACGTGGTCTTGCCACATCCGGACTCTCCCACGAGCCCCAACGTCTCACCTGTGGGGATGAAGAGGTCCACCTCGTCTACGGCTTTGACCCATCCCACAATGCGGCGGAACACGCCCCGTCGCACAGGGAAATACTTCTTCAGTCGGTTTACCCGGAGCAGAACTGTATCGGCCCTCTCGGTCATCTTTCACCCCTCATGCATAGAGCCAGCAGGCGGCCTCATGGTTCGCGGCCACTTCCCGCAGAGGCGGCATTTCCCGGGTGCAAACCTCCATCACGTGAGGGCAGCGGGGGTGGAAGGGGCAACCCGGCGGCGCATCCAAGGGGTCAGGCACGACCCCCTTGATCGGGTCCAGCCGCTTCTTCTTTGTGGCCAGGGACGGAATGGAATTGAGCAACCCCTGAGTGTAGGGGTGCTTCGGCTCGTGGAACACAGGGCGCACGAGCGCGTGCTCCACCGCCTTGCCCAAGTACATCACCACGACCTCTTGGCACATCTCCGCCACCACGCCCAGGTTGTGGGTGATGAACATGATGGCCATCTTGAACCGTTGCTGGAGATCCCGCATGAGATCCAAAACCTGGGCCTGAATGGTCACGTCCAGGGCGGTGGTGGGCTCGTCTGCGATGAGCAAGGAAGGATTGCAGGACAACGCCATGGCGATCATGGCCCGCTGACGCATCCCGCCAGAGAGCTGATGCGGATACTCATCCACCCGCTGCTCAGGCTCGGGAATCCCCACCTGGCGAAGCATCTCGATGGCTTTTTTACGCGCCTCCTTTTTGGAGACCTTCTGGTGGAGCATGATCGCCTCCATGATCTGATAGCCCACGGTGAACACGGGGTTCAGGGAGGTCATGGGCTCCTGAAAGATCATGGCGATCTCTTTCCCGCGGATGGAGCGATATTCCTTGCCCTTGGGGTGCAGAGTGGTGAGGTCCACGCTCCTTCCGTCGCGATGGAGAAGCACGTGACCGCCCGCGATTTTCCCGGGCGGCATGGGCACAAGCCCCATGATGGACAAAGCGGTCACAGATTTGCCGCAGCCGGACTCGCCCACTACCCCCAGGGTCTGTTGCGGCTCGATGCGAAACGTCACGCCATCAACAGCCTTCACCACCCCGTCTTCGGTGTAGAAATAGGTCCGCAGGTCCTGTACCTCTATGAGCGGCACGCTCCCTCCTTAAAGGAGAACGAGGAGAACACCTAACACGAAAAACAACCCCCCGAGCACAGCGATCATGATCTTTTTCGGGTCCTTGCGCACATCCCGGCCGAACACCGTGGCGGACATCCCCGCGCCAAACGCTCCGCCCAGAGTGGCGTGCTCGGACATGTGCATGAGGACCAACGTCGTGAGGGCAAAACAATCCAAAAAGAACAAAGACAACAACACGTTGCGCAAGATGGCCATCTTAAACTCTCCTTATCCCAAAGTACGAGTATACAGGGATCGTGCGGTTTGGTGCAAGGCCCTGGGGATTCGTACAATGGAGCCGTTGGCCAAGTACGTCTTTGTTACGGGCGGAGTGGTTTCGGGCCTGGGTAAGGGTGTGGTGACAGCCTCGCTGGGCTGTCTTCTTCGGGCCCGCGGAGTGCGCGTCACCCTCCAGAAGATCGATCCCTACCTGAACGTCGACGCAGGCACCATCAATCCCTACGAACACGGAGAGGTCTTCGTCACCAAGGACGGTCTAGAGACCGACCTGGACATTGGGCATTACGAGCGCTTTTTGGATCAAGACCTCGGCCGCGCCAATTACCTTACCACCGGCCAGGTGTATTGGTCCGTGGTCCAGAAAGAGCGGCGCGGGGACTACCTCGGCCGCACCGTCCAGGTGATCCCCCACGTGACCGAGGAGATCAAAACCCGGATTCGTGGGGCGCTCGAGGCCACGGGAAGCGAGGTGGTCGTGGTGGAAGTGGGCGGGACAGTGGGGGACATCGAGGGCTTGCCCTATCTTGAGACCATCCGGCAGATGCGCGATGAGCTGCCACACCACGACGTGGCCGTGATCCATTTGGCTTACGTGCCCATCCTCTCCACCACGGGAGAGCTTAAGACCAAGCCCACCCAGCATTCCGTCAAGGAACTGCGGGCAGCTGGCATTCAACCGGATTTCATCGTGGCCCGCTGTCCTATTCCCCTGCCTCCTCCGCTCCGGCGAAAAATTGCCCTGTTCTGCGATGTTCCCGCAGACCACGTGATCGAGGATCGCGATCTTCCCACCATTTACGAGGTCCCCCTTTGTTTAGCGGAAGAGGGGTTGGACCTAAAGCTTTTGCGTCGGCTGGATTTGGCCCCTAAAGAGAGCGATCTTCGTGCCTGGACAGAGTTTGTACAACGCCTGAAAAATCCAAAAAGAACCGTGCGTATCGGCATCGTGGGCAAATATGTTGAGCTTCACGATGCGTATTTGTCCATCGTGGAGGCCCTGCGCCACGCGGGAGCATCTCTGGGCGCAGAGGTGGAGGTGCAGTGGATTCCCGCTCAACAGGTGGAAGAGGAGGAGGGAGTTCTAGAAGGAGTGGACGGTCTCCTTGTTCCTGGTGGATTTGGGGAACGAGGAATAGAGGGAAAGATTCGGGCTGCGGATTATGCGCGCCGGAAGAAAGTCCCGTTCCTGGGGATCTGCTTGGGCATGCAGGTAGCAGCCATTGCCTTTGCCCGCACCGTTTTGGGCCGAAAACACGCGAACTCCACAGAATTTGACCCCCACACCCCTGATCCGGTGATCGACCTCCTCCCCGAACAAGCCCATGTGCAGGAGAAGGGCGGCACGATGCGGCTGGGCGAATACCCAGCGGATGTCCTTGCGGGCACCCAGACACACGCGGCTTACAATGCCTCTCGCATCTACGAACGCCATCGCCATCGCTACGAATTCAACCCCCACTACCTAGAGCTTTTCTCCCGGGCTGGGTTTGTGGCCTCGGCCCTATCCCCGGATGGCCGGCTGGTGGAAGTTCTGGAACTACGCGATCATCCTTGGTACGTGACAGCTCAGTTCCACCCAGAATTTCGCTCCCGGCCGCTCAGGCCCCACCCTCTCTTCCTCGGTTTTTTGCGGGCATGCTTATCCTCCTGATCCTCGTTTCCGCGGTAGCTTGGGCTCAAACCGCTGTCCTCACGGCGCCCTGGCTTGTGGTCTATGATCCCGAAGGCCGGCCGCGCTGGGAAATTCGCCTGGAAAAGTTGGTGCGGACGAAAGAAGCCTGGACGGGAGAAAATGCAAGCGTCACCCTCTTCTTCCGAGGTGAACCTACTCTGCGCGTTCGGGCTCCCCGGATCTCCGCGGATTCTTTGGGCCTTCGCTGGACGCTCTCCGACGGGCTCAGCGGGGACGGCCAGGGATTCACCTTCACCGCTGGGGAAGCGTACTGGGATGGCCGCCTGATCCTGCGCGGTTTTTCTAGTCAGGGGAAAAACATGGAGCTGAAAGCGGAGGAAGCCCGCTGGGAACTGGCGGGAACCCTGGAACTTTTCTCCGCGGAGGTCCGGGTATCCGTCTGGACCCTGCGCTTTTCCTACGGAAAGTACGAGGAGCCTTTGCTCACCGCACAGGAGGTAGAAGCGGTGCACCAAGATCTCCTGGTGCAGGCCGAGTATTTCGAGTTCTACCTCGGGGAGAACCGCGCCAAATTCGTAGGAGCCAAAGTTGTCCGCCGTCCTTGAGGGCCGGGGCTTGGTAAAACGCTTCCGCCACATCCGCGCTGTGGATGGGCTGTCCGTGTCCTTTCGCACCGGGGAAGTGACCGGGCTTCTTGGGCCCAATGGCGCGGGAAAAACCACAACCCTCTACCTTTTGGCCGGTTTCCTCCGGCCCACGGCGGGAGAAATTTTTCTCTCCGGCCGACGGGTCACGCACCTTCCCTTCTACCGCCGGGCCCGTTTAGGCATCCATTACCTTCCCCAGGAACCCTCGGTGTTCCTGCGCACCACGGTCGCTGGGAACATCCATCTAGCTTTGAGCGGAATGGGGCTTTCCTGGAACTCGCGTGTGGCTGAAGTGCTTGGGGATTTGGGTCTCGCTGAGCTTCTCAAACGGCGGGTGACGGAACTCTCCGCTGGAGAGCGCCGCAAGGTGGAGGTGGCCAGGGCCCTCGTGACCCGTCCCACTTTTCTCCTTCTGGACGAGCCTTTTTTGGGAGTGGACCCTCTCACCGTGGCCGAGCTGTCGGTTTTGGTGCGGCGACTCGCAGGAAATGGCATTGGTATCGTGGTCTGTGACCACAACGTGCGCGACACCCTGCGCATCGTGGACCGCGCCCACCTCATCCAGGCCGGAAAAACCGTGGTGGAGGGAACACCCGAGGAGATTGTGGCTGATGCCAGGGCCCGCGCTGTCTACCTAGGAGAAAACTTCGCCTTGTAGCGCCGCTCCAGGGCCAAAAGCCGCTCCTTCCACGCCAGTCCTGGGCCGAATCCCCCGATATCACCTTTTCCCACCACGCGGTGACAAGGAACCAAGATGGGCAGAGGATTTTTGGCCATGGCCTGGCCCACAGCCCGGGCCGCTTGCGGCCCACCCGTCCGGCGGGCTAACTCCCCGTAGGTCACAGTTTCCCCGTATGGAACCGTCCGAAGCTCCGCCCACACCTGCCGAAAGAACGGAGGTCCCGTGAGCTTCACCGGCACCGTGAACGCTGCTCTTTCCCCTTGGAAATACTGGTCGAGTTCTTGCCTGAGCTCCTGGAGGAGGGGATGGGAAAAAAGGGTCTCCGCAGGCGGCTTTCCAGGGAAACAGAGGGCCACAAGACCCCGTTCTTCCCAAGCAGCGTAAAAAATTCCCCAGACCGTTGACACCTTTCCCCAGGGCACAAGAGAGCATAAGCCTTGGCCCTTCCGGATACAATGGGGCCGTGCGGGCGTTAGCCTTGGGTTGGGACCTCATTGGACCGGATCTGGTCAGTGCCGACTTTCCCAGCGCTGATTCTCTTGGGAGCTTCGACGTGGTGCTGTTCGACCCTCTGCCCCTCCCGGCCCTCTGGCAACCCTACGCGGAACTCTCGCCGGACGGGACTTATCGCCTCTATCCCCACCGGGATTTTGGACTTTCTCGTGCCCTGGAAAAACTGTTCCAATCTCGCCAACGCGAGGCGGAAGATCTCCTTTGGCGGGGAGGGGGCATTTTGGTGGTACGTGTACGGCCAGCCGACGAGGGCGTGATCATCGGAGGAAACCCACCCCACAAATTAGAGCCCTACAGTGTTCTTCCCAAAGCCTCCCTTGTCTCTGGCCCCCACCATCTGGCGTTGCCTCAAGGGCTCAGGTTTTGGCCTCGCCGCGGCTCGGACGTGAAGGTGGTAGACCCCTTGCATCCCTTGGCCCCCTACCTCCAGCGCTTCTCCTCCCAAGGGTACGAGGCTGTGCTCACCACAGCTCTGGGCGTTCCCCTTTCGGCCTTCGGCCGGGTGTTGGCCCAAAACCGCGTGGGCGATCCGCTGGCCTTGGACCTCCCCGTGGGTTCAGGGCGGATCCTCTTCCTCCCCGCGTTCTCCGGCGCCGACCCCCGTGAGGCCTGGGAACTGTTGCGGCCAGGATTGGCGGAACTCCTCTCCCTGCCCTTGCCAGAAACCGCGCCCGCATGGCTTTCTGGCTACGAGCTTCCCGGAGAAGAAGAGCTGCGGAAGCGCGAGGAAGAGCTAGCCCAGGAGAGGGAGCGGCTAGATCGCCAGGAAGAAGAGGTGGGGGAGGTCCGCCGAAAGTTTTCTCTCTTCAAAGCTCTCCTTTACCCCCGGGGAAAAGGAGCTCTGGTACACGCTGCTCAAGCAGCGTTTACGCACCTTGGGTTCCAGGTCAGCTCCCAAGCTTTTTCCGATTCTTTCCCTGCCGAAAGCTCGGAGGAAGCGTTCCACGTGCGGGTGGGTTATTCTCTGTTTGGTCCCGTGGGTCCGGCGGAACATCGGGCCCTCCTTTTGGCCGTAGATAAATTGCGTCACGAGGAAGGCCGGGAGGTGCGCGGCCTTCTTCTGTGTTTGGCTCAGCCTGAGCTTGATCCGCGGCGTCGCGGGCCGCAGTGGGAGGAAGCTGTGGAGCGAGCCAGCCGGGATCACCGCTTTGCCTTGGTTTCCGCCTACGATCTTTTCCGAGCAGTGGGTCAGGTCTTGGCCGGCGCTGACCCCAAGGAAATCCGGAAAGCTTTGGCGGAAGCGGAGGGACCGTGGAAGCCCCGGTTCTAAGAACTGGGCTCATCCTTGGCCTCCTCGCTTTGCCTCTTGCCGCCTGGCTCAGCCCAAAAGCTGCGCAAGCCCTGAGAGCTCGGCAACACATCCGGCCCGAAGGTCCGTCCACCCACGGGAAAAAGGCGGGCACGCCCACCATGGGCGGCGTGGTCCCCCTCTCCCTGGTCCTCCTGGGCACCGGCATCCTTTGGATCCAAGCTGGCCCGGATTGGCCCAGCGCCTTTGCCCTAGCGTCCACCGTTTTGGGAAGCCTGGTGGGGCTCCTCGATGACCTACGGTCTCAGCGAAAACAGAGTTCTACTGGGTTTTTCCCCCACCAGACCATCCTCGCCCAATTTTTGGCTGCTCTCTCCCTAGTTTTTTTAGCCACACGCTGGCCGCAAACAGTGCGCTTCCCTTTTTCCAAGCTAAGTGTAATCCTTCCTCTTTGGGCTTGGATTCCCCTTTTGCTCCTGGGATTCTGGGGTACGGTGAACAGCGTGAACCTGGCCGATGGCATGGACGGTTTGGCCACCGGCCTCTTTCTTCTTGCCCTCCTGGGCTTGGCTCCGTTGTCCTTGGGTTCAGCAAAGCTCTTGGCCATGAGCTTTTTGGCCGGGGGAGCCGGGCTCGGGTTCCTGTGGGCCAACGCCTACCCCGCTTCCGTCTTCTTGGGAAACGTGGGGTCCATGGGCCTGGGCGGGTTTCTCTTCGGTTTGGCCTGGAGCTCCGGAGGCATCCTTTTTCTTCCGGTTGTGGGCGGGGTGTTCGTCATCGAGGCCCTCTCCGACATCCTCCAGGTGGCCAGCTATAAATTGACCGGGGTGCGGCTCCTTAAAATGAGCCCGTTTCACCACCACCTGGAAGACGCACCTGTCCCTTGGCCCCATCGCCTGAAAAGTCCGTATTGGCCAGAACCAAAGGTAGTGACGCGCCTTTGGGTTCTGGGAGCCTTTTTCTCTTTGCTGGGTTTTTTTGCTAGCTTGTGCCGGCCTTGAGGCGCTGTTTCAGCTCCTGAATGGGACGAACAGGCGTGGGATCCACGCCGTTGAGGAGAGCCAAATAAAAGCTCACCCAGTCGCCGAAGTGGAGGAGCCAGAGGGCCTGGGAAAGGATGCTCTCGCCCTCGCCCCACACCTCCAGGAACGCCAGGCCGCGGGAGGAGAGCACCTCCTTCAAAATCTCCACGCGCTTGGCGACCCGAGGATGGTCAAAGGAGGTGCGCAGAAAGATCACGAGTCCTTGGGAGAAGAGCCTGTCCGCCAGTTCATAGCCCACGATCTCGTTGTGGCAAAGCTCGGGGAGCTCTGCCCAACATGCGGGTTGTTTGGCGTTCTCGTTGATCTGAGTTTTCCAGCGATAGGCCACGGGCGCGGTTGGCCCAGCTCCGTAAACGACGGGCACTTTGTCCCGCAAAGTTTGCGCTAAATCCAGAGCTAGATTATGTGCGGAAGTAGGAAGGCAGGCGTCGCGCAGCTCCCGCAGCGGGGCGAGCACAGAAGCAGGATCCTCTCGAATATAGCCCAGTCGGGCAAAGCACCCGAGGAGAGGGAAGAGCAGGAACGCCAAGGCCGCCCGAGGCTGAAAACCCGGGGGCACGGGCACCCAAGGGATTCCCTCCTCTTCGCACAGGGCGGCCAAGGCTCCGCCGGTGGTGAGAGCTACCGTCCGCTGCGTGCGTCTCAGCCCTTCCCGAAACGCCCCCAGGGTTTCCTCCGTCTCGCCAGAGTAAGAAATGGCGATGAGCAGAGTCTCGGTGTTCACCCACGCCGGAAGGCGATAGTCCCGCACCGTGATCACGGGCACTAGGGAGAACTTGGCCAAAATGTCGCCAGCGATAGCTGACCCTCCCATTCCCAGGACCACTGCATTTTTGAACCCCTGAAGGTTGTTGGGCACGCGACAAGCCAAACCCAAAGCACGCTCAGCTTGTTCGGGAAATCCGCGCAGCGCTTGAAGCATGCGCCCTTCATCCAAGCGAAGAAGAGCCTCCAGGTCAAGCATGAGCTAAGTTTACCAGGTTCCCGGGGAACATTGAAGCCTTCTAAATTCCCAGCCCGAGGAACGGAAGCTCAGCAGGAGGGAGTTTTTCCAGAAGCTCCGGCTTGAGGACGACCCAGGGCTTTGGCGCGAGAACAATGGCGCCAGGAGGCACATCCTCTCGGACCACGGCTCCTGCCCCGATGCGTGCTCCTTTTCCGATGCGGACTGGCCCCAGCACCGCCGCATTTGCCCCGATGATCACCCCATCCTCCACCGTGGGATGGCGCTTTTTCTTCTCCGTGGATACACCGCCTAACACCACTCCCGAATACATGTGCACGTCGTTTCCGATCTCCGCGGTCTCGCCGATCACCACGCCCATCCCGTGGTCGATGGTCACTCGCCTTCCCAGCTTGGCGCCGGGGTGGATTTCTACCCCGGTGAAGAGGCGCACAAGGTGCGCCAAGAATCGGGCCAAAAGCCGCAGGCGGTGCTGCCAAAGCAGGTGGCTCACGCGATGGGCCCAGACCGCGTGCATTCCCGGGTAAAGGAGGAAAACCTCCAGGCTGCTGCGCGCCGCAGGATCCCGGACGAGCACAGCTTTTATATCCTCACGGATTCCCCGGAACATGGGCGCCCCCTTGGTGGTTTCCGAAAAGGCCGGTGGAGAGGTAACGCTCCCCGGTGTCGGGAAGGACGACGACCAGGATTTTTCCCGCGGACTTCGGCCGGGCGGCCACCTTGAGGGCTGCGGCCACTGCGGCACCCGAGGAGATCCCGACCAAAAGGCCCTCCTTCCGCGCAAGTTGCCTGGCCGTCTCCGCGGCTTCCTCGTCGGTCACAGTGATGATTTCATCGATCACCGAGCGGTCCAAAACTTGGGGGACAAAGCCAGCACCGATGCCCTGAATGCGGTGCCGCCCAGGTTTTCCTCCGGAAAGAACGGGCGAGGCTGCAGGCTCCACGGCGATCACCTTCACTGTGGGTTTGCGCGCTTTGAGGACCCGGCCGACTCCGGTGATCGTCCCGCCCGTTCCCACGCCAGCTACAAAGATGTCCACCTGGCCGTCCGTGTCCTGCCAGATCTCCTCGGCCGTGGTCTCCTCGTGGATCTTGGGGTTGGCGGGGTTTTCAAACTGCTGGGGCATGAAGGCGTGGTAACGTTTGGCGAGCTCCTGAGCGGCGCGCACCGCCCCCGACATCCCCTCCTCTGCCGGGGTAAGCACGATCTCCGCACCCAACGCCTGGAGGATAGCCCGGCGCTCCAGGCTCATCGTCTCCGGCATGGTGAGGATGAGGCGATAGCCGCGAATAGCGCAGACAAAAGCTAGACCAACGCCGGTGTTTCCGGAGGTGGGTTCCACCACCATGCTTCCGGGCCGAAGCAAACCGCGTTCCTCCGCATCGCGGATCATGGCCCAGGCGATGCGATCCTTCACGCTTCCCAAGGGATTTTTCGCCTCAAGCTTCCCCAAAATTTCGCAGGAAAGACCGGTCCCCAAGCGCGCAAGTCGCACAAGGGGCGTATTTCCAATGAGCTCAATCGCGCTTTCCGCTACCCGCATTTTCTCCTCCTTGAAGACCAACGGGGTTCAGGCCTAAAAAACCACCGCGAACCTGAAAAGGGGCTAAACCTGAAAAAGCGGGTTAGCGGCTACACAAAGGGGCGAAGATCCACGGACCCATAAGCTTTTTCCACTTCCACAAACCCGTCGCGGTCATCATGACCTTCACCCCCGCGTTAGGTGCTACTATAGTGCGCACGGTTCAGCCCGTCAATACCCCCTCGCCTT
>CALKCH010000030.1 GCA_938083225.1 Candidatus Bipolaricaulota bacterium
TTTTCCGAGAGGAAACCGTAGCCAGGGTGGAGGGCGTCGGCACCGGTGATCTCGCAAGCAGCGATGAGGGCGGGGATAGAAAGATAAGACCGCCGAGGATCAGCCGGACCAATGCACACCGCCTCTGGGGCCTCCCGGACGTGCAGAGCTTCCCGCTCCACTTCGGAGTACACGGCCACCGAGAACAAGCCCTCCTCCCGGCAGGCCTCCACGATCCGGAGGGCGATCTCCCCGCGATTGGCAACGAGAACTTTTTCCATTCCTAAGCGAGTCGGAGACGGAACAACGGTTGCCCGTACTCCACAGGGTCCCCCTCTTCGGCGAGGATCTCCTCTACCACCCCAGCGGTTTCTGCCCGCACCTCGTTCATGACCTTCATGGACTCCACAATGCACAGGACCTGGCCGGGCTGGACAGGATCCCCCACCTTCACGAACGGCGATTCTCCCGGAGCTGGGCGGAGCCAAAATGTGCCCACCACCGGCGAGCGCACCAACATCCCTTCTTCTTTGGGCGCCTGGGGGAGGATAGGCGCGCGCGTTCCTTCGGCCCGGCGCAGGGTGATGCGACGCCCCTCCTCTTCCACGGTTAACTCGATCAGCTCTTCTTCTCGCATGAGGGCACAGAGCTTCTTGATCTCCTCAAGATCCATAGCCTACCTCCTCCGATCAAGCTGAAACCCGTCTCCCTTGGCCTATAATAACGCGGAGAGGTGATGTGAAGGGTGAGCGTAGAATCGCAGGTTTTTCTCCTCCTTGTGCTCCTCGTTTTCTCCGCTCTTTTTTCCGCATCCGAGACAGCTTTGAGCTCCCTGTTTGAACTGCGCATTCGCCACCTCCTCAAAGGAAGCCGCGGGAAAAAAGCCCAGGCCCTGGAGCACCTTCTGCGAGACCCCAACGATTTCATCACGGCTTTGGTCCTGTGCAACAACCTAGTGAACGTGGGAGCTTCGGCCCTGGCCACGCTGCTCTTTTTGCGCGTGCTCCCCCAGGATACGCCAGCTTACCTCACCGGGCTTGTGACCACAGCGGTCATGACCGTGCTCCTTTTGGTGATCGGCGAGGTGACGCCCAAGAGTCTGGCCAAAAACCGGCCGGAAGCCATTGGCCTTAAGGTGGTCGTGATGGTCTGGTACCTGACGCGGGCCCTGCGGCCTTTCGTGCGGGCGTTGCGTTCTACCTCCACCGTTCTGGTGAAGCCTTTCGGCGCGGATCTCCTGGTGCGGGAGGGCCCGCCCATCACCCGCGACCAGTTCCTGTCCCTCATCGAGGTCGCGGAAGAGCGAGGGGCCATTACCGCCCAGTTCGCCGAGATGATGCGCCGCATCCTGGCTTTGGACCAAACCACCGCCGATGAGGTCATGGTGCCCCGCACCGACATCAAGGCCATCGCGGTCAACACCCCTATTGCCGAGGCCGTGGACTTCGTCGTGCGGGACGGTCATTCCCGGTATCCGGTGTACCGGGAAAACCTGGACCAAGTGCTCGGCGTGCTCCACGCCAAGGATCTTTTGGCCTACGCCCGCGGGCCCAATCCTCCGGTATCGCTGAGCTCCCTCCTGCGCCCCGTCCTATTCGTGCCCACGACCAAACCGGTAAGCGCCCTGCTCCGAGAATTCCAGCACGAACGAGCTCACCTGGCCGTGGTGGTGGATGAGTACGGCGGGGTGGCGGGCTTGGTGACGCTGGAGGACGTGCTGGAGGAGATCGTGGGCGAGATCGAGGACGAGTATGACCGGCGACGGCAACGGACCCTCATTCGCCGCCTATCCGCCACGGAGGCGCTCGTGGACGGCGATGCCGAGGTGAAAAGGGTCAATCGCACCCTGGGCTTGGCTCTTCCGGAAGAGGAGGCGGTGTCCCTCGCTGGCCTGATCCTCGAGACGTTGGGGGATATCCCTGATCCGGGTACCAAACTGCGATTTGGCTCTGTGGAGCTCACCGTGGAAGAGGCCACAGAGCGGGAAATTCAAACGGTGCGGGTTACCATTCTGCCCGAGCCTCCCGAGCAAACCGACTGAAGGAGGAATTTGTGAGGATCCTTGGGGTGTGTGTTTTAGCCTTCGCGTGCATAGGGGGAGCCGTGGAAGTGCGAATATCCGGGCGCTTCGACCCTAGCACTCAGGAGCTTCATGGCTCCCAATGGGTGAAATTCGTTGAGCCCTCAAAGGAAGCGTGGTTTTTCCTCCTGGCCAACCTGGGCCAAGAGAAGAACCCCTATGTTTCCCCACTGGTTGTGGACTCCACCTACGTTTCTGGCTTTGACCCAGCCTGGACGAAGATCGAGGGCGTGGTGTGGGAACCCACTGGAGAATCCCTTCCTTATGAACTCCTTCCCGCACCTGCCACTATGCAAACTTACTCCCTTAGGGACGTTCTCTTGCGGGTAGATTTGCCCGGCACAGAGGGAGAATTACGGATCGACTTCCGCACCCGGTTTCCCCACGTTTGGCTTGAGCCGGGAAGGCTCGGGGACATCTATACCTGGCGGTTCGGCTGGCATCCCCTTCTTCTGCCGGCCGCGCCAGAGGAGCCTTTTCCCCTCGTGCTCCCCTTTCACCACTATACGGTGGAGCTGGACCTTCCTGAAGGTTGGGTAGCTTTCCTTCCCGGAAACGCTCAAGCGACGGACAGCCTGTTTAATACAAGTTTTTCTGGCCAGGTGAATTCCGTAGCTCTCTTCTTCGGCCCGGCCGAGCGGTTCAGACCTGTCGAGCTCGAAGTTTCCGGTCGCTCTCTCCTTGGCGTAGCCCTTCCCGGCGATGAGGCGGGCCTACGGGCCACCCTCACCTGGATTCCCGAAATCCTTCACTGGTACGAGGAGCATTTCGGTCCCTGTCCTTTTGAGCGCATCGTCCTCGTCGAGCATCCCACCGATTTGGGTGTGGCCATGACCGCTCCGGGCATCGTGTTCCTTCCGCGCTGGTTTTTCTCCCGAGAAAATCTCACGGCTGCGGGAACTCTGGCCAGGCTTGGGGTTTATATCCTGGCCCACGAACTCGCTCACCTCTGGTGGGGGATCGGCGTGGGCGTAGATTTCGACGCTGAGAACTGGCTTTCAGAAGGACTGGCCCAGTACCTATCCCTCACGTGGTACGAAGAAAAATTCGGCGCCGAAGGCGGAAACGTCTTCGTCTTCGATAAAAAAGGCCTCGGAGAGGAGCTGGTGGATTACGCCCTGGGGTTCGCCAACCTCCGCGAACACTTCACCGAACTCCCTTACCTCCAGTTGGTCTTTTATGGGTTCGACGAAGCGGTGGTGAAGCCCACGCGGGAGGTGCGTTACGATCAAGTTTCTTCCGACCGCCTGTACAACAAAGGCTATCTGGTCCTGCGGGCGCTAGCCTATCTTGTGGGGGAGGAAAATTTCCATCGGGCTTTGCGCAGACTAGCCCACGAATACAGGGGACAAGCGGTCTCTGTCGGGGCGTTTCAGCAGGTGGTGGAGGAAGAAAGCGCCCAAGATTTGACCCCATTCTTTTCGGCCTGGGTCTTGGGCGAGGCCTGGGCCGACTACGGGATCGCTGGATTCCGCCAGTACCCCGCCTCGAACGGCTACGAGGTCGAGCTTGTTCTCACCTATCAGGGGACCGGAGTTCTTCCCGTTCCTGTGGAGCTTCGGGGTCCGGAGGAAAAAAAGAAGACCGTCTTGTGGAGGCCCGCGGGGACGGCGCGAGAGACCCTTACTGTGGACGTGGACTTTCCCGTGCAGAAAGTGATCGTTGATCCCGAACACCGCGTGCTCGATGTGGACCGACTCAATAACCGCTGGCCCCGGCGTTATGTCTTGGCCTTGAAGAACGATCTTCCTCTCGATGGATATCTCGTTTCCACCGGCCCAAGCGGGGCCTTTTCCCTGTCTTACCTCGACCGTTTCGGGTTTGCGATCTACCCCCAGGAATTGGCCGTGGAGGGGTTTGTGCAGTTCGGCCGCGAGGGCAGGATTTTTGGGTGGGCCCAGATTCAAGATACTCTGGTCGGCGGGCTAACGCTCACCAAAAACCTCTGGCATACGCCGCGCACCGGATCCACGGCCTCCTACTGGGAAAAGGTGGGCCAGATTTCTCTCAGTTTTGGGAGGGTCCCCGAATGGGCATTCTCTTTGGATTTGGCATGGCAAGAGACGATAGCCCATGCCCGGGCTGGCGAGGCCTCCCTGGTGGTGGTGCCTGGACAAGGTTTTGGTACCGCCCTCAGCCACACCGAGCTTTTCGCCCTGGCTCCCCATCTCTATCCTACCTTCACGCTCTCCCTAGGTTTTGCCAGCCCCGCTCTCCCTTCCCGGTTCTGGCCAGTTTTGACTGAGCTGCGGATGCTGGCCTTAGCTCCGGAGGGTCCGCCGCGGGGCCGCCAGAAAACCGTGGGAATCCTAGGAGTTTGGCTTCCTCCGTCCTTTCCTGGTTATTCTTTGGCCCAGGCCGCGTTGGTTTCGGAAGTGCGGCCGCGTCTGTTCTTCGCTGCCGGGCAAATCTGGAACGGGACGGAAGCTCGCCAGACTTATCTCGAGGTGGGCGGAGAACTTTGGGTCACTGTGGAGGCGTTGGGTGGCCTGTTCCGCGCCGACTTCGTCCTCGGCCTCTCCTACCCCCTTCTTCCGGAAGGGCCAGCGCTCTTATACTTCGGCCTCGCGGGGTGAACCATGCGTGTTTCTTTGCGATGGATTGCTGAACACGTTGAGCTTCCCGAGGATCTTGGTTTGCCGGAGCTCGCTGAGCGCCTGACCCTGGCCGGCCTCGAGGTGGAAGACATGGTGACCCTCAGCGCGGAGGGCGCGGTGGTGGGTCAGGTGCTCGCTGTGGAACCTCACCCGTCGGCCCAAAGCCTCCACGTGTGTCAGGTTCAAACCGGGGGAACGGTGTACACCACGGTGTGTGGGGCGCCAAATGTCCTACCGGGGCTTCTTGTTCCCTACGCTCTCCCGGGAGCCCGACTTCCCAAAGGCGTAGTCGTGCAAGACACAAACATTCGAGGTGTGCGAAGTTCAGGAATGATCCTCTCCCGGGAAGAGTTGGGGCTGGAGGATAAATCTGGGGGGATTTGGGCTCTACCTTCTGATACGCCCTTGGGCGCGGATCTCGCGGCAGTCTTAGAGCTTCCCGACACCGTTCTCCACCTCAAGATCACGTCGAACCGACCGGATCTCCTGGGGATCTACGGGCTGGCCCGGGAGTTTTCCGCCCTCTTCCAGGGGCCATTGAGGGAGCTCGGCCTGGATTTTCCCGAAGAGGAGCCGACCGCCGCGGATCTCACCTCCGTCGAAGTGGAAACGGGTGAGGATTGTCCGCGCTATGTGGCCCGGGTGATCCGGGATGTTGGGGTGCGGCCTTCTCCTCTCCTCGTGGCCGGTCGGCTGCTCAAATGCGGAATACGCCCGATTTCTCTCGCCGTGGACCTCACGAACTACGTGATGCTGGAGCTTGGGCATCCGCTCCATGCCTTTGACTACGGGAAATTGGAGGGCCGAAGGATTGTGGTGCGGCGGGCCAGAGTTGGGGAGCGGATCCGCACCTTGGACGGCGTTGAGCGTCCTCTCACTCCGGAGATCCTGGTCATCGCCGACGCGAAGCGTCCGGTGGCTGTGGCTGGCATCATGGGCGGAGAGGAAACGGAAGTGGGGGAAGAGACGAAGGTGGTGGTGTTAGAGGCCGCGGCGTTCGCGCCAAGCCGGGTGCGCCGGGGTTCCCGGGTTTTAGGCTTGCACACGGAGGCTTCGCTGCGCTTCGAGCGCGGCCTCTCCCCCGAGGGGGTGGACTTGGCTTCCCGCCGGTTCTGTGCGCTTTTGACGCAATTCGGGGGAGGCCGGGTGGCCAAGGGCGCGGTGGACGTATACCTCAGACCTCAACCGCGCCGCACGGTTCTCCTGCGCAAACACCGCGTCGCCGGTTTCCTGGGAGTGCAGGTGCCGGAGGACCAGGTGGTCTCAGGTCTCTCCCGGCAGGGGTTGAAATTGGTCGACCAGCGAGAGGCGTGGAACGTAGAAATTCCTCCGTTTAGGCTGGATTTGGTACGGGAGGAGGATCTTCTTGAGGAGGTGGCGCGGATCTGGGGATACGACCGGATTCCGGAGACGGAACCTCTCGTGCCGCCCCGGGTGGGAGAAAAGGATGCCGAGGAGGATTTTGCTGACCGCGTGAGAAAAATTCTTGCCGCCCTTGGACTCCACGAGGTCTACACTTTTCCGCTTGTCCCCGCTTCGGAAGCTGAAATCCTTCTGCGCAATCCTATGGCCCAGGGCCAGGAGGGGTTGCGAAAAAGCTTGCTCCCCGGCCTTCTTTCTGCGGTGGCCACGAATTTGAGCGCTCAAGCGGCTGGCTTAGCCCTGTTCGAGGTGGGGAAAGTTTTCTTCTTGCGGGATGGCCGGGAAGTGGAAGAGTACCGGGTGGGGCTTGTGCTTGTGGGCCGGCCCCCTCTGCCTCTTTCGGGCAAAGAAGAATACGGACCACTTGAACTCAAGGGCCTTCTGGAAGCTCTGCTTTCGGCTCTACGCGTGGAGGACTGGCGATTGGGCCAATGCGACTTTCCTCAGCTTCATCCGTTCCGACGCGCTGCTCTCCTTTTAGACGGCGAACCCGTAGGAATCTTCGGGGAAGTTCGTCCGGAACTCCTGGACCTTCCGGGGAAGCCTCGGGTTTTCTTCGCGGAGGTTCGTCTTGCCCCGCTTTGGGCCGCGGCCCAAGGCCCAAGGTATCAACCTTTGCCGCGCTTCCCTGCCTCTAAACGGGATCTCTCGCTTTTGGTGCCGGAGGAGTTGCCGGAGGCAGAAATCCGGGCTCGGGTATTGGCCGAGCCCCTGGTGGAAAGCGCTTTTTTGTACGATCGCTATCAAGGCCCGGGAATTCCCGCTGGTCGGGTAAGCCTCACCTATGAGCTCACCTTCCGTCATCCTGAGCGTACTTTGGCCGCAGAAGAGGTAGAGGCTGCGGTACACCGCATTCTTGCGGATTTGGCAGCGTTGGACGTGCATCTGCGATCCTGAGTCATGGAGAGAATCGTGATCACCGCAAGCCCCGAGGAGACGATAACGGTGGCCATGGAGCTTGGTCAGCGTCTGAAAGACGGCGAAGTGGTGGCCCTCGTGGGAGAGTTGGGTACGGGGAAAACCACGTTCGTCAAGGGATTAGCCCGTAGCTTTTTCATCCCCGAGGAAATCCTTTCCCCTAGTTTTCTCCTCGGTCGGACCTATCGTGGCCGGAAGGTTCTGCATCATCTCGATCTTTACCGGCTGCGCACCGAGGAGGAAATTTGGGAAGCAGGTCTCACCGAGTTTCTCCCCCCTGAGGAGGGGGTGACAGCGGTGGAATGGGCTGACCGCTTTCCCCGGCTCATCCCTAAGGACGCAGTATGGGTAATCCTTGAGCATGCCGGAGAGAACCGGCGCAAAATCACCCTCCGCCAATGATGTTTTTCGCTGCGTGAGTAAGCCAGAAAAGGCGGGGATAGGCTAAAGGCGAAACACGATTGACCGGCATATATAAGCACCTGGTGCCATGTGGCAATCTCTTCAGAGATCCTGGGAGCAGTTTGCCCCCCGTGCTATCCTCAACCGGAAGGGCTGGGTGTTCAGGGTGCCCTAATACAATCTAGGCGCTTTCTAGGCGTTCCAATCACTCGTTTGGTTACCCAGAAACAACTACAAAAGCTTCTCCGCTGCTTCAACTCTTTGCTCACCCGCTCCAGTTGATCTGTGGTATAGAGGTACCTATGGGTAGGCTTGGGATGGCCCAGGAACGCCAAGAGGGCGTAAGCCTTGACTTCCTGTCAGCCGCCTGCCGAACTTCTGCCCGGTTAGGAGAAGAGGGTTTCAGCCGATTGGCCTGGCTGACGAGCAGACTAAGCTCGTTCCTCCTCGTCCGAACTGGGTTCCACGTGGACAACTACCGAGACTTTTCCGCCCAAAGCTGTACGTACCGCATCCTCCACTTGCGAGGCTATGGTGTGGGACTCCGCCACAGAAAGCTCAGGATCCACCTGGATGTGCACATCCACGAACGCTTCTTGGCCGGAGTAGCGGGTCCGCAGCTTGTGCCAGCTTTTCACGCCCGGGATGCCCTCGATGGCGGCCACCACTTTCCCTCGATCCCAAGGAGAAAAAGCGCCCTCGGTGAGCTCGTGCAGGGCATGTTTAAGGATCCCCCACGCCGCCCAGCCGATGAGGAGGGCCACAAGGATCGCGGCTCCACCGTCGGCCTGAGCCCAGCCTAAGCCTGCGAATACAGAGCCGATCAACACGGCTACCGAGGAAAGTGCGTCGCTTTGGTGGTGCCAGGCATTAGCCAGGAGGGAACTCCGACGGTACTTTTTCCCCACCCTCACGGTAGCCCGATACATCCACTCTTTCGTGATGATGGAAAGAAGCGCGGCCAGGGCCACGGCCCAGCTCAGAGAGGGCAGCTCACCCCGAATTACTTTGGAAACGCCTTCCCACACGATGAAAGCGCCCACGCCGAGGAGGGCGAAGGCTATACTGGCTTCGGCCAAGGTTTCGAATTTGCCGTGACCGTAGGCATGAGAGGCATCCGCAGGGCGTTGGGAGATACGCAAGCCGCCCAGGACCACGAGGTCGGTGACCAGGTCACTCAGAGAGTGGAAGCCGTCCGCCACGAGGGCTGTGGACCTCGCGGCCCATCCCAGAACAAGCTTCAGGGCCAATAGGCCGAGGTTCAGACCTAACCCAATAAGGGTGATCCTCACCTCCGGGCTAGGCGAGAAGAATCTCGATTTCGTCTCCATCCTGAACGAGATCGAAAACCTGGGGGTCCCCGAGGACCCGGCCCACCACGGTGACCGGGCTGGCCGGCCGAATTTCCTGGGGATTACGGGAAGCCGGAGTGGGCCCAAAGAAGATGCATAAGGCTCTTCCCGGAGGCCAATAGCCGATAGCCCCTGTCTCCACCACCTCCGCAGCCTTCTCCAGCTCCGCGGCCACAGGGACTGCAAAATAAACTTCTTTTCCCCAGCGGTTGGCTCGAGCCGTTATAGGAAGGGATTGGCGGATGAGATCTACGGTTTTCGGAGCCCAACCCTCCTCTAGCGCGGCGTGCACCTCGCCCATCCGCGGCGAACGAATAAGAATCTGCATCGCTTTAGTCTACAGCAAGAAATTCCCCCCGGACAAGAGCCGAAAGATCGCGGGCCACGTACGTGGGACGGACGGGCGCGCCCCTCAGCTCCTCCGCCCCGGTGACTCCGGAAAGGACGAGGGCTGTGTCCATGCCCAAACGCGCGGCGCCGCCTATATCCGTTTCCAGGCGGTCCCCAATCATCAGCACCTCTTTGGCTTGGACTCCAAGCACAGTCAAAGCTACCTCGAAGGCGATGGCTGAGGGTTTTCCCACCACAAACTGGGGAGAAAACCCCATACCTCGCAGCGCTCCCACCACCGCCCCGGCTCCGGGAACGAGGCCTTCGGGCGTAGGGAAAGTTTTGTCCTCATTGGTGGCCAAGAGTCTGGCTCCGCGCAGGAGAGCCCGCAGAGCTTGGGCCAGTTTTTCGTAGGTCAAGCCCCGGTCCATGCCCACCACCAGCCACTCCGCGGCTTCAGGACCAACCAGAACGTGGCCGGCGGCCTCCATTTCCTCCCGAATCCCTGCTTCCCCAATGTACCAGTACCGCACACACCCAAAGCGGCGCAAAAATTGGGCTGCTACATAGGAACTGGGGAAGATCTCGCTCGGTTCCACAAATATTCCGCACTCTCTGAGCCTTGCAGCCGATCCCACACGCGATTTCGTGGAGTTATTGGTGAGAAGGAGCACTTTGCCCGTGTTCCGCAATTGGGTCAGGGCTTCCTGGGCCCCAGGAATAGGCACACCCCCGCGGACCAAGACCCCGTCGATATCCAAAAGAAAAGCCTTGTACTGGCCAAGCATGGCTTGATCTTAACTGCTTTCCCCTCACTCGTTGTGGGGAATCTTGAGGGTGCTTCCTCCGATGAACTCCCGCACCAGGTGATCTCCGGGGATGAGGGTGTAGTCCTGCACCTCCCAGCTCGTGAGACCGGCGATTTGGTTGAGGAGAGTGGTGATGCGGCGATAGCGGATTTGCGCATCCAGGAAGGAGCTATAGGGCCCAAGTTCGTCGGGTTTGGGCCAAATTCCGTCTGGAACAAAGAAGGGTTTCAACACGGAGAGGTCGAAGGGCATCCCGCCCTGGATCTGATGATCGGCCAGGCCCATGAGGGGGATGATGGAGAAAAGCTCGCCGGCCCGCACGTAGTGCCAGTGCAGAAGGGTGTGGAGGGGAGGATGGTTGCGATGGGTAGCATCCCGGAGCATGCGCCGCAAAAGCCGCACATCCGTGAATTGGGTAAGCCGCCCTGTAGTTCCATCCCCTTCGTATAACATGTTCGCCGCTTCGATGTACACCCGGAACATGTTCTCCTTGGGAATGCCGGCAGTGAGGGGCGGATAAAACCCGTGGAGACAGTCCAAAAGGAGAATCTGGTCTGGCCCCAACCGTACAGGCTTCGTGCCCACGTGCTTCCCCTCTTTGAAGCTGTACACGGGTTTATCGATAGTCTGACCATCCAACAGGGCTCGCAGATGAGCGTTGATGCGCTGGATGTCCAAGGCTTCCGGAGTTTCGAAATTTCGATCGTTCAGCCAATCGGTAGGATGTTCCACCACTGGCCAGAAGTAATCGTCCAGGTTGAGCATGAGAAACCGAAGGCCTTCTTTCTCCAGCCGCTGGGTGAGCTTAACGGCGGTGGTGGTCTTTCCGGAGGAGGAGGGTCCGGAAATCCAGATCATGCGAATCTCCTCGCCTCTGTCCAGGCGGGCCAAGATTTTTTGGGCCGCCTCGCCCAGGGAGCGCTCGTACCGGTCCGTGGCCGCCTCCACGAGCTCCTTGAGCTTTCCGGAACGGATGATCGCGTTTAGCCCAACCACCGTGTCGCAGCCGTGGACCCGGTTCCATTCCAGGGTTTCCTCGTGGAACTTTGTTGGATACCCATTGCCCACGAATTGGTCCATGGTGATGGCTCCTGAGCGCACCCAGTACTTTCCCCACCGCCAGCACTCGTAGGCATCGGCCACAGTCACCAGGCCAAAGCTGCGTAGGACATGCAACACCGTGTCCTGAATCTCCTCGACGGTAGGGGGAAAGTTGGCAATCCAATGGCGGGGGTCGCGGTTGAGGCTGACCACCACCACGTCGGAGAGGAACTCCGCGATGTGTTCGTCGTCTCCGAACATGAAGAGTTTGTCATTGGTGCCGGGCAAAAGATCCTGAGCGAACCCCCCCACGGACTGGGCAGCGCGCAAAATAGCATTGAAAATACGTCCCTGATCGAAAGGTGCGAGCGAACGGTCACGCTTTTGTACCTTACGAATGCGGTTCTGGACAATCACAAAAACAAATTATAAGCGGAAGGTTCAGTAGAGCCACCCATGTTCTAATCCGATCCAAAGTAGCGTCCGCAGCCGCGCGGCCGGGACCTCGCAGTTTGGCGTGGACATGCCTAATCCCCAAAGGATGCTAAGGCTTCCCAAAGCGATGAGCATGTTTCCGAATAAGCTCTGTTCCTGGTAATTGAGCCACTGACCAAACCCGATGAACACCAGGCCCATGATCACCAAGCCCTGGCGCATGTACCGACAGGTCGTGAATTCTCGCTGTACTTGTCCCAGGGCCCTGGACCAGGAGCGCTGGTCCAGACGCGGCTTGGGATCGGCTTGGAAATCTAAGGTGAGCCTCTGCACCCCTTCCAAGGGGAGAGTGAGCGTAGCGGTGGAGGTGGAGAAATACAGGGCAGCATGGGTGACGCCGGTGAGGCGGCCCTCGAGGGTGGTGCCGTCGGTGAGGACGAGCGTGTCCGCCCAGGCTAAGACGCTGACCAGGCTCAGAAACACTAAAACTTTCCCCATCGTGTCCCTCCCTGTACAACCTAACCGGAGTCTTGGGAGGGATCAGGGCCAACTGGGCTGTGTTTGAGCCGCATCTGTCCGTGTACAATAGAATCTGTGATGATTTTGGCTGTGGGAGATGAAGTGAGCTCAACCCTGGAAAAAGCTGTTCTCTCCGGGTCCTTCCCCAAAGTGCGTTTGATTTTGTCCTGTGGAGATCTTCCCTACGATTACCTGGAATTCTTAGTGGATGCGGTGGGTGCCCCGCTTGTTTACGTGCATGGAAACCACGATCGGCCGTTGGAAACCGAGGACAGGGTGATCCATGCGCCGCGGGGATGTGTGGACGTGGACGGAAAGATCGTGGAAGTGGGGGGATTGGTCATCCTGGGCTTGGGCGGGAGTCCGCGGTACTCGCCCAAAGGTGAGCATCAGTACACCGAGACCGAGATGCGCCGCCGAGCCCGCCGGCTCCTTCCTGCGCTTTGGTGGAGAAAATTCCGTACGGGAAAAGCTCTGGACATTTTTCTCACCCATGCCCCGCCGCGCGGTGTGCACGATGCCCTGGATCCTGCCCACCAAGGGTTCGAGATTTTTCTGAGCCTCATTAAGCGTTGGCATCCCAGGCTGCACCTGCACGGGCATACGCCGCCACAACCGAACCGGCCTACGGAGACAGTAATCGACTCCACTCGGGTCGTCCATGTGCGGGGCTTTCGTCTCCTGGAGATCTAGATGCCTCCCCGGCTTCCCTGGCTTGGTTTCCTGCGGCGCCTTTTCCTTTTGGCTAAAAGAGAACCTGCTCTCCTCCTCCCCTTCGATTGGGTGAAGGAAAAGGTCCCGGTGAAAGGATGGCGCTACCTCGGCCTCCAGGAGGTGGAGGTGGAGAAAATCTTGGGCAGCGTTGATCGTTACGACGATTTCAGTCGGGCTTTCCTCCCGGTTCACCCGGAGGACGAGCGGCAAAAGAAGGTCGAGGCGGCGCTGGCCAGAGGCGAAGTGCTTCCCCCCGTGAAGCTCTACAAGCTGGGCACCATTTACTTTGTGGTGGATGGCCATCACCGGGTGGCCGCGGCCAAAAAGATGGGAGCTAAATACATCGACGCTGAGGTAATGGAGTTCCTTACGGACGTGATCCTTACTCCCACGGATACAGAGAAGGAGATCCTCCTCAAAGCCGAATACGCGGGATTCCTTCGGCATACCCGGCTGAAGGAACTTCGCCCGGAAGCGGAGATCGTTCTCACCGAGCTTTCCGGATATCGCAAGCTTCTTGAGCACATCGATGTACACCGCTATTTCCGCGGCCTGGAAGAGGGCCGGGAAATCCCTTACGACGAGGCCGTTTTATCCTGGTATGACCGGGTTTATCAGCCCATTGTGGATGCGATAGTGCGCACGGGGATCCTCAAGAAATTTCCTGGCCGAACGGAGGCAGATCTTTATGTGTGGCTTTCTGAGCATCTGTATTATCTTGCCAAGGAGCGAGGCGTCGCTCCCGATCTGGAACAGACCGCGCGAGAATTCGCCGAAAAATACGGAGGAAAGCTCAGGGGTTGACGCGCGGGACGAACAGCCGCCGTGCCCGCCAGAAATACTCTCCTCCTGAAACCACCGCTAGGGCTACGGCGAAATAGAGGAACGTTTCTTTGGCCAGTGTTCCCCACGCACCGATGCCGAAATACCTGGTGGCCAGGATGAATAATACCAGTCCCACCTGAGAAATGGTTTTGGCTTTGCCCAGGGTGCTGGCGGGAATCACCGCGCTCTCGGCCATCGCGAAGATGCGCAGCCCGGTGACCAAGAATTCCCGGGCCAGAATCACGATCACCGGCAGGGCCCGCAGTTCTCCGAACTCCACAAAAGAGACGAGGGCGGCAGTCACGAGGATCTTGTCAGCGATGGGGTCAGCGAGCTTTCCAAACGTGGTGATTTCCTTGAGGGACCGGGCTAAGTACCCGTCCATAGCGTCGGTGAGCACGGCCACGGCAAAAATAGCTAAGGCCAGTATTTTGAACACTGTTCCTGGCAGGAACAGGAAGAGCAGGAATAAAGGAACCGCGGCGATGCGGGCCACCGTGAGGCTATTGGGAATGTTCCAGCGCACACGCCAACCTAGCCGAAAACCTGGCTTCCGTCAATCCCGCCCAGGCTTGTCCCTAAAAGCCCAGTCTTCGCAGAACCTGGTCCACCAAGCATTGCAAAAAGCTAGGGTTGGGGAGCTCGGCTTGGATCAGCCAGCCACCATCTGATCCTTTCGTTCCATTCCCGCTGTCTTTCAATGTTTCGACCGTGAGCAGTATCCTGATCATATTGGGCTTGCACTTCGTCCACTTTCCTTTTCACTTTCTCAAATATTACCTCGATTTGTCTTTTTGCTCTTTCTTCGACCTCCGCTTTGGTATCACCTTCCAGCGTGGTGCCCACGAGCTTTTCTAGCTCCCGCTGGAGTATTCTCCTGTACACCTCGTTGAGATCGAAGTGCTTCTGTTCATGTTGGAGATGGGCGTCTGTAGCCCGCTCGCGGATAACCCAGGAACGCGAACGATTCATAACGTTCCTCGTGGACACCGCCTGGATGTGGACCGTCCACTTCCTCGTTTGTGTGTCCAACTGAACGGTGTACTCCCAACTATAACCAAGTGCCATAGCGATTTCGGCCACAGCCCCTTCAAGCGGGCCTTCAGGGGGAGTGCCCTGAAAATCATCCCAGGTCAAAGGCCGATCCGGGCTCCAGGGAAATTCGTTGGAGACCTGTACATTTCCCAGGAGAAAACCTAAAGAAGAGAGGGTGAACGAGGCGGTGGTCCAGCCGTACCCCCATACAATCAGTTTGAACCCCACTATGTTTGCGCCTTCCTCCAGAGGAATCAAGGTGAACTGTTGGTTGGCTAAGGACTTCCCCGTGTGATCCACGAGCTTCCCGGTCACCGTTTGTCCCCGTCCAAAAGGGACGGAGAAATTCCCTTCGACATCAGTTCTGCCTAAAATTTCCTTGGTGGCCAGCTGAGGCCAGGCGATAACGCCCGCTACGAGCGCTAAGAGCAGCCCTAGCCAATATAGTTGCGCGTTCATCTCCCTAGAAGTTCTCCACCCTGCTATTTAGCATAGCAAGCGCGCGGGAATTATACGGTGTGCTCTCTGGTTCCCCAGGAAGTCGCACTTGAAAGAGACCAGAAGGAGAACGGGAAGAGACCTTTTAACCCGAGCGAACGTCATCCAAAGGTTGTTATGGCTTCTCTTCCTTTTGGTGCGACTCAGCCTGGCGGAAGCGGTGCTGGTCCTGGACGAACTCCCGCCTTCGGAGACCATCGGCGAAGCGTGGGACGTTCCCGCCCGGTGTTTCTTTCGCTCTTGGGCCTTATGATCCTCCTGGGAATCGTGGGGCTCGTTGTGCAGTTGCTTGAACGGATCCCGTTGGTGGGGATTTTCTTGCACCTTTTTGCCTCTACCTTTTCCTATTACCCCGGCACGGCCGCTTTAGTATTAGCATATCTCGAGCTGCATAGGTATCGGAGCACGAGTGCCAAATAGATGAGCGCCGCCACGCTGAACACCTCGAAGAACCGGAAGTTTTTCGAGACGATGGTCGGCCAACGCCCAATAGATCCATTGTTCCCACCATGTACACGATGGTAGAATACTGGCGCATCATGTAGATGAGTTCGTTCAACCAGGGTGAGATCACTAACCGCAATGCTTGTGGCAGGATTACGTGGCGAATTGCCTGTCACTTCGTCATACCGAGGGACCGGGCAGCCGACATCTGACCCGCCTTGACCGATTGGATCGCCCCACGGAAGCATTCGGCCTGATAGGCAGCAGTGGTTAGTCCCATGGCCAAAAGCCTGGACATGAATGGGCTGAACCGGATGCCGATGCTGGGAAAGCCGAAGTGAACGAGCATAAGCTGGACAAGGAGCGGGGTGCCGCGAAAGAATTGCACGCAGACGCTGGCAAGTCCGTACGTCACTCCCTTGGCATAGACGCCATCCAGGGCAAAAAAGGAGGAGCCTAAGCACTGCCCCAGTCTCCATGCAGGTCAAGGTCAATTCCAGAATTATGACAAGCCCATTCGCCAACTGAGGAACCCGAGCCCAATCGTAGGCAAGCCGCATCAGCGCACCTTTCCCTAAAGTCCAGTAAATCTTCCGTAGAAATTCGGTGGTGCGTAGGCATTCTGGCAAGTAAAGAGCCTCTCCGGGCCCCCTTGTTCAACGATCACTCCAAGCTCCGTGAAAATGATCTTGCCCGCCACCGAACGGGCGAATCCCATTCCGTGCGTCACTACAAGCATGGTCATCCCGGCCTTGGCAAGATCTATCATCACCGTCAACACCTCGCCGATGAGCTCCGGATCGAGCGCGGAAGTGGACTCGTCAAACAAGATCATTTTTGGATCCATGGCCAAGGTCCTGGCAATGGCTACCCGCTGCTGGCCGCCGGATAGTTCCGTCGGATAACTCTTCGTCTTCTCTTTAAGTCCGACCCCATCCAAGCAAGCCATGGCAATCCGGGTGGCCTCTTCTTTGGCCGTCCGTTTGACCCTAAGCGACTCGATGCGGACGTTGTCCAAAGCTGGAAGAAGGGTGAAACAGGCTAAAATTCTGGAATACAAACCCAATTTGAGCGCGGATCCAATTGATGCTCGCCCGGCGGACGTTACCCCGTGTCTGCCAACCATACCTGCCCTCGGTCTGGTTCGGTGAGGCGAGTGATGCAACGGAGGAGCGTGGATTTCCCTGTGCCGGAAGGTCCGATGACCACCTTCGTCTCCCCTTCTCCAGCGCAAGGGAAATCCCTCGCAACACCTCCTCGTTGCCGCAGCTCTTGTAGATCTCTTCTACCCTGAGGAGGAACATATTAAACGCGTTTAGGAGGCCCTTTTGCTTCGAAACCCAGGTTACGAATCTGTATTCTAATGTCCCCAAACCCCTGTTCCCAGCATATGTTCAAACCAAGAAGAAAGCTACCACTAGGAATGCCGAGATGGCCAATAGGTAGTCCCGAATGACGCGATTGCGGGCTTCCCAGACCACCTCCGTTACGCCGACGCGTAAGCAAGTGTCCTTAAGCACGGATGAGGGCTCGTCTGACCAGGGGGATGGATAGCCACAGGGCTTGTGGGAGGGCAAGGTGGTGTGCCGCTTGCCATCTAGTCGTGCCAATTAACAACGCCGCCATGGTCTGTCCCGATCGCACAGGTTGAATGGCACCGCGAAAGATCTATGATCGCTAAGCCCATAACCTAAGCTCCAAAGCCAGGATAGCGGCAAAGAACCGGGGTGAGGTTAATTCCGAAGGGCCTTAGGCCAAAGTATGTGAGCAGAAGAAGTGCCAGTTCAGGAATTTCTCTGAAAAACCACTCATATCTAAGCATGAGCTTGGTCAGGAAACGATTCCCGTACACTTGCAGAAGTGCAACTACGATCCCAACGATCAAGCTCAAGGCAATCAAGCCAAGGAGAAGCTCCACATTGATGAGAGCCTGATCAAAAGCGAGGACAACCCCTGCCACAGGGTTTCAAAGCCCATGATTTCCTACCTTAATTTAACCGGGGAAGGGGCCGTTGGCCCCTTCCCCTCTTTCTCTACTTGCTCGCCTTTTCTGCTAGACAATTAGCGAATCCTTTCACCCGCTCCTCAGAGGAAAGGGTTTGGTCTGCTAAGATATTGATACATTTAACGTAAGCTGTCTCCACCCTAACAAGCTCCGGTTTGGGGTACGCGACAATTAGGGCGTCCCAAACCCCGCTTTTCCGCATCCTCTTCCCGCAGCAAGGGAGTCCAAGCACAAAAGCACTGTTGCCAACAACACTCCAACAAACCTCCTTACCTGCTACTACCTCCTCATCTTGGTGGCGCACAATAGCATCGTGTGTGCCCTGCGTTAAAGCTTCATCTCCAGGCCGGGGATGGTGACCTGCTTTTCCAAAATGGAAAGAAGCCAAGTGAAGGTTCCGACCAATGCAAGGTAGATGAAGGAAGCGAGCACGTACATTTCGAAGTAGCGGAAATTGCGGGAGGCGATGATGTTAGCCCGGGCAATGATCTCCGGGACACCAACGACAAACGCCAACGATGTGTACTTAAGCATGTAGATCAGTTCATTTGACCAGGCGGGGATGGCGATCCGCAGTGCCTGGGGGAGGATAACCAGCCGGATGGCCTGCCATTTCGTCATTCCGATGGACCGGGCGGCAAGCATCTGCCCGGCTCTTATAGATTGGATGGCTCCGCGGAAGTACTCGGCTTGATAGGCAGCGGTGTTGATGCCAAAGGCGATCCCTGCCGCCAATACCGGCTGCAAAACAATTCCCAGATCAGGAAGCCCGTAATAGATGGCAAACAGCTGGACCAAAAGCGGAGTTCCCCTGATGAACTCAACGTAGGCACTGGCCAGGACATAAATGGGTTTTGTCCCATAGACCCGACCCAAGGCAATAAGCACTCCAATGATGAAGCCAATCGCGATGCATACGAACGTTAGCTGCAGGGCCATGCCTGTACCGGCCAATAGCGCAGGCAAGGATCTCTGGGCAAGTGAGAAAAATTCGGCCATCGTTCAGCGGGGCACTGCTCCCGTAGAAGCTCTGACCTGACCGCGCCGCTCGAACCCGGGCACCCATAGCCGACCCTCTAACCAGTACAAGAAGCTTGTACCAAAACGGGTGAGAATGAAATATATCACCGCAACGATGGCGTACATCAACAATGCGTTCCCGCGGGTATAGGCGATGATATAACGGGCCCGCCGCAATAACTCTGGGATCCCCACCACGTAAATCAGGGAAGTGTCTTTGATTTCCGAGGCGAATTCGTTGGTCCAAGGTCCGATCGCCCGCCTAAGCGCCTGCGGCAGGACGATGTGCAGGACCGCTTGTAATTTGGTCATGCCGAGGGCCCGTGCGGCAACGATCTCACCCGTGCGCACTGATTGGATGGCCGCCCGGAAAATCTGAGACTGGTAGGCAGCTGAACACAACCCCAGCCCCAATATGGCTACGAGCAAAGGTGGGATATCGAACGGCAAATAAAAGACAAGCAAGAGAAGGACAATTGGTGGGATGGCGCGGAAGAACCGCTGAATAAAGGCTGCGCAGTTAGAAAACACCCCCCCGTAAACCTCCATCGTGGCCAAACCGAGGCCGAGGAAAAAGCCGAAACTCATCACGCCGAAGAGCACCTCAGCGACCACAACCACGCTCCCAACAAGGATCGGCAATTCCGCCAAAAGCACATCCCAATTCATCTCAGAAAGGGGGGGCAACCCGTGCCCCCCTCCTTAAATCTCAATACTGGTCATCATTACCGACAGACTAGCGATAGTTTCAGCGGAATCTTTTCTACTGGGCGACCCGGGAAATACTTCTGCACAAGCTCGGCCCATTCTCCGGATTCATAAAGCTGAACCAAACCAGCGTTGATCTTGGGGAGAAGCCTGTACGGGTCGCCCTTGGTGACCGCGTAAGCGTATTGTTCACCAGTTTTTACGATGCCCACGATTTTCACCCGGCGCCCAGCATCGATATAGCTTTGGGCGGTATCGGTGTCGCACAAAACGGAATCAAGCCTGCCTCGCTCCAGGTCCAGGATCGCTTCCTCATACGTCGGATAAGCCCGCACTTTTATGCCAATCCCTTGAGCAACGAGGTTATCTTCCAGCCACATGTAACCGGTGGTTCCGGATTGCGCCCCCACCGTCCTCCCGCCGATCATGGCAGTTATCGCGTTCAGAGCAGAATCTTCGCGCACCAAGATTGCTTGATCCACCGACCAATACGGCTCGGAATAATCGATGACCTTCATTCGCTCACAGGTGATGGACAAGCCGGACATCAAGATGTCAATCTTCCCTTGCGCCAAAGCGGTAACGATGGTCTCCCAGGGCATGTCGCGGATCTCGATCTCAAATCCCAGGAGCGCTGCGATCCTGGTCATAACCTCAACGTCAAACCCCTTGTATTCGCCCCGTTCCACCCAGGTCCAAGGGGGGAATGCGGCATCTACCCCCACGACATACTTTTCCGCCGCAAGTCCATCTATGCCCAAAAACGCCATCGCTAACACCGCAACAGCTAATAGCTTCCTCATTGTGACACCTCCTCAAAGGTATTCAAAGGATGGAAAACACATTGACAAAACAGAACCGCTTTTACCTGGAGGTTAAGGGCCGGGCAGCTTTCCCTCGATAGGGAATGCTACCCGGCCATATGTGTATGGAAACTCAAATAAGCAGCGTAAACAAATCTCACAATTTTAATTTAGGCCATTCTTGTGCACGTGTCAAGAGGCTGCGTCAAGGACATTCGTTACCTGCGAGAGGACGCTAGGTAGTGTCCCGGTGGCCGTAAAAGCTCCAGCAACTGGAAACGAGGATTCCGTGCGTTTTATGGACGACAAGCCGAATTCTCACCGCTCCCGCCAACGCGTCTTGGCGCGGTCACTTGCGCAAGAGAAATCGTGTGGTAAGCTTAGGCTTCCCAGCGCTTATCCGCAGGTAGGGAAGGTCAGTTACCTTTCGCCTGAAAGCCCTGAGGAGACCAAACATGAGCCGTGAGTTTGTGTTGTCGAGGATCCGTAATATTGGGATCGCTGCGCACATCGATGCCGGCAAGACCACCCTTTCCGAGGCCATGCTCTTTCTCTGTGGGAAAACGCACCGCTTCGGGGAGGTGGACGAGGGCCAGGCTACTTTGGACTGGATGCCTCAGGAACGGGAGCGCGGCATCACCATCACCGACGCTGCCACCACTATCCCTTGGAAGGAGCACACCATCAATCTCATCGATACACCCGGACATGTGGATTTCACTGCTGAGGTGGAAAGGGCCCTTCGCGTGGTGGATGGAATGATTGCTCTCTTTTGTGCTGTGGGTGGTGTGGAGGCTCAATCGGAAACTGTTTGGCGGCAGGCCGATCGCCACGGAGTCCCTCGCATCGCCTTCGTGAACAAGATGGACCGCGTGGGAGCCGATTTCTTTCGCGTGGTGGAGGAAATGCGCCGCGATCTCGGAACTAATCCTGTGCCCGTTGTTCTCCCTATCGGGGCTGAGGAAGCATTCACTGGGTTGGTGGACCTCTTATCCATGGACGCCGTTTTCTTCCGGGCCGATGAAGAAGGGGTTGAGACGGAGCGCGCGCCAATTCCTCGAGACATTCAGGCCGGAGCGGAAGTCGCGCGGGAGAAGCTCCTCGAGGCCGTGGCTGAGGCCGACGATCGATTCCTCGAGCTTTTCCTGGCGGGAGAGGTGCGGCTTGAGGAGCTGCGGGCAGCGATTAGGCGGACGACCCTTGCAGGAAAAATCGTTCCCATTTTGGCCGGTTCCGCGGCCAAGCTCAAGGGCGTGCAGAGGCTTCTGGACGCGGTAGTGGATTTCCTTCCCTCACCTGCGGATTTCCCTCTTATCCGCGGCACATGGGAGGGGCAAACGATCGCACGAGCTCCCAGCCCAGAAGAGCCTCTCTCCGCCCTGATTTTTAAGGTCCAAGCTGACCGCCACGTAGGTAAAGTTTACTTCGTGCGCGTGTATTCCGGAGTGTTGCGGAGCGGGGAACCTGTGCTCAATGGGAACCGGGGAAATGTGGAGCGAGTTGGTCGCCTCTTCCGAGTTCATGCCAACGAGCGCCAGCCGGTAGAGGAGCTTTGGGCCGGCGAGGTGGGCGCCTTGGTGGGCCTGAAAGAGGCTTGCACCGGCGACACTCTCTGTGCGCCCACAGCGCCCGTTACCCTGGAAACCATGGGGTTCCCCACCCCTGTGTTGGATTTAGCTCTTGCACCTGTGCGCCGCACCGATGCGGATCGGCTGTCCCGGGCCATGGCCGCTCTGGCCGCCGAGGACCCCACCCTTCATTTCCGCGCTGATCCGCAAACAAACGAGCTTGTGGCCTCGGGGATGGGCGAGCTGCACCTAGAGATCGTGGTGGACCGCCTGCGGCGAGAGTTCGGCGTGGATGTACTCACAGGTGCTCCTCAAGTGGCGTACCGAGAGACCGTGCGGCAGGCCCTGGAGTTCGAACACAAGCTGGTGAAGCAGACAGGCGGTCATGGGCAGTACGCGCACATCATCTTTCAGGTTGAACCCGCTGCTCCCGGCGCTGGTTTGGAATTCGAGAGCCGAGTGGTGAGCGGCCGCATTCCCAAAGAGTTCATCCCCGCTGTGCGCAAGGGATTGGCGGAGGCCATGAACGCCGGACCTCATGGCTTCCCCGTTGTGGACCTCCGATTCATCCTAGTGGACGGCTCCTACCACGTTGTGGACTCCTCGGAGCAAGCCTTTCGCGCCTGCGCGGCCCAAGGCCTCCGCGAGGCTCTCAAGAAAGCGGGAACGTTCATCCTTGAGCCCATCATGCACGTGGAGGCTACCGTGCCCGTGGAGTGCGTGGGCGCAGTGGTAGGGGATCTTGCCTCCCGGAGGGGGAAACTCGGGGCGCTGGAGAGCAAAGGGCTATTTTCTGTGGTGACGGCTTGGGTGCCTTTGGCGGAGCTCTTCGGTTACGCCACGGTCCTCCGCAGCCTCGCGAGCGGCCGAGGTTCCTTCACCATGCGTTTTGAACGCTACGCGCGCATCCCTGAATCTTTGGTGCCCAAAGTTTCCAAAGGAATGCTCGTGTACTCGGGGTAACCGGTGAGGAGAAGGTCTTCGCCCACCCATTCCAGGGTGATGTCGCGGACGCGGATCCCGCTGGCCGGTTCGGGAAATCCTTCCCCGGCTACCGCAGGAACAGCCCGGCGGCCTCCCAAGATGAGGGGAGCGTAGAAAAAAAAGAGTTTCTGCACGAGCCCTTGGGAGAGAAAAGACCAGGCCACTTCGCCCCCGCCCTCCACCAAGATCGAGTCCACCCCTTGCGCGCCAAGACGCGCTAAAAGTGTGCGGAGATCCACGCCACCCGGCCCTGCAGGAAGCCGCAGCACTTCCCCCCCTTTGGCTCGCAGGGCCTTTTCTTTTTCCGCGGGCATGTGAACCGTGGCCACGAGGGTCTTTGCGCTGCCATCGAACACCCGAGCGGCAAGAGGAAGCCGGCCTTCCCTGTCCAGAACGATTCGCCAAGGCTGTGGTCCCTCCAGATCGCGCAGGGTTAGCTGGGGATCGTCAGCCAGGACGGTATTCGTGCCCACGAGGACCGCGGCATAACGGCGGCGAAGTTCCTGAACCTTTCTGCGCGCCGCGGGCCCCGTGATCCACTGGGACTTTCCCGTGAAACTCGCGATCTTTCCGTCCAAGGTCAGGGCTAATTTCAGAACCACAAAGGGCATTCCCGTGGTGACCCAGTGGAAGAAAACTTCGTTGAGCCGGCGCGCCTCCTCAGCCAGGACGCCCTCCACCACCTCGATCCCCGCCTCCCTGAGCTGGGCCACGCCTCGGCCGGAAACCCGAGGATTAGGGTCGCGGGTGGCGATGACCACCCGGCGCACTCCCGCCCGAATGATGGCCTCCACGCACGGCGGCGTTTTCTTTCCGGGGAAATTCACACAGGGCTCAAGGTTTACGTAGAGATCCGCTCCGCACGCCCGGTCCCCGGCTTTCTCCAAAGCGAGGATCTCTGCGTGGGGTCCACCAAACCGCGCGTGATAGGCTTCGGCAACGATTTCCCCGTCTTTCACTAGCACCGCACCCACGAGGGGATTGGGCCGGGTGAAACCCTCGCCCTGGCGGGCCAGGCTTAGGACCCGGCGCATCAATTCCGTGGGTATCCCGCAGCTCTCCACAGGTTGAGCAAAGCTTCCCGGGGATCGGAAGCGTGGAAGATAGCTGCTCCTACCACCACCACCTCCGCGCCCGCGGCCAACACGTCGCGCACGTTCTGCGGGCCAATGCCCCCGTCCACGGCCAACGTGATGGGGCGCGTCCCCACAAGACGCCGCAGTTCCCGCAGGCGCTCCAGGGATTCCGGCAGGAACGTCTGTCCCCCGAATCCTGGCTCCACACTCATGAGGAGGACCCAGTCCACCTCGTCCAAGAATGGGGCAAGCACCGCCAGAGGCGTGCGCGGCCGTAACGAGAGGCCCACCCGACACCCCAGCTCCTTGATGGCGGCGAGGGCCTCGTCGGGCGGGTCGAGCGCCTCCACGTGAAACACGAGCACATCTTCCGGCCGCACGCGAAAGCGGGGCGCATAAAACGCGGGTCGGTCCACCATGAGGTGGATGTCGAAGGGAAGCGCGATTTTCTCGCGCAAGGAGTTGGGGAGAACCGGGCCGAATGTGAGGTTAGGCACGAAGTGCCCGTCCATGACGTCGAAATGGATGTAGTCCACAAGATCCGCGAGGCGTTCTAGGGTGGAAAGGAGGCGGGAAAAGTCGGCGTTGAGGATGGAGAGGGAGAGTTTCATTTAGGAGCGGCGCCGATTACCGGCAACCATGAGCATGCCCAGAAGCTGAGCCAAGGCCATGGCGGCCGAGGCCACATAGGTGAGGGCGGCTGCGGTGAGAACCTCTTTCACGGCTCCGAGCTCGCCCTCGCTCACCAGGCCTGTGGTCCGCAGGGCAGCGATAGCCCGGCGAGAGGCGTTGAACTCCACAGGGAGCGTGACCAGGATGAACAAAACGGCTGCGGAAAAGAGGATGATCCCTATGTTCACGAGGGATGTGGCCTGGAAGATAAGGCCCAGGAAAAAGAGGGGAAAGGCGAGCTGCGAGCCGAACATAGCCAGGGGCACCACGGCCGAGCGCAGGCTCAAGGGGGCGTAGCCCTGGGCGTGCTGGAGAGCATGGCCCGCTTCGTGGGCGGCCACTCCTACCGCTGCTACCGAGACCGATTCGGGAGCGGAAAGCCGGAGTACCCGCCGGCGTGGGTCGTAGTGATCTCCC
This sequence comes from Candidatus Bipolaricaulota bacterium, assembly GCA_938083225.1. Lineage (GTDB taxonomy): Bacteria > Bipolaricaulota > Bipolaricaulia > Bipolaricaulales > Bipolaricaulaceae > DTER01. The sequence continues at coordinate 24,654 of CALKCH010000030.1, forward strand.
AAGGGCTGGCGGATGGACTCGATCTGGACGTTCGTCACCCCGGCCTGCTGGAGGAGAGTGCGAGCAGCCTCCGCGGCGCTCACCCGACGCTGAGTAGGCACCCGCAGGTACTTGGCGTAGGCCGCACGCACTTTGTACTGGGCATAAACGGCCAAAAGCACAGCCGGGATGAGTAGAATCAAGGTTTCCGGATAAAAAAGCCAGATCATGTGCTCACCTCCTTAAGAAACTTCTAGGCATTATATAGAACAGCGGGGGAGAGGGCCATAGGCCGGATTCTGTGGTGGGGAGCCATTCCTCTGTGCGGCCTACCCGGAGGCATCGGGCGGGCCACCCTCAGGCGCCTCCCTATTTGGCCTTGCTCCGGCTGGGGTTTACCGTGCCCGGGAGCCTCGCAGCCCCGGCGGTGGGCTCTTACCCCACCGTTTCACCCTTGCCCGCACCCCTCCCCAGGGGAGGGGCCGCTGGCGGTCTGTTCTCTGTGGCACTTTCCAGGGATCGCTCCCTCTCGGGTTTCCCCGAGCAGCCTGCCCTGCGGAGTCCGGACCTTCCTCAGGGGGAAAACCCCCTGCGGCTCCCTAGCCGTCTCCCCCGTCCCGCCCGGGTGTACCGACACCGCGGGCACACCCAAAGTATACCACTTATGGACTCCGTCCGCCGGAGAGGCCGCCCGCAGCGGGGGCAAATCCGGCGGGAAAACCAAAACAGAGCGGCAAGGAAAAGTCCTCCAAAAAGAACATAACGCCAGGGAAATGAAGGGGTGTTTTTCCCCGGCGCCTTTTCTTCCTTTACAGCGGAAAGGAAGCGCCCGACAAACTGCAGGGCCGCATAGCCTGGCCTGGTCCTATTGGCCTCGAGTTGTGCCCGGGCTAATAATTCCTGGGTTTTCTTGGGAAGAGAAACTCCGCTTCCGCAAAGAAGGGCCACGTGCCAACGCCGGTCTTCCCCGCGAATCAACACGAACAGCACGTGTTTGTCCGACAAGGCCCAAGCCCGGAAAACCTCGGCCGCATAGCGCTGAGGGTCAAAAAAAGGGTCGCGCCAGGTGGCAAGATAGACGAAGCGTATGCCCTCCTCGGCGAGGCGGGCGATGTATTCTCCCAGCTGGGTGCGGTCCCCCGCCTCCAGGGTTTGGCCGTAGTCGTTGATCGGTCCCACCTGGAGGGGAAGGAGGGATTGGGCTAGCCCCAGGGCAGCACCAAAAAGCGCGCGCAGTGTTCGCAGGTGACCACCTCCCGGCCCTCTTGGAGTTTCAGGAGCGTGGCCTCGGCTAATCTTAGATGGCAGCCGCCACAAGTTTGGCCGTTCACGTAAGCCACAGGATTGGGGATGCGCGCACGAAGCTTCTCGTAGTGTTGACGAAGCGGAGTGGGAAGCTGCGCCACCAATTCCCGACGCCGTGCCTCCACGCTTTCCTCTTCCCGGTTTATCTCCTCGCGCCTGCGCTGCAAACGCTGAAGCTCCTCCTCCAAATGCCCCCGCTGCTCTCGGTAACTCGCCTCGTTTTCCCTAAGTTTTTTGGTGTCTTCCTCTACAGCCTCCATGAGGGCCAAGGCTTCCTCGCTTAGCTGGTCCAACTTTGCCCGCATTATTTGGATCTGTTCCCGCAGGAATTCCATCTCCTTGTACGGAACGATGTCGTGATCCAGCTTCCTTTGGTACTCACGGATCTTGGCATCGGTAGCATCCGCTTCGGCTGTGCGCTCCTGTGCGGCCAGGCGGAGCTTGCGGTGTTCTTCTTTGCGCTGGGCAAAAGACTTATCCGCTTCGGCCAGGCGCGCCCGGAGGCGTTCTTCCTCACCGGCTATATCCACGAGCCGTCCGGAGAGTTTGTGCAGTTCGTCCTCGGCCTGAGCCAAAGCTCGAAGGAGGGCGGTGGCTTCGGTCATCCTTCGATCACCTCCAGGTCCGGAAAGGTTTGACGCAGAAGCGAACTCACGTGGCTCACAAAGGGTTTTTCCGTTTCGGCATGGCCAAACAGGGCCACGGTCAACCCGCCTTCCTCGGCCTCTTTCATCCGGTGATAGCCGGCTTCCCCGGTGATGTAGAGTTCTGCACCGCTTGCGAGAACCTTGGGCACCAAATCTCCCCCGCTTCCGCCGCACACCGCTACCTTATGCACCTTCCGCTCCACAGGGCCAACTACGGCTCTTGGACCAAGTACACCTAGCTTTTGTGCGAATTGCTGAAGAAGCTCGGATACGGAACGCGGCGCAGGTAGCTCGCCCACCCGTCCTAGGCCGTGCCGCGCGTCCCGATTGGCCAGGGGATAGAGATCGTAAGCTACCTCTTCGTAAGGATGGGTAACGAGCATGGCCGCCACCACGGAGTCCAGGCGTTCCGCAGGAAGGATTGTCTCCAGCCGAATTTCCTCCGCATGCTCTTCCCGGCCCACTTGGCCCACGAATGGCCGGGCTCCCTGTTCAGGAAGGAACGTGCCAGTGCCGCGGGATCGGAACGAGCAGTGTCCGTATTTTCCAATCTTTCCCGCTCCTGCGGAAAACATAGCTTGGGCTACGTTTTCTTCGTAGCCTACGGGCACAAACACCACCAATTTAAGAAGTTCCCCCCGGGGAAGAAGCGGCCTTGGGGCAAGAAGTCCCAAATATTGGGCCAGCACTTCGCCTAGACCTCCCTGGGCGTTATCGTAAGGGGTGTGCAGGGAAAATAGGGCTACATCCTGGGTGAAGAGGCCCCGAAGTTTTTGTCCCAAAGGCGTTTGTGTAGGAATTTCCTTAATGGGGCGGAACAGCAGGGGGTGATGGGTCAAAACGAGGTCCACCTGAGAGAGAAGAGGGAGATGACGGAGTTCCAGATCCAGGGCCACAAGGACTCGCTGGCACCGCTCGTCCAAATTACCGACTTGTAGCCCACTGTGATCCCATTCCTCGGAAAGACTTGGGGGGAACCGTTCCTCAAGGAAAGCTACGACCTCCCGGCGTTGCATGCCGTTTCAGTTTAGCGGCTCCGCCGCGCTGCGCAACGGTGCGTTACCAGACTCACAGCGATTGCCTGCGATCCTTCGGCACCCCAATCAGCGGATTGCCCCCAAGTCCACACCGCGCGTGGATCAGGGCTTGGGAGCCAGTTCCCACCGTGACGATCTCCTGTGGCGCCAAAAACAATCCTTCAACATCCTGGGGAGACGAGGGGAAGCCTGCCGGAGTTAGGGAGGTCTGCGGTATACTCGCGCAATGGAAGTCCGTCACCTTGGCAGCGGAGTTCACGTTCTCCCAGGTCCCGTGAATCTTGGGGCTATTGCCAGGGAAGGGGAGGTGGCTTTCGTAGACGCCGGGCTGGACGATAGTCCGGCCCGAAAACTCTGGCGCTGGGCTGAAGAAGCCGGATTTAGCCCCCGCGCGGCCATCCTCACCCATGCCCACGCCGATCACTTCGGAGGCGCTTATCTATGGGAGAACCGCGGCCTTCCTCTCCATGCCTCCCCGCTAGAGGGGGCCATGATGGAGCACCCTTTCCTGGAACCTCTTTTTCTTTTCTCCGGTGCAGCACCGCCCCAAAAACTTTGCTCCAAATTCACCTTGGCCAAGTCTTGCCGCGTGCAAAACCTTGAGCCCGGTATCATCCAACTGGGACCGGTATCCGTGGAAGTGGTGGCCTTGCCCGGCCACGCTCCCGCTCAAATCGGGGTGCGCTTCCAAGAGGTGCTATTTTGCGCCGACGCCCTTTTCCCCGAAGAGATCCTGAGAAAACACCCCATCCCCTTTTGTCACGATCTCGATCAGGCCCTAGCCTCTTTGAAGGTGGTGGAGGAGGCAGAACAAGTGGTGCCTGGCCACGGTCCCATTCTTACGGGGGAGAGGGTGCGCGCCGCGTGCGCTTTCTTTCGCGGCCATCTCCAAAAGATCCGAGATATTGTGCACCGAGAAATTGCTGTTCCCAAAACAGGGGAAGAGCTTGTGCATCGTGTGGCCGAAGAATTGGGGGCAAGCCTTACGGATCTGACCGATTTTGTCTTGGCCCTCACCACGATTCACGCCGCTCTTACTTCGCTTGCGCGGGAAGGTTTAGCCGAAGGGGTGGTGGAGAAAAACCGGCTCCTTTGGCGGAGGCAGTAGGATGGGGATGCGCACGGGTTATGCGGAGCTCCCGCTGCATGGGGGGAAGGCCCCGCGGTGGCTTTTTGCGCGCATGGTGCGTTTGGCCCAGGAAATCCTGCTCCTCATGGTCGACGAATTTGGATCAGAGGAAGTTCTGCGCCGCCTTTCGGATCCGCACTGGTTTCAGGCCCTCGGTTGCCTTTTGGGCTTCGACTGGCACTCTAGCGGCCTCACTACCACGACTTGCGGTGCCCTCAAAGAAGCGTTGAGCCAGGTGGGCCCAGAGATCGGGCTCTTTGCCGCGGGTGGAAAAGGCGCGGTTTCCCGGCGTACCCCCGAGGAGATCCAAACTTGGGCCGAGCGGTTGGGGATAGAGTCTGGTCCTCTCGTGTATGCATCCCGAATGAGCGCAAAAGTTGACTCCGCTGCCCTTCAGGACGGATTTCAGATCTATCACCACGCGTTCTTCTTCGATCGAGCTGGGCGCTGGTGCGTGGTGCAGCAAGGGATGCGGGAAAACCTCGGTTTAGCCCGACGGTACCATTGGTTCTCGGAAGGCTTGCAAAGCTTTGTGGTGGAACCGCATTCCGGTGTAGTTGGCGCGCGGGCCCATTTGGTCCTCAACCTCGTGGCGGAGGAGGCCGAGCCCGCGCGGCACATCATGCCTGAGCTTGCCGGAAAACCCCCGGATCATCTGGCGAACGAGCTGAAAAAGCTCCAGGGCTTAAAACTCCCGGAGCGGCATGCTCTGCTTCTTTCCGATCTGGATCCGCAGCGGCTGAAAAGCGTGTTTCTCCACACCTATGAGGCTCAGGCCCAAACGTTCGAAGAGCTTTTGGGAGTGCCTGGATTGGGCTCAAAGGGCCTGCGGGCATTGGCCCTTCTTTCCGAGCTCGTTTACGGGGCCCCCGCCTCTTTTCGCGACCCCGCACGGTTCGCCTATGCCCACGGTGGGAAGGATGGCACGCCTTACCCCGTGGATCGTGCTACTTACGACCGGACCATCGAGGTGTTGGCGCGGGCCGTGCGCCAGGCCCGGCTAGGGGAGCGGGAGGAGCTCAGGCGGCTACGCCAGCTTGCGCTTCTCTTCCGCTCCCCTTAGGGCCTGGCGGTGCTGGTGGGTTGGCGGCGGCCTAAAGGAGGTGGGCCTGCTTCTTGGCCTCCTCGGCCATCGTTCCAATTCCTCCCTCGCCATTCGCTGTCAAAAGAAGAGCGTCATCGCTCACCCCGACCTTGCGGAACAACCCCACGAGGTCTTCCACCCGGAACCGACGTTTCTCTTGTTCTCCTAGGTCCAATACGATCCGGCCTTTGTGCATCATGATCAGCCTGTTTCCCACAGCCAACGCTTGGTCCATGCGGTGGGTGACCATGAGGGTGGTGAGCTGTTGTTCGGCCACGAGCCTTTCCGTTATGACCAAGACTTTTTCGGCGTTGGCGGGGTCCAACGCGGCGGTGTGCTCGTCCAAAAGGAGGAGCTTTGGCCGGGTGAGGATGGCCATGAGCACGGTGAGGGCTTGACGTTCTCCGCCAGAAAGATGCGCGACTTTCTCGGAAAGTCTGCGCTCGAGCCCCATTTCCAAGGAAGCCACAGCTTCCATGATGAAGCGACGCCGCCGGGCGGTGAGGAGAGGAACCAAAGCCCGCGCCCCCTTTTTTCGGGCCAGGGCCAGGTTTTCCGCAACCGTCATGTGGGCCGCTGTGCCCTGAAGCGGGTCCTGGAACACCCGGCCGATGAAGTACGCCCGACGGTGAACTGGCCAGCGAGTGACATCCTGTCCAGCCAAGCGAACCCGTCCCCGATCGGGTCGATAATGGCCAGCGATCACGTTGAGGAGCGTGGTCTTTCCCGCCCCGTTGGAGCCGATCACCGTGGCGAAATCACCCTCGTCCAGAAATAAATCCAGATCCTCCAGGGCCACCACCCGCTCCGCTCCCAAGGCAAAGGTCTTCGTGACTTTAAGCACTTCCAAGATCACGGGGTTTCCCCCTTCCAGGCTGCGCGGAGGGCAGGAGCAGCCAGAGCTCCCAGCACCACGAGGGCCGTGAGGAGCCGCAGATCAGAAGCGGTGAACCCCAAGACGGCGCCGTACCGCAGAGCCACGGAGATGGCCAACCTGTACACCACTGAGCCCACGAGAGCGGCCGCCACAGCCGCCAACAGGGACTGTGGTCGCAGGAGGATTTCCCCCACGATCACGGAGGCCAGGCCAGCGATGATCGTGCCCACGCCCATGCCCACGTCGGCGAACCCGGAGTACTGGGCTACCAAAGCCCCCGCGAGGCCGACCAACCCGTTCGAGAGGGCCAGGCCAAGGATCAGGAAGTTGTGGGGATTTGTTCCCAAAGTTCTCACGAGTTCGGGGTTTTGGCCCACGGCGCGCAGGGTGGCGCCGACCTCGGTGTGGAGAAAGAGGAGCAAAAGACCCGCCGCCACGAGCGCGAAGATTCCCACCGCCACCAGATTTTCATAGGCGCGAGGTGTGCCCAGCCCTTGGGCCAGGTACACGAGGGCCGAAGGTTTTCCCAGGAGGGAGAGGTTTGGCCGGCCCATGATCCGCAGGTTCAGGGAATACAGCATGATCATGGTGAGGACCCCAGCGAGAAGCCCAGGAATGCGGAGGCGGGTGGCCAGGACCCCGGTGAGGGTCCCGGCCAGCGCGCCCGCCCCCGCGCCCGCTAACCCTGCCCACAGGGGGTGGACACCGCGCAGGATGAGAATCCCGGCCACGGCCGCGCCTAAAGGGAGGGTCCCGTCTACGGAAAGGTCGGGAAAGGCGAGGACCCGGAAGGAGAGGTAGACCCCGAGGGCCATGAGGCCGTAGATCAGACCCTGCTCGGCGGCGTGAAGAACCAACATGTCCTCACTCCTTCACGAACCGCTGCCCCCCGAACAGGAGCCCAGTGGCCAGGGCCCGGGCCTCCGAACTGAACCGGAACCCTATTTCCTCGGCCACATCCAGGTTGAGCCACACCTGGGTTCCCGCTTGGCGCACGAAGGGGATGGCGCTGGGTGACATGCCTTGGAGGACCCGGAGCACGATTTCGCCGGTGAGGAGGCCATGGTCAAAGTAATCGAATCCTGTACACATGAGTACTCCGCGCTCAAGGCTCGTGGGATCGGCGAAGAGGAACGGGATCTTATTGGCTTTCGCCACGGCCACCACGACGTCCAATGCAGCGGCCACAGTGTTGTCGGTGGTGCAGTAGACGGCGTCCACGCGACCCACCAGGGACTGGGCGGCCAACGGCACCTCCGCCGTGCTGTTGGCAGCGGCCAAAACGAGGGTGATCCCCATTTCCTCTGCCGCTTTCTTCGTGAGCTCCGTGAGGATGGCGGAGTTAGCCTCGCCCGGGTTATAGACTTGTCCCAATCTCTTTAGTCCGGGTATGATTTTCCTGAGCAGTTCCACATCGGCGCGGACATCGATCATGTCCGAGGCGCCGGTGACGTTGGGGTAGCCCGTGAGACCCGCTCTCACCGGGTCGGTCACAGCCGAGAAGATGACGGGGACGGTGGTGTCCTTGAACACCTGCACGGCGGCTTGGGAAGTGGGGGTGGCGATGGACACCACCAGGTCCACGCCGCGCGCGCGGAACTCCTGGGCGATGGCTATGGCTACGGAGAAATCGCCTTGGGCGTTGGCTAAGATGAATTGAACGTTTTCTCCCTCTACGTAGCCGGCGCGGCGGAGGGCTTCGATGACGCCATCGCGCACCTGATTGAGGGCCGGATGCTCCACAATTTGGGTGATGCCGATTAGCACCGGCTTAGCCACCGCAAGAATCCCCAAAACTGCTACCGCTAAAAGAGCTAACTTTTTCACTTCACACCCCCTTACAAACAAAAAACCGCAAGCTTTTGCTTGCGGTGCTGGGCATGACTCTCCCTCTAGAGAGTCACGCCCTCATGCGAACCAATAACCCACGTAGGCCTGGACCCCGAGAATCACCTCCTTCCTACTCATCAATCTCTGCGTCACGCTTCCAAAATACGACAGTCCCACCCCCCTGTCAAGGGGGAGGACTATTTGTGGGCGAGGTTGGAGGAGTGGAAAGCTGGGGCTGCCCGCACCAACCGGCGCTTCCATGTGCCCCGCCGCAGCCAAAGCACCAAGGCCACGCCGGCCAGAACGTTGCTTAAGGTCATGCCCACCCACATCCCCGTGGTGCCGAACCCCAGCTGGTACCCCAAAAGCCAGGAAAGAAACACCCGCAGGCCCCAAAGGCGCACGATGGCCATGATCATGGGGGGTACGGTGTGGCCGGAGCCCCGAAAAACCGCGGCCGCCCCATCAAAGAGGCCAAAGAAGGGGATGGAAATGCCGAAGATCATGATGTACCCAACCCCTTCTTGGATCACCGCTAGGTCGCTGATGAACAGGGAAAACATGGGGCGGCGCAAGAGCAGGGCTACGCCATATAGGCCAACCAGGGCCGCAAAAGTCGCGAGGATACCGCGCCGGGCCACCTGCCCCGCCCGCTCGTAGCGCTCGGCTCCCAGGTTCTGACCGATCATGGCCACCAGGGCACTCCCTGCTCCCCAGCTCACCACGTTGATCAGGTTGATGATGCGGTTCCCCACGGTATAAGCGGCCACCACCGTGGTGCCAAAGCCGGCCACAAGCCCCATCATCACCACGAAGCCGAACGAGGTGCTGGCCTGGTCCAGCACGTTGGGCAAGCCCACCCGCAAAATGGGGAGCACACGGGGAAGTTTTGGACGCAGATCCCGCACGCGGAGGCGGAGCCCACGCCGTCCGGAAAAGAGGATGCCCAGGCCAATGGCGGCCACGAGGGCCCGGGAAAACACCGTGGCCCAAGCTGCGCCGGCTACCCCCCAGGCGGGGAAGGGGCCCCAGCCAAAAATAAAAACTGGGTCCAAAACCCCGTTCAGCAAAAGGGAAGAGGCGCTGATGTACATGAGAAAGTGGGTCTGCCCCAAGCCCACCATAAATCCGCCGAAAGCTGCGGCGATGAACATGATGGGCAGGCCCATACACTCGATACGCAGGTAAGTGAGAGCGTAGGGGAAGATCTCTTGGGGGGCACGGATGAGACCCAGAATAGTGGGCGCCAGGCTGTAGCCCAGAGCCCCCAAAAACACGGAAAGGAGTGTGAGGAAACCCAGAAGTTGCCCTGCGGATTCCTCCGCGCCGCGGCGATCACCTGCTCCAAAATGTTGGGCCACGAAGGTGGACCCCGCGGCCTGGAAACCTCCGGAAAAGGACATGAAGAAAAAGAGGATGGGCCAAGCCATGCCGGGAGCAGCCACCGCCGCCGTGCCCAGTCGCCCAAGCCAAAAGGCGTCCACCAGGTTGTACAGGGCTTGAAGGGCGCTGGTGACCATCACCGGCCAAGCCAGAAGGGCCATGGTCTTGAGAATGGGGCCGTTGAGAATACGCTCGCGTGTGCGTATGGGATCCATAGGGGACCCAAGTATAACCTGCGGATGCGAAGAGCTAAAAACCGGAGCGGTGTAGAAGAAGGAGGGCCGCATGGATTGGCGTTTGGTGCTTTCCACGTTTGGGCTTTTGTTTCTGGCCGAGCTCGGCGATAAGACTCAGCTTGCTGTTTTTGCTTTGGCCGCGCGACACCGCGCGCCCTGGCCCGTTTTCTTAGGAGCGGCGCTGGCCCTCTCCCTGGTGAGCCTTTTGGGTGCGTTCTTGGGCGGGCTCATTGGGTGCTATTTGCCCACGAAATACGTCCAGGTGAGCGCCGGCTTTCTCTTCGTGGGGGTGGGGATCCTCGTGATCATCCGGGCCTTTTCCAGTTGATCTTTTTCCAGGGGAAACTGGGTTCTGAGCTCATCCTGCTTGCAGCCTGGGTGGGGAGCTACTCCGCTTGAGCTATAGCCACACTGTTTCAGCCGGCCAGGAAAATCTGGTGGAAGAGGGAAAGGACGAGGCGGTGGTGACCAGGGATGAGGACGTGGTGATTCCCTAGCGGCTCCCTGAGAAGCTTCTGGATCGCGCCCTTGGGCATCTTGAACCACACCTGTGTCCGGCACAGGTCCTCCCGGCCCGGATGCTCGGGAAGAACGCTCCCCTCCACGATGAACGCCTTCTCTAGCTCTTTCCCGCCGAAGCGCATCAGGGTATACGGCCCGGGCCTGAGCCTCCCCGCCACCGCTAAACCAATTCCGGACTCAAAATGCGTGCGCAGCTCAAAACTCTCCACCAGGGATAAAGGAACCGTGCAGTGGGCAAGAAGCACCCGCTCCCCTTTGAGGTCCACTTCCGCGGGGTTGGCCAAAAATCCCGGCTGCCCGGTAAGGAGGCGGCTCAGCCATAGGGCCAAAAGTCCGGGCAGGTCCCCTTCACAGCCACCGGGAATGCCCTCGTCGCTCAGGCGCGCCAAGGCCCAGCAGGCCGTGCGCTCCTCGGAAAGAAGGGAGAAACAGGCCACAGAGAGCGCCGAAAGTTTCAGCTCCTCGGCCAAGGCCTTGAGGCCAGCATAAACACGGCTGGCCATGGTCCGCTCCTTCTCCCCAACCCCCACGCCAATTCCGCCCGGCAAGGATCCGGCTGGGGGAGGAATCCCCTCGTTCAGGAGAGAAAGCGGTACCTCTACGAATTCCAGGCCGAGCCTTGTGCGCAGAACATCGGGATCAGGGGAACTGGCCACAAGCCAGGGCGAAACTCCGCCCAGGAGTCCTACGCGTTTTCCCCGCAAGCGACGGGCAAGGTCCGCGGCCTGGGCGAAAAGGTGAAGTTCCTCCGCGGAATCGCTCAGAACGAGCCAAGCTTTTCTTCCGTCCTCCTGCAGGCGGGCCAGGGTCTCCAGGGCCGCCGGAAGGGAGTTGTGGCTGCGGTGGGCCAAAAGCAAAAGCGGAGCCGCAGTGCCCACTGCGACGGCCAAGGCCAGATGCTCGGTTCCGCCTGTGAGGTGCAAAAGGGCGGGGAGCGGTTCTCCCTTGACTTTTTCCGCGCTTTCTGGGCGAAGCTCCACCCCGGATTTTTGGGCGAATTCAGAAATCACCTGATCCAAAAGGAGATCCGTGTGGCCCCGCAGGGGCGAACTCAGAACCAAAACGGGAAGATCAGGCACCCTAGGCTCCCCAGGCCCAGCGATCAGGGGAGGTGTCTAGGGCAAAGGTCAGGCGCGGTACCCTTCGCACCGAAAGCCGCCTGGCCAAAGACGTGCGCAAAAAGCCTGTGTCTTTGTGAAAGGCCGCCATCACGCGGGCTCTTTCCTCATCAGTTCCGGAAATGTACACCAGCACTTTCGCTTCCTGTCCGTCCTCGGAAAGCTCCACGCCCAGTACGGTGGGGAGAGCTTCACGCAAGACCGGGTCCTTTACCTCGAATTCCAAAATGTCGGCGATCTCTCGGGCGATGGTTTCGGCTAGCCTAGCACGGGCCCGCGGACGCATCACAGCACCTCCATCTCGTGGCTTTCCACGCAGAACTCACGGCTTCCTTCCAGGCGCTCTAGGATTTTCTGCAGCACTCCGTCGGAATAAGCTCCGTTGTTGGAAAGGTGAGCGAACCCTAAAACGGCGTGCTCAGGACTATCCAGTTCCCCAAGTTCCGCCGCGGATACGTTGAACTCCCGGCGAAGCCGGACCAAAAGCCCTTCCAGGACGGACCGCTTTTCCTTAAGCGTATGGGTTCCGTATAACCGTAAATACACGCGCAGGATTCCCACTGGCATAGCTGATCAAACGGGGACTTCCTCCAGCGCGTAGACTTCGATGACGTCGCCCTCTTGGACGTCCTCGAAGCCCTGGATACGCAATCCGCACTCGTAGCCCTCGCGTACTTCCCGCACGTCCTCAGCGAAGCGTTTGAGCGAGGAGATTTCGCCGGTGAACACTTCCTGGCCGCGGCGCAGGATCCGCGCTTTGGCACCCCGCAGGATCCGGCCGGAACGCACCGCGCAACCGGCCACCCGTCCCACTCCGCTTATGTTGAACACTCTGAGCACCTCTGCTTCGCCCACCTTGACTTCCCGCATCTCGGGGCCCAGAAGGCGCTTGAGGGCCCGTTCCACATCCAAAGCGAGGTCATAGATGATGTCGTAGGTGCGAATGGGAATGCCTCGCTGTTCCGCGAGTTTTTGGGCCTTGGGATCCACTTTGACCCCGAAGCCCAGGATCAGGGGCTGTCCCTGGGTTTCCGCTGCGGCGAGGAGTACATCGGATTCAGTGATCTGACCTACACCGGCGTGGAGCACCTCCAGCTCCACGCCCTCAGCCTGGATGGTGCTTAGCTCCAGCCGTACGGCTTCCAAGGTGCCCATGCTCTGCGCTTTGATCACCAGGACCAATTTCTTCGTCTGGACCGTGCTCAGGAGCTCCTCCAGGGTCAAGCGGGGCCGGGCCGAAAGCCGCTTCTCCCGTTCTGCCTCGCGCCGCTTTTCCACGATTTCCTCAGCTTCCTTGGGCGTGGCCACCCGTGCCAACTTCTCTCCCGCCGGTGGAACCTCCGAAAGCCCGAGCACTTGCACGGGTGTGCCAGGTCCGGCCGCAGGGATGCGCTTTCCCTGGTGATCGAGGAGGGCGCGGATCCGGCCCCAGGCCGTGCCAGCCACCACCACGTCCCGCTCGCGGAGCGTTCCGTTCCTGACAATGGCCGTGGCCACGGGGCCTCGGGCTTGGTCCATGTGACTCTCCACGACGATGGCTTCCAGTTCGCCCTCAGGATCGCCGGAAACGCCCTCCATCTCGGCCACAAGAAGGATCATTTCCAGAAGGTCATCCACACCCTGGCCAGTGAGAGCGGAAACGGGCACCATGATCGTGTTCCCTCCCCAATCCTCAGGGATATATCCCAGGCTGGCCAACTGCTGCTTCACCCGGTCGGGATTGGCCTCGGGTTTATCAATCTTGTTGATGGCCACGATCATGGGCACGCCGGCAGCCTTGATGTGGTCCAAGGCTTCCACCGTTTGAGCCATGACCCCGTCGTCTGCAGCCACCACGAGCACAGCGATGTCTGTGACCTGAGCGCCCCTGGCACGCATGGCCGTGAATGCTCGGTGCCCCGGGGTGTCGATGAAGGTGACGAGTTTTCCGTCCACTTGGGCCTGATAGGCGCCGATGGACTGGGTGATGCCACCGGGTTCACCGGCGGCGACACGGGTTTTGCGTATCTGGTCAAGCAAAGTGGTTTTGCCATGGTCGATGTGCCCGAGTACCGCCACCACCGGCGGCCGCGGCTTGGCCGGAGGTGCTTTCCTCTCAGGGACAGCGGGAGCCGGCGCAGGGGCCAATGTTTCAGCTTTCTCGGCCAAAAGCCCGCGGATGACCTCGGCTTCCTCCTCGGAAACCATGTGAAATGCGCTCATCCCGGGCATGCCCAGCTTCTCCAGGGACAAGATGAGGTCCCGGGTGGACATACCCAATTCGCGCGCTAGCTCGTAGATGCGTTTACGTGGCACGGAGCTCCTTCCCTTAAGCCGGAGTCAGGCGTTTCCGACCCTTTTTGCGCCGCCGAGCAATGACCGCTCGGCCTTCCGGAGTGCGCATCCGCGCCAAAAACCCATGCACACGGTGCCGCCTTCGGCGGTGTGGCTGATATGTGCGTTTTGGCATGCCTTCCCCCTTAATAACTCCACCGCAATTCTCCCAAACTAAAGACCATCTTGCAACTTCCGCTGGGCCACCTTCGCCGCAGAGCGCCAGCGCTTTCGACAAATTTCCGGAAGCCCTTGGTTCTCCGCAACCCAACGGCACAAAAATTCCTGCACTCTGGCCTCGCCCGGGTAGCCCCACCCAAAATCTCCGAATCTTTGGCGCAACGCCACCACATAGCCGTCGCGTACGACCTTGGCCAAGATGGAAGCCGCTGCCACTGCGGCGTTTTTCTTGTCGGCTTTAGGAAAAGCTTGAAAGATGGTTTCCGGAAAGCCAGTTCTTTGGGAAAGGGCGGAGACGAAGCGAGCGATGGCCCCAGGCCCCACCGGCGGATCAAGGATCACCGAAGCAGGCCTGAAAAAACGGATGAGAGCAGCCATGGCCTGGAGTTCAAGCTCCGTGAGGCTCGCCCCGTCGACGGCCTGAGGGGGAATGACCACGACCCGTCCGCGGAAGCCCACCTTGGCCAGAGCACCCAGGACTTTCCTGCGTCGGTTACGGGAAAGACTTTTGGAGTCCCGGGCGCCGTACTTCCAGAGGAGATCTTCTTTTTCCTCGCTGACAGCCACGCCGGCCACGACCAGTGGCCCGAGTACTGCTCCTCGCCCGGCTTCGTCCATTCCCAGGACCCATGCCACGGCTCAAAAGTGGCGTCGCCAGCGCCGGTATTCCCACCAACGGACAAGGCCGGGAGTGATCATGCGCCGGCGGAACAGGAACACCAGAAGGGCTCCGGTGAGGAAACCGCCGATATGCGCCCACCATGCGGTTCCCCCTAGGCTTTGTAGATCCACAAGGCCTGAGAAAAATTGTAATAAGAACCAAAGGCCCAAGAAAATCACGGCTGGGACTTCCACAAGCTGCAGGAAAAACCAGATGGGAACAAGGGTGAGGATACGTGCCGAAGGGAAAAGCACCAAATAAGCGCCCATGACCCCCGATATGGCGCCCGAGGCTCCCACCATGGGCACCGTGCTCTTCCCGCTCACCGCCATCTGTAACCCGGCCGCACCTACTCCGCACACAAGGTAAAACAGGAGGTATCGGACCGAGCCCATGGAAGCCTCCACGTTGTCCCCAAAAATCCAGAGGTACCACATGTTGCCGATCAGGTGCAACCAACCGGCGTGGAGGAACATGGCGGTGAAGAGAGTAAGCCAGATGGGGAACACCACAGTAGGCGGCAGATCTTTTCCGCTCAGGAATTCTGCAGGGATGAGTCCATATTGAATGTAAAAGGCATCACGCGGGCTCAGCGGGTAAAAGCAACCCCGCCCGTAGCGGCGATACAAAACAGGATCGTATCCCGGGGGACTCCGATTGAAAGCATCAGCCCAGGCACAGCCGTCCACCAAGACGTAGCTACTTTCGGGAATGCTCAAGGTGTACAGGAATACCAAAGCATTCAGGGCAATCAGGATGTACGTAGCCCATGGGCGCCGACCGCTCACCCGATAGTCCCGGATAGGAAACATCGCATCAGCATTTTATCCCGTCCGGAGGCCCGGGGGAAGTTGTGGGAAAACCTAGACTTGGTTAGGCTCAACGTAAAGGAGGATCAGTGGAACTTCTCAGGCGCCTTGCGGAAGCGGCAGGCATTCCCGGTCGGGAGGAAGAGGTACGGGATATCGTACGTGCAGCTGTGGCTGAGGTAGTGGACGAAGTGCAGGTCGACGTTTTGGGAAACGTGATCGCCCACAAAAAGGGTTCAGGCCCCAAGGTTGTGGTGGCTGCCCACATGGACGAGATCGGCTTTCTTGTCTCCCACGTGGACGAGGAGACCGGCTTTTTGCGCATCGAGCCCGTAGGCGGCTTCGACGCCCGTACCCTCATCGCCTCGCGAGTAGTGGTGCATACCCAAAGCGGTCCCCTCCTCGGCCTGATCGGCATCAAGCCCGTCCACATCCTCACCGAAGAGGAACGGAAGAAAGAGGTACGCATCCAAGACCTGTTCGTGGATCTCGGCCTGCCCGGAAAAGAGGTTAAAGAAAAGGTCCGCGTGGGTGATCCAGTGACCCTGTACCAGACTTTCACTGAGGTGGGGGAGCTCGTGTCAGGAAAGGCTCTGGACGACAGGGTTGGCGTGTACGTAGGCATTGAGGCTTTGCGTCGGCTGCGGGCGCACAAGGCTGACATTTATTTCGTGGGCACCGTGCAGGAAGAAGTGGGGCTACGCGGGGCGCGAGCTAGCGCGTTCGGTATCGCTCCGGAGATCGGGGTGGCGCTGGATGTGACCCTGGCCTGCGACATGCCTGGAGTCCAACCCCATGAGCAGGTCACTAAACTCGGAAAAGGCGTGGCCATCAAGGTGAAGGACGCCGCCTCCATCTCCCACCCTGGGCTTGTGCGGTTTTTGGTTAAGCTTGCGGAAGAGAAGGCTATCCCCTACCAGCTGGAGATCCTGCCCCGGGGCGGGACCGATGCCGGAGCAATACAACTTGCCCGGGAAGGGGCAGCCGTGGTCACCCTTTCCGTGCCCACCCGCTACGTGCACACCGTGGTGGAGGCCGCCCACACAAAGGACATCGAGGCGGCCATTCAACTTCTTGCCGCTTTCCTGGAGCGCTGCCACGAGGCGGATTTGCTCTTGTGACCAGGAATACCAGGCCTGGGAGGCAGGGAAATGAAGCGCGTGCTTTTTCGGGACGTGGAGGTCATCGTCACCTTTGATCGTCAGGGCCGAGAGCTCCGGAAGGCCTGGCTTGTGGTGGAGGGGGACCGTATCGCCGGCCTAGGCGAGGGCCAGCCGCCCGAAGGCCCCTATGATGAGGTGGTCGACGGCCGGGACAAGGTGATGATCCCCGGCATGGTCAATACTCACCACCACTTGTACCAAACCCTCTTCCGGGCCGTGCCCGGTGCCCAAGACAAAAAACTTTTCGACTGGCTCGTTTTCCTCTACGAACGCTGGCGAGGAATCGATGAAGAAGCCGTGTACGTCTCCACGGTCGTGGGCCTCACCGAGCTCCTCCTTTCGGGCTGCACCACCTCCACCGATCACCTCTACCTCTTCCCCAAAGGCCGGAGGAATCTTATCGACGTGGAGATCGAGGCAGCCAAAGAGGTGGGGATTCGCTTCCACCCCACCCGGGGCTCCATGTCCCTCTCGCGCAAACACGGCGGCCTTCCGCCCGAGGACATAGTGCAGACCGGCGAGGAAATCTTGGAAGACAGCGAACGCCTGATCCTGCGCTACCACGACCGAAGTTTCGGGGCCATGGTGCGCATCGCCTTGGCCCCATGCTCCCCCTTCTCGGTGACACCGGAGCTCATGAGGGAAACGGCAGCGTTGGCCCGCAAGCACGGAGTGCTTCTCCACACCCACCTGGCAGAAACCCTGGACGAGGAGGCTTTTTGCCTCGCTAAGTTTGGGAAAAGGCCGGTGGAGTATCTGGAGGAGCTGGACTGGCTTGGGCCGGACGTGTGGGTCGCTCACGCAGTGCATTTGAACGACGAGGACATCGAGAAACTTGCGCGAGAAGGAGTGGGCGTGGCCCATTGCCCTTCCTCCAACATGCTTTTGGGCTCGGGGATTGCGCCGATCCCCAAGATGCTGGCCGCCGGGATGAAGGTAGGGCTGGCCGTGGACGGCTCGGCCTCCAACGATGCCTCCAACATGATCCGGGAAGCCCGCCAGGCCATGCTCCTTTCCCGGGTGCAGTACGGAGCGGAGGCCATGCCCGCCCGGCGCGCCTTGCGCCTGGCCACGGTGGGCGGCGCCCAGGTCCTGGGCTGGGAAAGGGAACTCGGCTCCCTGGAGCCCGGGAAGTGCGCGGACCTCTCCCTTTGGGATATCTCGG
>CALKCH010000031.1 GCA_938083225.1 Candidatus Bipolaricaulota bacterium
AACGCTGCGAAAGCCCCGAAGAGGCCTGGAAAGTTCTGGGTCGTAGCCCTCTTTCCGAGCTTTTTGGTGAGGCTGCCCAGCAAATTTGGGAAGAGCGCCGCCGGGCCGACCCGGAAGAGGAGTTCAAAAAAGCGGAAGGAGCCGGGGCGCGCATCGTGACCATCGATGACCAAGAATACCCTGAACCCTTGCGGGAGATCCCCGATCCGCCGCCGGTCCTGTACGTCCTGGGCCAATGGCGGGATGAGGATAAGGTGGCCGTGGGGATGGTGGGCACCCGGCGCTGCACCAGCTACGGAAGGCTTGTGGCCAAGAAGCTCGCCCAGGAGCTTGGGGAGCGCGGGGTCACCGTGGTGTCCGGCCTGGCCCCGGGGATTGACACCGCCGCCCATGAAGGAGCTCTCCTCTCCGGCCGCACGATCGCTGTTTTGGGAACCGGCTTGGGAAAACCTTATCCCGCGGGGAGCGAGAAGCTGAGGAAGAGGATCGCCGAACGAGGCGCGGTGGTCTCGGAGTTCCCTTGGGACATGGAGGGGGCAGCATGGACCTTCCCCCGCCGGAACCGCCTCATCGCCGGGCTTTCCCTCCTCGTGGTGGTGGTGGAGGCGCCGGAGCGCTCCGGTGCCCTCATCACCGCGGACTACGCCCTCGAGCAGGGGAAGGAGGTGCTCGCGGTGCCTGGGCCCATCACCTCCGAGGCCTCTTTGGGCACGAACCGCCTTTTGCGGGAAGGAGCGAAGCCCGTGACCTCCGTGGACGACATCTTGGAGGAGCTGGGCAGGCTGCCTTTGGCGGTGGCCCGGCCGCGGCTAGAGCCCGAGCTTCCTCCTGAGGCGGCCAAAGTTTATGGGCTCCTGTCGCTGGAACCGCTTTCCATCGAGGAAATTGTGGAACGCACAGGGCTGTCACACGTCCAGGCCTCCCAGATCCTTGTGGAACTCGTGCTCTCCGGCCTGGTGGAGGAGCTTCCTGGCCGGCGGTTTGTGCGTAAACCGCGGTGAGTGTAGCCTGCATTACATACCTGAACGAGTTTTTTCGCTATACTCCTCGCGGGACCAAGGAGGTCACGATGCGAAAGTTTGGGATTCTTGCGCTGCTTTTCGCGGCAGGCCTGGGCGCCTTAGCCGGGCCTGTGGGGTACCTGTTCATCCTCGATGCCTCTAACTCTATGAACGATCCCTGGACCCCGGGAAAGACCAAGATCGTCTGGGCGAAGGAGGCTTTGATCCAGACGATCCAAGCCCTTCCGGAGTCCATGCCGTTTGGGGTAATCGCCTTTGGACACCGTCTTCCTGGGGAGCCCAAGGCCCAAAGCTGTGGAGACACCGAGCTCCTTTTGGCTTTCGGAGTCCATCCCGCGGTTGCGCGGTCTGCACTGATCCAAAAGATCCAAGGGCTTTCAGCCAAGGGCTGGACGCCCCTTGCGGATTCCTTGAAGTTTGCAGTTTCCGTTGCTCCCGCCGGAACACGCTTCATCCTCCTCACCGACGGTGAGGAGACCTGCGGCGGCGATCCCGCGGCGGTGGCGGCTGAGCTTTGCGCAAAAGGGCATGTCTTGGACGTGGTGGGGATCGCCCTGGAGCCCCAAGCTCAGGCATCGCTTCGAGCCCTGGCGGAGAAATGCGGGGGCAAGTTCGTCCTGGCCGAGGACCCCGCCCAGCTTCCCCGCCTCCTCATCGAGCTCGCTGCTCCCGCGGTGACCGTGCCCGCGTGTTTCGCTAAATACACGATTGATCCAGCC
Organism: Candidatus Bipolaricaulota bacterium; assembly: GCA_938083225.1. Lineage (GTDB taxonomy): Bacteria > Bipolaricaulota > Bipolaricaulia > Bipolaricaulales > Bipolaricaulaceae > DTER01. The sequence goes on from CALKCH010000031.1 coordinate 1,742, forward strand.
GTGATCGCCCTCCTTCTCCGGCATCTTCCGTACACGCCGTGCACCGATCCCATGTGGGACGTGATCCTTTCCTTCCTCCAGGCCAATCCTCCCCAGAAGATCATCGTGGGAACCGAGGGCGACGATTCGCTCTTCGGAACCCCCGGAAACGACCTTATCCTCGGCTTGGGCGGCAACGACCAGATCTACGGGTTCGAGGGAAACGATCTCCTCATCGGTGGACCCTCGAACGACACGATCCAAGGTGGGCCGGGCTGCGACCTCATCCTGGGTGGACCGGGGAACGACCTCCTCTTTGGTGGAGAGGGGGATGACATCATCTATGGCGAGGAGGGTGACGACCGCATCGAGGGCGAGGCCGGAAACGACAAACTCTTCGGTGGGCCAGGCTGCGACGTGATCCTGGGCGGGCCAGGCTGCAACTTCATCGATGGCGGCCCTGGGCAGAACTTCATTTACGACGAGGGTTCTTGCGTCCCCTGCCCGCCGGTCACGGTTTGTCCCCCTCCACCCGCCCCGCGCTGCCCTCCGAGTCCGGCGATGCCGCCCGCGGCTGCTGTCAGCCCAGGGGCCATCACGCCCGCCAAGACCGTGGAGGAGGGAAAAAGCATCGTTCTGCGCGCTCAGGTCCATGACCCTGACAACGACGTGATCAAAGTGACCTGGTCTGCACCCAAAGGATACTTCTCCGACCCCCACGCGGTGGAGACGGTGTACTATGCGCCCATGGTCACGGACTGCGCGGGCGAGTTCATCCCCATCACCGTGGTAGCCGAGGACTGTTGCGGCGGCCGCGCCCAGGACACCATCATCATCCACGTGCTCAACGTGAACAACCCGCCGGTGGTGGATGCTGGCCCGGACCTCGTGGTGGACGAGGGCCAAAAGATCGGGCTTCGGGCCACAGCTTGCGACCCGGATGGCGATCCCATCACCGTGCTTTGGACCATCCCCTGGGGCCGCGGCACCCTGGACGACCCACGAAGCCTCACGCCCGTATTCACCGCGCCCCTCACGGGCAAGTGCGAGGGCGAGGTGGTGGAGCTGGTGGTCACCGTGCGCGACATCTGCGGCGCAGAGGCCAAGGACACGGTGAGAATCTTCGTGCGCAACGTGAACCGGGCTCCGTGGGCCGACGCCGGGCCGGATCTCACCGTGCCCGAATGCGGTCAGATCATGATCCTGGGCCGCGCCGGTGACCCCGATGGCGACCCCATCCAGATCTTCTGGACCGTCACCGCCGGGAGGCTCCTCGCGGCGGACACCCTCTGCCCAATCTTCGTCGCGCCCGAAGTAGAGGGCTGCGCGCCGCTCAAAGTGATCGCCACCCTGCGGGTGGTGGACGCCTGCGGCGCGGTGGCCGAGGACCAGGTGGTGATCACCGTGCTGAACGTGAACCAGCCGCCCACGGTGCGGGCTGATCCCTAGCGGGAAAAACCTCCTTGGTTTCGAAAAGGGGCCGCCTTTGGGACGGCCCCTTCTTTTTTACAGCCGAGCCAAATGGTTTGCGAGGTCAAGGAGCAGAGCACCCGCCACTTTGCGGCGGTAGTCAGCGCTCGCCCGTAGGTCCGAAATGGGGTGGGTGGTGGCAGAAAGAAGGGGAACCAAGTCCACCCACGCTTCAGGGACCACGGGCCGGCCCACAAGGGCCTCCTCCACTTCCTGGGGCCGCAGCACCGTGGGAGCCACCGAGCCCAGGGCCAAACGCGCCCGCTCCACTCGACCGGAGCGCACCCACACCAAAGCTCCTAGAGAAGCCACGGCGATCACCAGAGCCCGGCGGCGCCCCACTTTCCGGAAGAAGCTGTGCGGCTGCCCCTCCGGATAAGGAAGGAAAACACAGCGCACAAGCTCCCCGTTTTTCAGTGCCGTTTTCCTCGGGCCAACGATGAATTCCCGGACGGGCAATTCTCGTTCTCCCTCTGGGCCGACCAGACGGACCCGCGCCTCCAAAAGGTAAAGGGCCACGAGGCTATCCCCGGCGGGCGAAGCGGTGACGAGGTTCCCGCCCAAGGTCCCCATCGCCCTAATGGCCGGGGATCCAATGGTGCGCAAGACCTCCCGCAGGATGGGAAGCCGCTCCGAAGCGGGATGGGCCAGAAGCTCAGCATGGGTGAGGGCCGCCCCCACTTCCAACCCTTCCGCAAGCTCCTGAACCACCCGCAGCTCGGGAAGTTCACCCACGTACACCAACAATTTGGGATCCTCCAGGCCCTTGCGGATGGCCACCAGAAGGTCCGTACCACCCGCCAGGGGTTTTCCTCCGTCGGCCAAGTAGCCCAGAGCCTCCGCTAGGTTTTTGGCTTTCACTACGGGAATTGGCCGCACAGCGCTTCACCTCCTAGGTCCTCCCAGCGGTCTACGTCGAACACCACGCCCGGATGCTCGACGGGAATGAGCTCGCACTCCCCAAGGAGATCCCGCGCTCCCACGTCTCCTGTGAGCTTGAGGAGTTCGGGGAGGAGAGAAGGCGGCAGGTATACGGGAAAGCCGCGCTGGCCCCGGAAAGAGGGGGCGACCGGATGATCACCAGCTCTGGCCAACACCGCACGGGCCGCGGCCTCGGGCACAAAGGGCATGTCTCCCAAGAACACAAGCATTCCTGTGGAGAGAAAGGCGGCCGCTCGCCGTAGGGAGGAAGCCAACCCCTCGGGCCAGGCGGGGTTGTACAAGACGCGCCAAATTTGGCCGTTTCTCACCCGCTCCTCTTCCGGGGCGCTGAGCACGGGCGATCCTCCCGCAAACAGGGTAGAAAGGATTTCCTCGGCGTGGGCTCCCAAAACCAGGACCCGCGAAGAAAGGGGGAGGCGCTCCACGAGATCCAACACCCAGCCTAACATGGGCTTCCCTTGCACCGGAAGAAGGGGCTTGGGCGTGGGAAGTCCCAGGCGGCGACCCGGTCCGGCCGCCAGGACCACCCCCGCCACCTCAGGACTTTTTGTCCCGCTCATCCCCCATTTTCCTGGCTGCCCAGAGCACAGCCTCGACAATCTGCTCGTAGCCTGTACACCGGCAGAGGTTCCCCGAAAGCCACTCCCGCACCTCTTCCCGGGTGGGGTTGGGCTGCTGGAGAAGGAGGGCGTACGCGGCCATGAGAAAGCCGGGCGTGCAGAACCCGCACTGGACCCCGGCCATCTCCACAAACGTCTCCTGCAGCGGGTGCAATTCGCCGCCTTGAGCCAGGCCCTCCACGGTGATCACGTCTTTCCCCTCCACCTGTACGGCGAGGGTGAGACAAGAAAGGCGGGGTTCTCCGTCCACCACCACCGTGCAGGCTCCGCACTCGCCCTCGCCGCAGCCCTCCTTGGTGCCAATAAGACCAAGATCCTCCCGCAAAAGATCCAGAAGGCGCCGGCCCGGAGCAACCTCCACCTCCACAGGACGCCCGTTCACGCGAAACTTCAAGCGCATCGCTCCACCACCTTCCGCACGGCGCTAAGATCCGGAGGAATCAGAGGGGGTTCAGGCAGGTCGTGGGTCACGCTTTGGGGGTCCTTGAGGCCGGAGCCGGTGACGAGGAGAACGACCCGATCCTTGGCATTCAGGACGCCCTCTTTCACCAAGCGCAGAAGAGCAGCGTAAGGGGCAGCGGCTGAGGGTTCGGCGAACACTCCGCGCCGGCGAGCCAGCTCCCGCGCCGCGGCCAAAAGCTCTGGGTCACTCACGGTCACATAGCCCCCGCCTGTTTTCGCCACGTATTTCACGGCCCTCACCACGTCCGCTGGCTTCCCCACACAGATGGAATCAGCCAAGGTTTGCGCGGGCTCCTCCGCGGGGAGAATAGGCTCTCCCCGCTGGTAGCGCCCGAAGGCATGGGCCACCGCCGCCGCGCCCACGGCCTGCACCCCGAACACCCGGGGCACCCGCGAGGCAAGCCCAGCCTCCCTCAACTCCAAAAAACCCTGGCAAACCCCGGCCACCACTGCACCGTCGCCCACCGCCACCACTACCGCCTCCGGCACCTCACCCAAACCCTCCCAGATCTCGAAGGACACGGTTTTGTTTCCCTCTACCACCATGGGGTTGAGGCCGTCGGAGCGGTTGTACCAGCCGAACTCTTGGGAGGCAGCCAAGGCCAAGGAAAAAGCGTGGTCGTAAGCGCCGTCCACGCGGAACACCGTGGCTCCAAACGCCAGGAGCTGGGCGATCTTTGGGGCGGGCGCATGTTTGGGGACAAAAATGAAGCACGGCAGGCCAGCGGCCGCGCAAAAACCAGCCAGGGAACTCGCAGCGTTCCCCGTGGAAGCACAGGAAAGGGCCCCACGGCCCAGCTTTTTTGCTGCCGCCACCGTCACAGCCGTGCCCCGATCCTTGCAGGAAGCTGTAGGCTGAAGGGAATCGTCCTTGATCCACACGGCTCGGAGGCCCAACTCCTCGGCCAGATGGGGCCAGGGATAAAGGGGAGTCCACCCGGCCCGCAGGGGGACACTATAGTCCGCACTCACCGGAAGGAGGCCTTCGTACCGCCAGAGCGAAAACGGCTCCTTTTTGGGAAAACTCCTAAGCCTAGTGTAATCGTAGAGCACCTGTAAATTTCCTCCGGGAAAGCCACAATGCGGACAGAAATAGTCCACAGACCAAGGCGAAAATTCCCGGCCACAACCAAGACACCGGAAGCTCCGCGGCTCAGCCACCACTCACCTCCCAAAGGTAAGGAAGACTTCGGCAAATTCCCTCAAGGAGGAGAGCCATTTCCCAAGCTGGGCGCAGCGAGCGAGTACCCGTAAAGCTTCGGATGAGCTGAAGCTCGTACGCAGAAAACCCTTGGTCAAGTGTAGCGCGCAAGAATGGGTCCTCAAACACAAAGGTACTTCCTTCCTGCCACATTCGCATTTCCTCTCCGTTTTCCCGCCGGAGAAGTACGCCCCGCGCCAGCCGGAAAGCGTTTTGGGCCTCGGCCCGCCAGGTGTCCTCTCGGAAGTACAGACGCGGTTTGTCCTGGTAAGGTTTGCCCTCGTGGACACAGAATGTGGCACAGTTGCCGCAATCGTTACACAGGTCATCGAGGTGGAGGATCTGCCGCGCTTGGGTCACGGCGAACCCCTCCTCGGCCACGACCGAAAGACGCCCGTTTTGGCAAGCTACCACGGGAATGGACCAGCTCCCCGTGCGCCCAGTGTAGGCCACATTGGCACGATTCGGGCAAACTTCCACGCACTTGTCGCACAGGGTGCTGCATTGAAGACAGCGTTCGGCCTCTTTGCGGGCGGAGTCCGGGGAGAAAGGAAGCTCCACAGGATCGAAGTTTCGGCGCTTCCGCACGGGCAAAGTTTCGGGCCCAAAGGGCTCTGTCTTCTGAGCCTTGCGAATTTTCAGGGCGGAGAGGGGTGGTTGGGGAGCGGGGCTAAGGAGCGTGGGGAAGGAGAGGCCGAGTTTGCGAGAGATGGCGTGGGCCGCGCCACGGCCGTCGCTCACGGCCTCGATCACCGTGGCCGGCCCGCGCACTGCGTCTCCACCCGCGTAGACCCCGGAGATTTCGGTTTCCCCGGTGTTGGGGTCTACCTCCAGGCGGCCGTCGGGAAGGAGAGAAAGGCCGGTGCCGTCGAAGAAGTGGACCTCTGGGCGCTGGCCCACGGCCACGATCACCGCATCGGCCGGCACAGTGAATTCCGCGCCCAAAAGGGGTTCCGGCCGCGGCCGGCCATCAGGGCCCCGCTCGCCCAGAACGTTGCGCACACACAAGACCCCCACAACCTTTCCGGCTCTGCGCAGGATGCGCACAGGAGAGGCAAGCTCCACAAGTTCGTTTCCCTCACGCAGAAGTTCCTCTACTTCCCCGGGGTGGGCCGGCATTTCTGCCCGGCTGCGCCGGTATACCACGGTCACGGGCTTTCCTGTGAGACGCCAGGCGGCCCGGGCCGCATCCACAGCGGTGTTCCCGCCGCCCACTACCACGGCTTTGCCGCCCAGGTCAGGCTTTCCACCCCGGCTGAGAAGGCGGAAGAACTGCAGAGCACTGTACACGCCCGGCCCTTCCTCACCGGGAATGCCGAGTTTAGCCTCACCGGGGAAACCCGGGGCCAGAAAAACCGCGGCGAAACCGTGAGCCAAAAGCTCCGCGGCCGTGCGCAGGGGGTGCCGGTAAAAGAACTTCACCCCCAACTTTTCCAGGCGGCGCAGGTCCGCACGCAGGGCTTCTTTGGGCAAACGGAACGCGGGAGCCAGGGCGATCATTCCGCCTGGCTCGTCTTCGGCCTCAAAGACGCTCACTTCCACGCCGGCCAGAGCCAGGTAGAAAGCGCAGGAAAGGCCGGCCGGACCGGCTCCCACGATCGCCACCCTGTGGCCTGTGGGCGGCGCGGGCCGGAGCTCGCTTTCCGCATGCTCCGCGGCGAAACGCTTCAACGCCCGAATGGCCACGGGCCTCTCATAGTTCCACCGGGTACAGCTCTTCTCACAGAACGCCGGACAGACGTAACCCGTCACGGCCGGAAGGGCATTCCGCTCCAAGATCGCGCGCAGACTGGCCGCAGGATCTCCCGCGGCGATGTGGCCCACGTACTCGGGCACATCCTGCTGGGCGGGACAGGCGGCCACACAGGGAGCGGTAATGCAGTCGAAAAAGGAAAGCCCATCATGGGTCTTGGGAAGCTCGCCCAAAAAGAAGTTTTTCTTATAGCGGGGGTTGCGGAGGCTCTCCTCCGCAGCCCGATTCAAGTTTTCCTCCCGGTTTTTCGTGAATTCCCTAAGGTCCTGGGCTCCAGCCTTGGCCATGGCCTGGCGCAGGGTGGAAAGCCACTGCCCAAAGCGCCCGTATCCCCCGGGCTTCAACAAATCCGTACACGCAGTGACCGGCAAAGCCCCACAGGAGATGAGGGTGGGAAGGTTCAGGGCATCCGCTCCAGCCGAGTACGACACGTGAATTTTCCCGTCCAAATCTTGAAACAACCGCCAAAACAGGTTCACCGTGACGGGATAAAGGGCCCGGCCGGACATGTAGATCTCTGAGCCGGGCAGGACTCCCCGATGATTGGTCATGGCCAGGGTGTTGGTGAGCTTCACCCCGAAGGTGAGGCCCAGGGCCTCGGCTTTGGCTTGCAGGCGACGAATGAGGGGAACTGCGTCTTCGTAGGCAAGATCGTGGGAAAAAACTTCTTCGGAAATGTCGATCTCCCGAAAGCCCAGATGGTCGTGGAGGATGCGAAGGACACGGTCACGGCCCAATAAAGTGGGGTTCAGCTTCACGAAGGTGTGAAATCCTTGGGAGAGGAGAAACTCGGCGATGGACTCGATCTCCGAGGGCGGGCAGCCGTGCATGGTGGAGAGGGTGACGCTGCGAGAAATTTTGGGGGGAATCTCCACATCGGCGTAGTCCGGGAATTCCCGGCGCAGGATTTCCCGTAGCTCTTCCAGATATCCTTCGGCGCTAGCAAGCTGGGAAAGAAAGCCCAGGATTTTGGGGCTCTTGATGCCTTCGAGGTTGTAGCCGACGCTCATGTTGAACACTGTGCCCAGGGGCGCGCGCTCCCAACCCAGGGCCCGGCGCAGGACGTGGATGAGGGCCCAGGCATGGATGTACTCGCGGGCCGCCTGCTCGACCCGCAATTCCTGGGACCACTCCACGTTGTACCCCTCGTCCGCAACATCGATGCACGGCCGGGGGATCTCCAGTTCATCGAGGATCTGGACAGTTTTGAGCTCGATGAACCTTCCGCCGCAAAGCCAGGCGGACACGATGTTCTGGCTCATCTGGGTGTGAGGACCGGCCGAAGGACCGATGGGAGTGGCCAGTGTTTCCCCAAAGATTTCGGTAGCAAAGGGTTCGGACCTCGGCTCATAGAAGAGCTCCCGGGGAATCCCGAACACCGATCCTTGGTGTTTGAGTTCAGAAAGAGCCCAGCGTAAAAGTTCAGAAAATGAGAGGGGATGAAGCTCCGTGGGCATTTCTCACTCTCCTACACTTTGGCCCAGATTTCTTGGGCTTTCTGGCGGGCCCGCGCCAAAATCCCCATTTCGTCCACGTCCTCGATTTGGCCATCCTTGAGGCGGATCCGGCCAGCGATGATCACCCCGCTGGGCCGCAAGCCCTCGCTGATATTGGCGAAAAGCAGGTGGGATAAAACATTCCCGCCAGAAATGGGGGTAGGCGGCACATAGTCCCAAAGCACGAGGTCTGCGGCCGCTCCCTCTTGGAGCCGGCCGAATGGAACCCCAAACGCTTTTTCCGCCAAGGTGTAGTTCTGGGCCAAAATTTTTCTCGCCGCGTCGTCGCTCAGGGCCAGAGGATTCCCCTCCGCGTGATGCGCCAAAAGCCGAGCAGCCAAAAGCTCCCCGAGCAGGTCACACCCAAAGCCATCTGTGCCCAGGGCCACAGGAATTCCTTTCCCTAACATCCTCTCCACCTGAGCTGCACCCACCGCGTTGTTCATGTTGGAACGGGGATTGTGAGCCACCGTAGGTTTCTTCTCCGCCAAAAGCTCAACTTCCGCTTGAGCAAGCTGGATCCCGTGGGCAAACACAGTGTTCTCCTGAACAATGCCGAACTGGTCCAGTCTCTCCACAGTACGCATGCCATACTTCTGCAGGGCGTCCAGAGGGTCTTCCTTTCCCTCGGCAAGATGACAGTGGTAGCCCAAACCCAGGGATTCCGCGGCCTCTCGGCATTTGGCCAAGGTCTCATCGGAAAGGGTAAAGGAAGCGTGTAACCCAAAATGAGCGGAAAACTGCCCCGGAACTCGTTCTTCTTTGGCAAACCGTATGTTCTCCTGGATCCCCTGGTCCCGCTCCTTGGGTCCGCCCCGATCCGTCACCTCGTAGCAGAGATCTCCGCGCAGCCCCAATTCGGCCAGGGCTTTTTTGATTTGGGAGAGGGAACCGAGGATGGCCGTGGGCGAGGCGTGGTGATCGAAAATGACGGAGACACCCCGGTGCAAGTGGGCTAGGCCTCCCACTAGGGCTGAGAGGTACACGGCCTCCGCGTCGAGGGCGCGGTCGAGCTTCCACCAAAGCTGCTCCAGGATCTGCCCAAAGCTTTTGGGAGCAAAGGTTTTAAGGAATATTCCGCGGGCCAGAGAAGAGTAGAGATGGGCGTGGGCATTAACAAGGGCGGGCGTGAGGAGTTTTCCCTGGGCATCCCACCGTGTGGCCTGGGGAATTTCGGGCACAGGGCCCTCCCCGACCCGGCTGATCCGGCCGTCCTCCACGATCACATACCCTTTTCCCCGAAAGGTCCCAAAGAGATCGGCAAGACAAGCGTTTTCGATGAGGAGAATCCCCAAGGTTCACCTCCCAAGAAGGGGGCCTGCCGAAGCAGGCCCCCCTCGGTGATCGGGCTCACGGCTCGCCCGGCCAAGGACCCACTACCCCCGCAGCGGCCCACTCCATGGTGATGAGGGCGTCGTAGCCCATCCACATCCCCTCAGGAACACGGAGATTGCCCTTGCGGTCGTACACCGGCCCCTGGAACGGATCAAAGGTGATGCCCGGGTCGGCCATCTGGTTGAGGCGGATGTACACCAAGTCGTACACGGAGATCTTCCCGAAGGTGGGGTGGTTGATCACGTAGTTCTTCAA
>CALKCH010000032.1 GCA_938083225.1 Candidatus Bipolaricaulota bacterium
CACCTGCACCACAGGGCCCCCGAGGCTCCTAGGAGGACCGGCCAACGGAACCCCCGCTTGGAGCCAGTCTTCCCCAAGGGTCCACAGGTACCCGACCTGCACCTTGAGCATGATCCAGTCCAGCAACACAAATTCCGCCCCAACATAGGTTTGGATCGCGAAGAAATCACGGCTGAGAAAGGTATTGGGTGAGTTTTCGATGGCATCTGCGAACGAGTCCGAGCGGTGATCCAGGAGGTTCAGCTCCGCGCCCCCGCCACCGATGACCAACCCCATGGATAGACTATATTTTTCCCGGGCAAAGATTCCGCGCTCCAACCAAAAGCCTCCGAAGCTTAGAGAGAGTGCGGCAATCTTCTGTCCCAAAATTGAAGATACTTCCCCGCCGTAGCCCAGCCCGCCGAACCGCAGGCCCATGACCTCCCCACCAAAACCTCCGCCACCCATGAGGAAAATTCGCCCAGGAAGCGGTCCGTAACCGTTCGCCTCCAGGATCTGGTCAAGCTCATCCAGATCGAGAAAGAGAAGTCCCGGGATGGGCCCACCGCCCCCAAGCCCTTCTTCCCGTGCCCCCATCGCCTCTTGGGCTAGACCCACCGCCCAGGGCAGGCAAACGAGGGCCACCAAGACCAAAACGGCCAACTTTCGGCTATTCATAACGCTTGTCTCCTTCCATAGATTCTCCCAACGGGCAGACGTTGAGAGACCGCTTCTCATTATAGCCGGCTTCTTCGGACAAAAAGAGTTAATGGGTGCTTCGGTACGAGTCTAGAACGAGGTGGGTCACACTCTGCGGTGCTGGCGTCCTTAGGGTTGGGCGGCATGGCCAGGAAAAATCTGGGAAAACCACATTTGAAAGGCAGAGAGGCCGCGGCGGAACATGGCCTCGCGCTTGGTCCTTTTATTCATCTCTCCTTCCACGGGTGGCACGAGACCCCAGTTGGCGCTCATGGGCTGAAAATTTTCCGGCTCCGCCGTGGCCAAAAAGCGCACCAGCGCCCCGAGCATGCTCCCCGGCGGCGGGACCACGGGCGCTAATCCCCGGGCTAACCTTCCCGCGTTGAGCCCGGCCAAAAAACCGGTCGCTGCGCTCTCCAGGTACCCTTCCACCCCCGCCAGCACCCCGGCCACGAAAACACCGGGCACGTCCTTGAGCTCCAAGGTCTCGCGGATGAGCCGGGGCGCGTGGAGGTAAGTGTTGCGGTGCATGACCCCGTAGCGCACGATCTCCGCGTTCTCCAGTCCCGGGATGGTTTGCACCACCTTTTTCTGATCCGGCCACTTGAGCCCGGTCTGGAAACCCACCAGGCTCCACAGCCGTCCTTCTCGATCCTCTTGGCGGAGTTGCACCACGGCGAACGGCTCGCGCCCCGTGCGGGGATCAATGATCCCTACGGGCCGCAGAGGGCCGAACACGGGCGTGAGGTAGCCGCGCCGGGCCAGCTCCTCGATGGGAATGCAACCCTCGAAGAACCGGAGGTTCTCCCAATCGTGGGGCGTGTGTTGACGGGCCTGGGTGAGAACTTCGTAGAAACACCGGTACTCCTCCTCGGTCATGGGACAGTTGATGTAGTCGGGACTCTGATCGAACCGTCCGCCCCGGAAACATTTTTTCATATCGATGGTTTCCCCCAAAACCACCGGGGCGGCTGCATCGTAGAAGTACAAGAAATTCTCGCCCAGCCGGCGGCGCAGGGCCTCGGCCAAAGCCTCGGAGGTGAGAGGGCCTGTGGCCAGGATCGCCACCGGTTCGGGAATCTCCGCGACCTCCTCCCGCACGATCTCCACGTTGGGGTGAGAAGAAAGTTTCTCCGTGATGTAGGCGGAAAACGGTTCGCGGTCCACAGCGAGGGCGCCACCGGCGGGCACGCGGAACTGATCTGCCGCTTCCATGACCAGGCTTCCCGCGGCGCGAAGCTCCGCGTGGAGTAGCCCTTTGGCGTTGGACAGCCCTTCCCCGCCCAGGGAATTGGAGCACACAAGCTCCGCGAATTTTTCCGTGCGGTGGGCAGGGGTCATTTTGCCCGGCCGCATTTCATATAGCCGGACAGAAAGACCTAACCGGGCCAAAGTCCAGGCTGCTTCTACACCGGCCAGACCCGCTCCCACGACTTGAATTACAGGCTTCTCCCCCACAGCCATGCGGGCAAAATTCAAGGATGGTGGAGGCGAGCGGACTCGAACCGCCGACTTCCGGCTTGCAAAGCCGGCGCTCTCCCAGCTGAGCTACGCCCCCATCAAACCCTGTTTATACTGAAGCGACCCGGCCTGTCAACCTTTTGTCTGGCTGTTCTAGAAATTAGCTGCGAGGGTAGCGCCCACATAAGCGGCTGCCCGGAGAGGGGAGGCCCCGAAGAGGAGCCCACCCCTCAGGTTCAACCCCCATTGGGGCGCCAAAGTGAACGCCGCCTCTAGCTCCGACTTGCCCGAAATTTTCTGGCCCTTCCATGTGGCGCTGGTCTCCCAAATCAGCGGGCCAAATCCCCAGTCGTACCGCAGACGCCCAAGAAGCTGGAGACCGGAACCAGGACTCCAGGAAAGAACGATCTCGTTCCTCCCCTTCTCGAAATTGAACCCCACCCGCGCTTCCAGCGCTTGGTCCTCGCTCACCTGCGGGGCATATCGAGGATGGAGGAGAATTTTCCAGCTGCGCGTGTACGTGAGGCGCGGCTCCACGTTCGGCCAAGCCGAAGCGAACCAGGAAAAGCTCAGAGAGAACGCGCGGTCCGTGCGCTCCGTGGCCGGGCGAAATCCTTGACCCAGGGTGACCTGCAAATTCAGACGGTGGGAAGAAACCTCCACGTCGGTCACTGCGGTCCCGGAAAGACGCCACTCGGCGGGGGTATAGGTGGCCGTGGCCGAAAACCGGGGGGCAAGTTTTCCTGCCCCGAACTGGAGCCGAGCCAAACGCAGCTCTCCAGAGACCATGCGGGAAGAGGTCCACTCCGGCCGTCCCAAAGGATGGGAAAAGCTCTCTTCCCAAGAGATCGCCCAGGCGTATTCTTGGCCGCCCACAAGCCGCCCGCGCAGGGTCAGGTTCTCTGTGCCCGCCGAGCCCTCACTGCGGTAGGGTCGGGACCAAACCGCGGACAAGCTCAGATCTGGCCAGGGCTGGTAGCTGAGTTCCCCGCGGATGGTGCCAGCCAGGTAAACCCCAGGAGCCGTGAATCTCCCAGCCATGCTTAAATTCCAAGCTGGGTTGCTTCCAGCTTTGGCGCCCACCTGAAAATCGGAGGAAAGCTGAGCCCGCTCCGCAAGTTTTCTCCATGTGGGCGAAAGGGAAAAATTCAAGGTAAATGGCCCCTTCCATTGACCTTCCACCCCTCCGCTCAACCGCAGGCTGGGTTGGCTGGTAAGATCCGCTAAACCGGCTTGCCCTCGCAGGCTTAGGGAGAGGGCGGGATCACCCAGGAAGCGGGCGGTGAAGCTCAAACCGTGGGAATCGCTGCGGCTGGAAGTCCCGATTTCCTCGTAGCCGGGAAACCGCGAGAAAAAGGAGAGAACAAGCTCCCAGTCATCCTTCTTGCGGCTGAGGGCCAGGCTCGCCGTGGGGCCAACTCGTGTGTGTTCCTCCGCACGGGGATCGGAGAATTGCCCGAGGTCGCGCCCGTCGATGGCCGTCTGTGCCTGGGGGAAGCGCTGGACTTCAGGTGCTACACGCCATAAGTCCAACTGGTAATGGGTATCCGCGCGGGTGCCAGCCCAAAGGCCATTCATCCCCACACCAAGGACCGTGAAATTCCCGGTCAGAACCTGTTCTCCCTCCCGGTAAACGCCGGTGGGAGCGGTGTACCACACCCTGTCCAGCCATACCGCTAAGGACCACACCGCCGAGCCATAGGCGAGCCAGCCCGCGCCCACACCGTCCCGAAGCACCCGGATTCCTTCCTCCCCTGCCACGAGAAGCTCGCGGTTGTGCTGAAGGAGGGCGTACACCGGGCCAGGCACACCCAGACGCTCCCAGCCGCTAGCACCCCAGCGGAAAAGGCCCTCCGTGCTGCCGAGGTACAACTCCTGAGCCCAGAGGAGAACCGTGGGCGTTCCCGGCGGAAGAGGTTGACGGAACCAGTCTTTGGGTTTGGTGAGAGAGGAAATGGGGATCACCAGAAGCTCGGCCTCGGTGGCCATGTACACTTGAGTTCCGTCTTGGGCCAAGGCCAGAACCCGCGTTCCTTGGATCTTGTCTGGGCGCTCTTTGTTCCAGTCTTCCGGGTAGAGCCGAGTCCAGCTGCGCACGCGGTCGAACGCACCGGGCTCGGAAAGCTCCACCACGGTGAGCCCGGAGTCGGTACCGATGAGAAGGCGCAAGGGAAGTGGAAGAAGAGAGAGGGCAGCGCGGCCAGCCAAACCTTCAGCCGAACCATAGGCAGAAAAGCGGCCGTTGCGGTACACAGTTATGCCGTTTTGATGAGCAAAAACCAGGGCATCTCCGTCTGCGGTGCGCACGGAAACAATGGCATTGATTCTGTTTAGGCCGGGAAGACGGGCGTTATCGTCCAAGGGAAAGACGTTTTGCGAGAACCCCAGCCGCAACGCGTACGTCCAGTCCCCGAGCTTTCCTTGCCAAGAGAAGACCGCAAGGGAATGAGTGTTGGGCATGGTGCGGGAGGTAGGGGAGGGCGAACCGACATCGGCGGCCTGCCACACGCCCAGGGCTCCTTGATCCCACTCCAAGCTTGCCCCCAGGAAATACCGCTCGTACTCCGTGGGGACGCCGAGGCCGCCCCGCTGGCGCTCGAAATCCACGCGCACCTCGTCCGCGGGCCCCACGGACACAAACAGGGTCAAAAGACCAGCCTCGTAGTCGATGGAGTAGTCCGTATTTCGGGTGAGGAGCTGCCCATTTAAATAAACCCGCTCGGAGCCGGGGATGAGGGAAAGCCCGAGGAAGAAAGTCCCCCCTTCTCGGGTGTAATCGAAGTTCACCCGCAGGGCTGCGCCGGCCCGGAAAAACTCCGCGGGGAAATCCAGACGCAGTACCCCTTGGGCGGGGAAAAGGCGAACAGCATAGGCGGAAAGCGCAGGATCCGTGAGGGAGCGAAACTCCGTTTCGCCTGGGAGCCGCACCTCCACGAGAAGAGAATCCTCCACGATCTTGGTTTCGCCTAAGCCGAGGTAGCGGTGACGACGGGCGTCCCTCAGGGGATACGGCTCTTGATCCACGCGGACCTCGGCAAACTCGGCTAACCCTGAAAGGAACGCATCTTCAAGCTCGCTTCCTTCTACAAACGGGTAGGATTTCTTATTCGCGCCACTGAGCCCCTGGGCGGCGTTGTAGAGATCGATGAGCTCATAAACCCGGTTTCGCAGAAGAACGTTGGGCTCTTGGCGTAGGAGAAGAACACTTGCCTCGTCCTCAATGATCAGGTAGGCGCTGGAGGCAAGGGTAATGGTCGCGTTTTTCTCGGCAATTTCCCGCAAATAATCGAGGCCCCAGTTGGCCAGGAACCGGGAAAAAGCCTGATCGGTGCGAAGTGCCAACGCCGCGGCGGAAAAGCCTTCCACGAAAGGCCAGCGCAACTCCAAGAAGAACAACCCCTCCACCGAGGTGAGGTACGGCGCAGGAAGCCAAGGCTGGACGGGGGCCTCGTAGGGGAAAACGACCTCGGCGTGGCCGGTGGTCCCCCGGAAGACGAGCGACTCGGAAATCCCCTCCAGGCGAGCTAAGAGGGCGCTCAAACCCAGGTTTTCTCGGCCTACCTTGACCCGTGCTCCGAGCACTTTTTTGTTGTAAACGCCGAGGGCGTCTCCCTCTGCGCCGACCACGAACCGGCCAAGCTCCGCATACCAGGGCTTCCGGTCCACGATGACCAAGAAGTCTTGGAAACCCGGGCCGAGTTGGTCGTTGAAGCTGGCTTTGAGGGTGAGGAAGTCCAGCACTTTGCCCTCGATCTGCGCCCAGAGGGACTGTGCGAGGGTGAGTTCCCCCGGAGTCAGGCCCTCTAGGGAAAGTAAGGTGGGGTCGCCAAACCCCACCTGAATACCCCAGGTTTTCTGCCCGCTCACGTGGATGGTAAAGGACTCGCTTGGGGTCTGGACCCCGTTTTGGGAAAACGCTAGCCCGCTTAGCCATGCTCCCAGCGCGAGAAAAACAAAAGCTCGTATCAGAGTCATCGCAAGGTGAAGGATACGCGAAAGCTTAAAGGAAGGGCAGGGTGCAGGGTGAAGACCCAGTCCAGGGCGAACCAGCTGGACTCGACGCTCCCGCCCAGGCTCAGGGCCGTGGCCCGCAAGCCCAAACGCAACTCAACGCTTCCGAAGTCCAACGCTCCGGCTAAAGCCCAGGCCGGGAGGGAAAGGAGATCCATGAACCCCACTCCTACAGTCCCGGAAAATCCCCCAAGATCTCCCCGCCAGGCCGCGGCCAGGGAGAGATCCGGAGGCCATCCCTCGTGGGGATAGGGGGAGAAACTGACCAGCGATTCAGCCAAGATGCCCACGTACACCGGGCCGGCCCAGAAAAAACCGAGGTCCAGCGCACCGCCCAGGAGGGCTTTGGGTTGCTCCGGCCGCAGGACCCGCACTTGCCCGCCCAGGCCGAACTGTCCCAAGCGCAACCCAGCCCCAGCGCGACCAGCCCACACTCTGTAGTGCAAATTCGGCCCGATTTCTCCGCCGTCCACAAGGACGGCTTCCGCACCGAATCCCTGCGTGCTCAAAGAAATAGCCCAAACCCGCACCACCCCAAACGTCGAGGAGAACGTGGAGCAGAGGTGCCAAGACGCGGCGAAAGGCAAACCTCCGGGATTCGTGGCGAGGTCGGGAAGGGCCAGGTCTACGCCCAGGAGGCACCAGGCTTGGGCGGAACGGGCCAGATCGAGGGGAACATCCACGGTGGCCCCGCGGCCCCAGAGCCCAAAAATTCCCAAAATAACAAGCAAAAATCTCATCGGCTCACCACGAGCCTCAGCGGCTCGGACGCACCACGATCGGTTACCAAAACCACAAGGTACAGCCCACTGGCCACCTGCAGCCCGTTGGGGCCAAGGAGATCCCAGCGCACCGTCTCTCCGGAGCGGTCCAAAACAGCCCGCCAAACCAGCCGGCCCAAAAGGTCGTAGACCCGAAGCTCAGCCCAGCTCACATTCTCCGGCAATTGGTACCGAAAGAGGGCGCTCGTGGAAACCGGGTTACCGAGGAGGGAGAGCCACGGTTCCGCTGCGGGCGGGGGCGCAGCCATGGTGGCCCAAGCTTGGGCCACTTGGAGTTTGCCCCTGCCCCAGCGGGCGTTGGGCGTCGGGCCCACGTAGGCGTCCACGCGGGCTCCGGCCTGGAGAGCCTCAAGCACCTCTTGCCAGGAGAGGCTAGGCCGGAGGGAAAGGAGAAGGGCACAAGAGCCGGCCACATGGGGCGCGGCCATGCTCGTGCCGGCCAAGACCATGTGCTCTCCGTCGGGCAAAGCGTACCAAGGGGAAACCTGGGCCTCGCGGGAGCGCGCGGAAACGATCCACGCTCCCGGTGCGGCCAAATCTGGTTTCAGTCGGCCATCGCGCGTAGGACCCTGGGAAGAAAAAGGTGCTAGATCCTGAACCGTGTAGCCCTCCGCGTGCTGTGGCCCAGCCTGGGAGTTCCAGGTTATCCTCGTCACATATGCCCCTACGGTGATCACCCGCCTGGCATTTCCCGGCTCGGCAATGGTCATGGTGCTGTCGCCCTCGGAAAAAGAGCCCATGCTAGCGCTCTCCAGCCACCCGTCCACCCGGCCGGGAAAAACTGGCTCGAACGTAATCTTCCAGGGTTCGCCGGGCAGCGATCCACTCAAGGTGAGAAAAACTTGCTGGGTTTGGCTTGCGGGACTGAGGCTGTTGTCCACCCAGAGGACTCCGGAGGAGGTGGTGAGACCGCGGGCCTGGCCCGGAAGGAGGAGAAGGGTTTCCCCGCGGGGAGAGGTCACCTGGATTCGGAACTGCCCAGGAAGCTCGTACCAAAAGCGGGCGATGACCGTGGCCGATGCTGGAACCAGGGTCCAAGTCGTACGGTCACGAATTTCTCCACCCACGTGGATTTTCTTAGCTCCCTCGTTTCCTGCGGCAGCTACGATGATGCGACCTGGGCGATCCACGAGATCCGAGATCATGCGTTCGAACGGGCTGGTTCCGTCGTGGGGGCCGGCGTGTCCGCCCAGGGAGAGGTTGACCACTACTGGCCGGCCGAGGTATTCCGCAGCCTCGAACACGAATTTAAGGCCGTCCACAACACCATCCTCGTAGAAATTCGTTTTCACCACCACGATGTCCGCACCGGGAGCGACGCCGGGAAGACCTCCGGCGGGTCCGGCCGCGGCGATCCCCGCCACATGGGTGCCATGGCCCAGGGTGTCCGAAGCTGGCCAATAATTGGCGGTGATAGCTGCTTCCAAATCCCGCTGAGCGTACACCTGGCCGTAAAGGCCTTCGCCCGGTTCATCGCCCCAGAATGGAGGAAACCAGCCAATGCCCCCGCTCGTTTGATCCCAGTAGAAAAGGACGCGCGAGCCTTCTGGTATTCCGTCAGCGTTTCGGTCCACCCGGAAGGCCGGATGCAGAATATCCAGGCCAGAATCGACGAATCCCAAGACCACGCCCTGCCCGGTGGTGCTCGGAGAGCCGTACCAGAGGAGAGGAGCGCCCACTTCGGGCACGGAGAGATCCAGGAGAGGTTCCACGGGCCTACTGGCCCAAATCCTGAGCACATCGGCTCTCTCCGCAAGCTGCGCGATCTGGGAAAGGGGCAAGGAGGCTGTGGCCCAGGTTCCCACACGCGAGCGCAATCCCGGAAGGGTGGAGGGCGCGGACGGGGCCAGCTCCACAAACACCGGTATCTCCGGGTCAGGCAAAGCCTGCTCTGGATATGCGGAGAGAAGGGTGAGTTGGGTTTCCGGTGGGGAAAAAAGGAGAGCGCGCAGCGCGGGGTCGAGTTTTTCTGGGCTGGCCCAGGCCAGGGTGGCCGCGAGGATCAAAAGGAGCAGAAGTTTCACGGCCCGGCATTTTACCGGCTTGGGCCCCCTGGCGCGGCTCACCCGGATCTCGGGGTGAGGGGATGTTTCAACGTGATATAATCCAACCTGGACTATGGCGGGAGAATTCCCCGTGGGCCCGGTGGTTTTGGGCTACCTCCTTCTGCGTGGCCCCAGCCACGGCTATGAGCTCCTCTCCCACCTCCACGCCGACTTGGGCCGCGTCTGGCGCGTGGCTCCCAGCCAGCTCTACGCCACCCTCGACCTCCTCGCGCGGCGCGGCCTCATCCTGGGCGCCAAAGAACCTCAGGAAAACCGGCCATCCCGCATCCGCTACACCCTCACGCAAAAAGGACAGGAAACGTTTTGGAAGTGGGTCGTTTCGCCTGTTCCCCGGGTGCGCCTTCTCCACCCCCAGCTCCTCCCCAAAATCTTCTTCCTGTTGAAGCTTTCTCCTGACCAGATCCCCAAACTTCTGGCCGTCCAGAAGGAAACCCTACTTGCCCTCCGGTCCCGCGTGGGGGAGGAAAAGCCCACGGATCCGTTCCACCGAGTCCTCCGGGGTCTTCGACTCCGCCAGCTGGAAGCTGGTCTAGCTTGGATCGAGGAAGTTTTGGAAAAGGAGGTCTGCGTATGAAACCGGTAGTGCTGGTATTTTTGGCGTTGGTTTCGGTTTGGAGCGTGGGGCAAACTTTGCTGGTGGACCAGGCCGGCCGAGAGGTCCTGGCCCCCCCAAATCCCCAGCGCATCGCCAGTGCCTTCGGCGTGGCCACCGCCTACCTCTATCCCCTAATCGGCGGGGAAAAAATCGTGGCCGCGCGGTACCTGGGCGTCCCCGACCACCCGCTATCCCAGACTCTCATGGCCCGCATTGACCCGGAATACGCGACCAAAACCCTGGGAGCCGAAATTAACGTGGAAGAACTGGTGGCCAAAGAAGTGGACCTCGTTTTCGCTGGCCTAAAGCACCTGGACCTCGCCAATTTGCTTGCGGACCTGAAGATCCCCGCAGTGCTCATCGGGCCAGAAACCTTCGCCGCAGTGGAGGAGGCCACCCTTTTGGTGGGGCGTGCCCTGGGCGAAGAGGAAAGGGCTCAGAAGTTGAACGCTTTCTCCGAGGAAATCCTGAACGCGGTGCGCACGGCCACGGCCGACATCGCCCCTGAAGCGCGTCCCAAGGTGTTGGTGGTGGGCACAGCACCGTTGCGGGTGGCTTCCGGAGCCATGTATCAGTCGCAAATGGTGGAGCGCGCCGGAGGAATTCCGGTCACCCGGGGTATCCCGGGATACTGGCAGAACGTGAACATCGAGCAGATCCTCCTTTGGAACCCAGAGGTGATCTTCATCGTGCCCTATGGCTCCGTGAAGCAAGAAGATCTTATGCAGGATCCGCTCTGGGCAGCGGTGGAGGCCGTGATGACGAAGCGCGTCTACAAAATGCCTCAAATCCTGTTCGCTTGGGATACGCCTGTTCCTGAGTCGGTGCTGGGGATCCTGTGGATGGCGGAGCTCCTGCATCCCGGCCGGGTGCCGCTGGACTTGGCCGAGACCATCCGCCACTTTTACCAGGAGTTCTACCGGTGCGAGCTCTCCCGGGAAGAGCTGAGCGAATTTCTCAAGTGAGGCGGGCCGGCCTCGTTTTGGGGTTGTGCCTCCTCCCCTTGCCTATCCTGTTCGGCTCGCTCCTTTTGGGCCGGGTGCAGCTTGGGGCAGGGGAGGTTTGGACTGCCCTTTTCGGCGGAGCGGTGCCGGAGACGATGCGGGCGTTGGTGTGGCGAGTGCGCTTGCCTCGCCTTGTGGCTGCGGCCCTGGTGGGCACGAACCTCGCCGTCTCCGGTGCCGCCTTCCAGGGAATTTTTCGTAATCCCCTCGTGGAATCGCGCATTTTGGGGGTCAGCGCCGGAGCTGGTTTCGGCGCGGCGTTGGCCATGGTGCTGGGAATTGCCCCGGCCGGACTCCAAATCCTGGCCTTCGCCGGCGGACTCCTCGCCGTGGGCCTGGCCGTCCTTTTGGGCACCGCGTTCGGCGGAGGAATCCTCGTCCTTGTCCTCTCCGGAGTCCTGGTGAGCTCCTTCTTCTCCTCCCTGGTGAGCCTGGTGAAATACTTCGCCGACCCTTACGTGCAGCTTCCCGGGATCACTTTCTGGCTCATGGGCGGACTCTCTGCAGTGCGTTGGTCGCAGGTCTGGCCTTTGGCCGTGGCCAGCGGCGTCGGCCTCGTTGGGCTCGTCCTTCTGCGATGGCGATTGAATCTTCTTACCCTGAGCGAACCTGAAGCTCAGTCCCTGGGGCTGTCTGTGCGCAAGGTACGGTTTGCGGTGGTGGTGCTGGGCACGTTGCTCACGGCGGCGGCCGTTTCGGTGAGCGGGGTGGTGGGTTGGGTGGGTTTGATCGTCCCCCATGCCGCGCGGGCCCTAGTCGGACCAGATCACCTCCTTCTCATCCCGGCTTCCGCTGGCCTCGGTGCCGCCGTGCTTCTTCTCTTCGACAACATCTCCCGCACCGCGTTGCCCACGGAGATCCCCCTGGACATCCTCACCGGCCTCATCGGCGTTCCCGTGTTCTTCCTCCTTTTCATGCGCCAGCTCAAAAAGGGTGGGGGGTGGCGATGAGCCTAGTGGGCGAGGGCATCACCTATGCCTACGTTCCCAACCGATTTGTGCTCGCAGATGTCAGCCTCGTTGTGGAGCCGGGCAACACGCTCTTTCTCCTCGGTGCTAACGGCAGCGGAAAAACCACGCTTTTGGAATGCCTGTGCGGCGTGCGCTCCCCTCAACTGGGCGAGATCACCGTGGATGGCGTGGCTTTTTCCACGCTTTCCTCACGGGAACGGGCCAAGCGCATCGCCTACGTGCCCCAGTTCCCTGAAGCTGCGTTTGCGTACACCGTAGAGGAAATGGTGCTTTTCGGCCGAGCTCCTCATGTGGGACCGTTTGGTCGCCCCACGAAAAAAGACTACGAGAAGGTCGAGGAGGCTTTGGCCCTGGTGGGGCTGGAGGGATTGCGGGCACGCCCGATTACCACGCTGAGCGGAGGTGAGCGCCGCCTGGTCCTCATCGCCCGAGGACTCGCCCAAGAAGCGCCCTATCTCCTTCTCGACGAGCCCGATGCCCATCTTGATCCGGCCAACCAGCACCGTGTTCTCTCCATGGTGCAAGCTCTAGCCGAAAAAGGCCTGGGCGTGGTGGCCACCACTCACAATCCCAACTCTGCCCTCCTTTACGGCCACAAGGTGCTCCTTCTGCGCGCGGGAAAAACCTTGGCCGAAGGCGATCCCCGCCACGTCCTCTCGCCCGAGATCTTGACTGAAGCTTACGGAATCTCCTTCCAAGTTTTGGCTAATGGTGCGGGCACAAAAGCTTTCCTCCCCCGAGTGAGGGCGATTTAAGGGAAATATTTGTCGATGTTTTCCAAATATTCGGCGGCCTTGTCTTTGGCGTGTCTATTCCAAAAAGGCCAATTCCCAACAGGTGCCGAAAGGACATGTGTGAGAAGCGCTTCAAAAAGCGCCCGATCCTTGGCGCGCACGGCGTACTCCTTGGCGTAGGCCACGTAGTGGTCGAGGTAGGTGGGGTCGGTCTCAATGGCCTTCTCGAAGTAGGGTTTGGCCTGGGAAAGTTTCACGCCGAAGAGGATCCCGTAGTCCGAGAGGTTCGCCAGCAGCGCTCCGTAGGCCTGGAAGGCGGAGCCGGCCATGTACGTGGGCGCAAGTTCCATGGCCCGCTCGTAGATGGCCCGGATCTTGGGGAGGGCAAAGAACGCGGAGAACGGGTTCATCTTCCCCAGGAGCTGGCCCCAGCCGTGGCCGGCCCAAAGGAGGGCTCGGCCATCCGTGCAGTTTGCCAGGAACGCCCGGAAATCCTCGTTGGAGAGCCGCAGAGCCTCGTCCAACCCGGAA
>CALKCH010000033.1 GCA_938083225.1 Candidatus Bipolaricaulota bacterium
ATGTGCCGGCGCGCTTGGGGATCGAGGCCAGCCGTAGGCTCATCCAGGAAGAGGAGCTCTGGGTCGTTGATCAGGGCCACGGCCAGGGCCAGCCTCTGTTTTTGCCCGCCGGAGAGGGTCCGCACCAGGGCCCGCGCTTTATCCTCCAGGCCCACCAGGGCCAGGAGCTCCCGCGGGTCCCGGCTTCGGGGAAAGAACCGGCGGAAAAGATCCAGGACCTCGCGCACGCGCAAAAGGGGCTCAAACGTGCCGTCCTGGAGGACCACCCCCAGGCGCGCCTTCTGGGCCGGGCCGACGCGCCGGACCTTTTCCCCAAAGAGCTCGATTTCCCCGGCGTCGGGTAGGCGCAGGCCTTCCAGGATCTCCACGGTGGTGGTTTTGCCCGCGCCGTTTGGGCCAAGGAGGGAGAAGATCATCCCCTTCTCCACACGGAAGGAGGCCCCGTCCACGGCCTTCAGGGAACCGTAGGACTTCCGCAGGTTGTGGACGCGAATAACGGAGGGCACGGGGGGAGTATAGCCTGTCACGCACGCGGGCTCTTCTGGACTTTTGTCCCCTTGATGTAGTGGTAACAAGTTGATACCATCTTTTTGTGATGGGCAAGGTCCGTTGGACCCTCCTCCTCGTCCTGGGCCTGGCTCTGGGCGCAGCCCTACGCCCAGAGCCCGTCGGTTACGTGGGCCAGATCAGCCTCGCCCTCGCCCCCTCCGTCCCCTGGAACATCGCCCGCATCAAGGCCCCCCAGGCTTGGAATGTCACCCAAGGCTCCCCAGAGATTGTGGTGGCCATCGTCGACTCCGGAATCGATTTTTCCATCCCTGAACTTGCGGAAGCACGGTGGACCAACGCCAAGGAAACCCTAAACGGCCGCGATGACGACGGGAACGGCTACGTAGACGACCTCTACGGCTGGGATTTTCGGGAGGGCGTCCCCGCTCATCGGCGCCGCACCCCCATCCATCATCACGGCACCGCCGTGGCCTCGGTCATCGCCGCACAGGCCAAAGAAGTGGTGGGTGTGGCTCCCAAGATCCGGATCATGGACGTGCGGTTTCTGGACTCCCGGGGTTTCTTTTACGAGAAGGACTGGAAGAGCCTGGCCCGGGCCATCGATTACGCCGTGCAAAACGGAGCCCGCATCATCAACCTCAGCCTCTTCGCCCGGGTTCCCCCGCCCAGGGAAGTGGAGGAGGCCCTGCGCCGGGCCTGGGAGAAAGGGGTGGTGGTGGTCACCATTGCCGGGAATGAGGGCAAGGAGGGGGTGAACTACCTTGGCCGCTCCCCCTTCGTTCTCACCGTGGCCGCCACCGACAGAGCCGATCGCCTCGCGTATTTTTCCAATTTCGGTCCGGAGGTGGACTTGAGCGCACCTGGGGTGGAGATCCCTGCCCTCTTCCCGGGCGGGGCAGCGGGAAATCTTTCGGGAACTTCCTTTGCTGCCCCCCACGTCAGCGGAACCCTGGCTCTTATGCTTTCCGTCAACCCCAACCTGTCCGGGCCCCAAGCGGTGGACCTCCTTCTTAAGACGTGCGAGTCCCTCGCCGTTAACAACCCGCGCCTTGGCCGCGGCCTGGTGGACGCCGCCCAGGCTGTGGCCAAGGCCGCCCCCTGACCAGTTGCCATGTGCTCTCCCCTCGGATATAGTGGAAACGGTTACGCTCACCTGCAAAAGGGCGAACACCGTGAGGAGGTGATGTATGCAGATTACGCTCTACTGCAACGACGACGACAAGTACCTGCTCGACCTCGTGGACAAACTCGCCCTCCAGCAGCGCAAGTCTCGCTCAGCCGTGATCATGTCCATCCTCGAGGAGTACTTCGAGCGGGACAAACGCTTGGGCGAGATCCTCGTGGATCTGGGCGCGATTGACTCCACCCGAGTTAAGCAGGCTCTGGCCGAGCAGGAAGAAGGGGGTCGGCGCCGCCTAATCGGCGAGATCCTGATCGACAAAGGTTGGGTTCGCCCCGGGGACGTGGAACGGGCGCTCATCATCCAGAGCCGGGTGCGGCGGAGCTAGTCCGGGCCGCAGCACGCATGGCTTGCCGGGCCAACGCGTTCGCCCTGGTGTTTTCGGGATGACCAGCGTGTCCCTCAATCCAGTGGAAATGAACCTTATGTACGGCCAAAAGTTGGGCTAGCTCCTGCCACAGGTCCGCGTTGGCCAGCGGTTTCAGCTTTTTCCCCTCCTTCCTTCGCCAGCCCTGCCCCTGCCAGCGGGGCAGCCACTCGCTCACCCCACGCTTGAGATAGGTAGAGTCTGTGTACAGATCCACTTCCGCCGGATCTTTCAGGGCTCGCAGGGCCTCGATGGCCGCCCGCAATTCCATGCGGTTGTTGGTGGTGTTCGGCTCGGTTCCCAAGATCTCTTTTCGGTGCGGCCCCCACGCCAGGATCGCCGCCCACCCGCCCGGTCCAGGATTGCCCAAACAGGCCCCGTCCGTGTAGATCTGCACCTTCTTCCGCGGTTTAGACTGCTCTGGTCCGCTCATCTTTCTGCCTCAGCCAACGCCGGAAGCCGGCCTTGTGCCAACTCCTTTCGGATCCACTCCGTGAACCGCACCATAAACCGCAGATTGTGGATCGTGGCCAACCGATAGTAGGAGAGCTCGCCGGCGCGCAGGAGGTGGTGCAGGAATGCCCGGGAATACTGCTGGCACGTAGGACAATCGCAATTTTCCTCCACCGGACGCGCATCCCGGCGAAAGCGGGCGTTGTCGATATTCAGTTTGAACCCAGGCGCGGAGAAGGTGAGGAGAGCGCCGTTGCGGGCAAGCCTAGTGGGCGCCGCGCAGTCGAAGAGATCTACCCCGCGCTTCACCGCCTCCACGATGTCCTCTAAAGTCCCGATCCCCAGAAGATGGCGAGGTTTTTCCTCCGGAAGTTCGGGCACGGTCCACTCCAAAACCCGGTACATGTCCTCTTTGGATTTGCCCAAGGAACCTCCGATGGCGAAGCCCGGGAAGCCAAGTCCGGCGATGGTGCGGGCGGAGGCCCGCCGGAGCCCCTCGTAGGCCCCGCCCTGCACAATTCCCCACAGTTCTTGTTCAGGATTTGGTCCGAGCTCTTCTGTTTCCTCGAACGCCCTAAGGGCCCGTTCCGCCCAGCGATGGGTGCGCTCCATGGCCGAGCGGGTATAAGCCTCGTCGTGGAAAGGCGAAGTGCACTCATCCAAAGGCAAAATGACATCGGCTCCCAACAAGCGCTCCATCCGAATCACTTCCTCCGGAGAGAAGAAAATCTTTCGGCCATCGAGGATGGAGCGGATCCATGCCCCTTCTTCGGTGAGTTCCACCAAGGAAGCCCCGCTTGGGTTGGGCCTGGTTTCCCCGGGGAAGATGGAGGCGATCTTTCCCACGCCATGGAGCTTTCCTGCGCCCAACGAGAACACTTGGAACCCACCGGAGTCCGTCATCCAAGGGCCGTGCCAGCCCGTGAACCCGTGGAGTCCGCCCAGCTCGGCCACGGTTTGCGCGCCTGGCCGAAGGCCCAGATGATACGTGTTGGCGATGAGGATCTGGACCCCTATGCTCCTGAGATCGTCCACAGAGACAGCACGCACGGCACCGCGAGTGGCCACAGCCACAAACGCCGGAGTCTCCACTACCCCGTGGGCGGTGGAGAGCCGTCCCAACCGGGCCTCGCTTCCCGGAACTTCCCGGACGATGTGGAAAGGCATGGCTAATAGGCCCAGGTGAGGGTGCGGTGGTGAGGCCGAGGAAGCGGAGCTTGGGCCAGTTGCCAAAGAAGCCAATCCCCTTGGAAGGTCAAACTCTCTCGGCCTTTTTCCCGCAGCATCTCCACCAACTCCTCCACCGCCCAGATCACCGCAGCCCGGATCTCCACCTCGGCGGAGCTACCCCGCGGGATGAGCTTCCCCGCTTCGATTTTTTCCGCAAGACTTGGGTGAAACTCCAGGGCTCCGTAGCTCCAGAGGATCTGGGGCAGCTTATAGTCCGCGAAGGCCGTGAGCCAGGGAAGATCGTGGACGGCGCCTGGCCCCTTCCCTCCGAACATGCCCCACAGATCCGCCACGAGGATCTGGGCCCTTTTGCCGAACGGAATCCAATGGCCTCCGTACAGGGCGGCGTCGCGGAACATGGGGAGATGGGCAGTGAGGAGGTCCACGAGCCTGCGTGCGGAGTTTTTGCTCTCCGCGAAAAACGCTTTGGCTGAGCGGAAACAATGGAGCAAGATCCCGACTTCCCGGGCCGCAGCCACCCGCCAGGAAAGAAGGGGAATGTCTCCCAGTAGGTCCCGGAGCTCCCGAGGAGTGAGAGCCGCCAAATGCGCAGGCGAAAAGAACTCGGGAAAATCCTGGGCTACCCGGCGCAAAGAGAAGCTCAGGGCGTAGTAGCCTGTGAGTTTTTCGCCCTCGGGTCCCGTTACGCTCCACTTCGTTCCCATTTCCCCCGTCTCCTCAGGAAAACCGGTTGGCGGCCAAAAGCAAAAGTTCAGGGCGTCGAGGACGAGAAGATAGCGCAGGGTTATTTCTTCTTCGCCGCGAAAATGATAGCGGTCAATCCACTGTGGGTCAGGAAGAGAAAGGAGCTTTTCCCCCAAACGCGCCAGGCCCTCGCGATTGAGCCGAACCAGGCGGCTCTGTTTGACTACCCACGCTGCTCCTGCGCGCACAGGGTTTTCTTCCCTCATGCGGGGAAAAGAGGGGGAACGGAGAAAAAGCCGTCCTCCTTTTCCGGAGCGTTTTGCAAAGCCTCTTCTTGGGATAAAGAAGGTTTGGGTTCGTCCTCGCGGAGTGCGTTCACCACGTGGGGCAAGGGCGAGAACGGTGAGACGCCCTCGGTGGGCACTTCCTGGAGCTTTTGGAAGTACGCGAGAATCTTGGCGAGATCGGCGCGCAATTTTTCCCGCTCCTCTGGGGTGAGCCGGAGCCCGGCCAGCGCTTCCACTTTCGCCATCGTCTCCTCGTCGATCATTTACACCCCCAGAAGTTCCAGGTCTTTGCCGAACCGCCGTTCCACCTCCGCGGCGAGTTCCGGAGGGACTCCTCTTCCTGCCAATTTCTTAGCTTCAGCTCGGGCGCGTTCCAAAAGTCCCAAATCCCGCACGAGGTCCGCGGCGCGGAACTTGGAGATGAACCCGTGCT
>CALKCH010000034.1 GCA_938083225.1 Candidatus Bipolaricaulota bacterium
TCGGAAAACACCGGCTGGGGGGCGACGGGATAAGGTGAGGACAAGCCCCCATGAGTCCGGCCAGTCCGAGGCTACAAGCCCCAACCGTTGCCTCTGCTTTGTGCTTCTCGAGTCCATCCCTTTGTGTCCCCGCGGGTGTACATGATTGGTTTTGCTGTTCCTTTGCCTGCGTTAGCCATGGCTTCGTGCCATCCGCGGCAGACAAGACCATTCGGCAAGCGCAGCCGCCGACCGCCAAACTCGCATTCCGCGTCCCCCTATCCGAGGAGCAAAAAAAAGGTAGAGCGAGGGAGCTTGTGCTTTCGGTGGGGCTGGGCGCGCGGCGCTTTCGGTGGCGACGTTTGGCTCCAGCCCGGCACGGCACCCGACGGTCCCCAGGCCCAGGTCGCCTCCGGAGGGGACCCTAACTCGTCCTGGGACTTTACGTCGAGCAGGTGCTCACGTCGGCCCAAGGGTTCGGCTGAGCCGGAGGCTATCCCGGATGGTCTGGCTGGAGGGATGCATCCCGGCGGCTTCGCTGCTCAACGTACGGTTTCGGCCAGCGCCAACGTTTTGTACCCCGCCCATGGGCGGCGACCCGACGGGTCTGTGGGCCCAGGCCCCGCAAACAAAAAGGGCGCCACCTGGGACTCCATGCAGCTTAGGTTTGATCTTCCAGGTCCTCGAGGTGGTGGAGGCGACGGGACTTGAACCCGTGACCTCTGGCATGCCATGCCAGCGCTCTCCCAGCTGAGCTACGCCCCCAAGCTAACCAGTATTTTCCGGGATTGAGGCTCTGGGCGCAACTAGATGTCCAAGGCGAACACGCGATGGGCGTTCTCCAGGATGAAGTCCCGCCGACGGACCACATCGTGGCCCATGAGGGTGGTGAAGATCTCGTCGGCCTCAAGGGCGTCACGCACCGTCACCTTCCGCAGGATGCGCGTGGCCGGGTTCATCGTGGTCTCCCACAGTTCCTCCGGGTTCATCTCGCCCAAGCCCTTGAACCGCCGCACCGTCCACTGGCCATCGGCCTGAGCCAAAAACTGCTGGAGTTCCTCCTCGGAGTACAGGTACTTCCGGGTCGTTCCCTTTTGCGCAAGATAGAGTGGGGCTTTGGCGATGTAGAGGTGCCCGTTTTCTATAAGCGGCCGCAGGTTCCGGAAGAAGAAGGTGAGAAGAAGCGTGCGGATGTGGGCTCCGTCCACGTCAGCATCGGCCATGATGATGATCTTGTGGTAGCGAAGCTTGGCAATGTCGAACTCCTCGCGGATCCCCGTGCCCAAAGCGGTAATGATCGCCCGCAGCTCCTCGTTCTCTAGGAGTTTGCGCAGGTGGGCCTTCTCTACGTTCAGGACTTTTCCGCGGAGGGGGAGGATGGCCTGGAAGGTCCGATCTCGGCCCTGTTTGGCGGAGCCGCCGGCAGAGTCTCCTTCCACGATGAACAGCTCCGCCCTGGTGGGATCCTCGCTGGTGCAGTCCGCAAGCTTTCCGGGAAGGCCACCGGCAAAAAGGGCACCTTTTCGGCGCACGAGTTTGCGGGCCCGCGCCGCGGCCAGTCGCGCTCGGTGGGCGGTGAGGGCGTTCTCAATGATGGCGCGCGCCACGTTCGGGTTCTTCGCAAAATAGGCGGAAAGCTGGTCCCTTACCACTTCTTCCACGAACGCGCGGGCTTCAGAGTTACCCAGTTTAGCTTTGGTCTGCCCCTCAAACTCTGGCTGGGCAAGCTTTACCGCCACGATGGCCACCAAACCCTCCCGGATGGCCTCGCCCGGGATCGCCTCCTCGTCCTGACGAAGGAGGCGCTTTTCCCGAGCGTAATCGTTGACTACCTTGGTCAAAGCCGAGCGGAAGCCCGTGAGGTGTGTGCCACCCTCCCGCGTATTGATGCAGTTCGCGAAGGTAAAAACTTCCTCCTCCACCGCGTCCGTGAAGAGCATGGCAATCTCCACGGCCATGTCCCCCCGGTCCTCCGTAAGGTAGATGGGTTCAGAATGCAGGGGGTCTTTCCCCACCGCTAGCTCTTTCACGAACGCGGCGATACCCCCTTCGGCGCGAAAGGTGCGTTTGACCCCGGTGATGCGGTTGTCCAGGCGGATGACGAGCCCGGCCACCAAATACGCCAGCTCCTGGAGCCGATGGGTGAGCTTGGAAAAGTTGTAGGCAATGTCCCCGAAAATCTCACGGTCAGGAAGAAAGGTGATGGTGGTCCCGGTCTCCTTGGTTTCTCCCACCGCCGTGAGCTCGGTGAGCTTTTCCCCCCGGGAGAACTCCTGGCGATAGATCTTTCCGTCTCTCCAGCGCACCTCCACCACCAGGTGTTCGGAGAGAGCGTTCACTGCGGAAACTCCCACGCCGTGGAGGCCTCCGGAGACCTTGTATCCGCCTTCCCCGAATTTTCCCCCGGCATGCAGCGTGGTGAGCACGAGCTCCACCGTGTTGATTCCAGCTTCAGGGTGGATGCCTACGGGGATGCCGCGGCCGTTGTCGCGCACGGTCACGCGTTTGTCCTCGTGGATGATCACGTCGATTTCGGTGCAGAAGCCGGCCAAGGCTTCGTCCACAGCGTTGTCCACCACCTCGTAGATCATCTGGAGAAGGCCGTCTGGGCCGGTGGAGCCAACGTACATGCCCGGCCGCTGGCGGACGGCCTCCATGTCCGCCAGGACCTTGATCTTGTCTACGTCGTAGTCAGGAGCCCGAATTTCCTCCATAACCAAGAAAATCTTAGCCAAAACTGGGAAAATGCGCAAGACATCGGAGTTTGTCCCCTAAGCGGAGCTTGGTTGTCCCTGGCTTGGCGGAGGTTGCGCGGGTAACCTTTGTGCAGAAAGGGGGAAGGGTGCGGCTTTTGGAATGGCAAGGCCGGGAGATCTTGATACGGGAGGGGATCGCGGTTCCCGAGGGAGAGGTGGTCACGGAGCCCGCAGAGGCCCGGAGGGTGGCGGAGAGGCTGAAGCGTCCTGTGGTGCTCAAGGCTCAAGTTCCCGTGGGTGGCCGGGGAAAAGCCGGGGGCATCCGTTTGGCCCGCACACCCGAGGAGGCGGAAGCCGTGGCCCGAGGGCTTCTGGGGCAAAGCCTAAAAGGCTTTCCCGTGGAAAAACTGCTTGTGGTAGAGGCTGTGGAGGCAAACGCTGAGCATTATCTCGGGCTTATCCTCGATCGCTCGGCCCGCATGCCCCTTTTTCTGTATTCTTCCCGCGGCGGGGTGGATATCGAGGAAGTGGCCCGGGAAAGCCCGGAGCTTGTGAGCAAAGTCCACATCCCGCCCTTAGAAGGCCCCGCCGCCTTCCGCTTGCGCCGTCTGTTCGCTCTCGCCCCCAAAGACCTGAGACCCGCGCTCATGGATGTAGCCCAAAAACTTTGGTCCGCATTCCTTCGGTATGAGGCCAATCTCCTAGAGATCAACCCGCTGGCAGAACGTGAAGGGCAGCTTCTGGCCTTGGACGCCAAAGTGATCATCGACGAGGATCACTCACCCGGGCCTCAGTTCCAGGGCTTTGAGGAAGCTCAGGTCGATTTGGTTGAGGCGGAGGCAAAAAAAGCGGGGATGAGCTATGTCCGGCTGGACGGCGACATTGGGATTCTGGGCAACGGCGCGGGCTTGGTGATGGCCACGTTGGACCTGGTGGTGCAAGCGGGCGGCCGGCCCGCGAATTTCCTGGACATCGGAGGTGGAGCTCGAGCCGAACGGGTGAAAACCGGGATCGAGCTCATCCCCAGAGATGAGCGGGTCAAGGTTCTGTTTGTGAACGTGTTCGGTGGGATCACCCGTTGCGATGAAGTGGCCCGCGGGGTGGTGGAGGCCCAGCACAGCCGTTCCCTTCCTGTGGTGATCAGGCTCGTGGGTACTAACGAGGAAGAAGGCCAAAGGATCTTGGCTTCCGCGGGGTTCGTTCCTGTGCGGACCATGGAGGAAGGAGCGGCCAAGGCCGTAGCCCTGGCCAAGGAGGCAAGATGCGCCCAATGATCTTCTTGTTGGCGGCGTTGGTGAGCGTGGGCGTGTGGGGCGAAGAGTTCATTTCCCTCAAGGAGATTCAGCCCGGCATGAAGGGATATGGCCTCACCGTCGTTCAGGGTCAGGAAATTTCTCGTTTCGAGGTGGAAGTCGTGGGTGTTCTGGACGAACCAGGCGAGCGCAACGACTTCATTGTAGTGCGGGTGTATGGCGAGGCCATCCAGCGCTCCGGGGGCATTGCCCAAGGCATGTCCGGAAGCCCCGTGTACTTGGAAGGAAAACTGGCGGGAGCTCTGTCGCGCGCCGCAGCCTGGGCCTTAGATCGGGAGCGGCCGCTGGGATTGGTCACCCCTATTCACCCCATGCTCAACCTCCTTGAGGCCTTGGAGGAAGAGCTCCCTGTCCCCGAGGACAGCAATCTCCGAGCTTTGGGGATCCACCGCGTCCTTTTGGTTCGCGTGCCCCCCTCGGAGATTTCGGAGGGGACGCTTGTGGCCTGGCCTGTGTCCGTGCCCATCGTGATCAGTGGGCTTTCCTCTCGGGGTATCCGTCTGCTCCAGGAGGGCCTTGATTTTTCCCGGTTCGACTCCCCGCTTCTCGATCTCCTTCCTAGCTGGCAACGCCGCTTACCGGGCTTTTCTGAACTGGGTTTTTCCCGGGTTATGGCCGCACCAGCCAGCGCTGGCCTAGAAGCCATGAAATTTCAACCCGGCGCGCCGGTGGGTGTAGCCCTGTCCACCGGAGACTTCGTGGTGGGAGCTCTCGGCACAGTAACTCTAGTTCAGGACGAGAAAATTTTGGCCTTCGGCCATCCTTTCCTCTACACCGGAGCGTGCCGCTACTTCCTCACCGGCGCCTCGGTCCTGGACACGGTGGCTGCCTATGACGTCTCTTACAAGTTTGGGACGATTGCGGATGTGCGCGGTGGTCTTTACGTGGACCGCTGGGCTGGCATTGCCGGCCGCACCGATCGCCTTCCCTCCTCCATTGCCATAGAGATCAAAGTGCAGGGCGAAAGGGAAGGGCGCTTGGCCGCGCAGATCGTGGACGAACCCCGCTTCCTGCCCCTTTTGTTCTACGCGGCAGGGGTGGAGGCTTTGGATACCGCCCTGGATCGTGTGGGCCCGGGCACGGTGCGGGTGAAGTACCGCATCAGCGGCCGCGGGCTGCCTCGCCCTCTTGTGCGAGAAAACGTGTTCCTGTCCACTTCGGACATCGCGGTGTACGCGCCTTGGGAGGCAGCGTTGATCCTGGACCTCTTGGCCTACAACGAGTTCCGCGATCCTCTGCTCTCGGCTGTGGAGTTGGATGCCACCGTGGACCCAGGGTTTGCAGCCCTGGAGATCCTCGATCTTTCCGTAAAGCGTGCGGAGTATCGGCCAGGAGACACCGTGGAATTCACCGTGGAGGTGAGGACCTGGCGGGGGGAAACGCGGACCCTCGAAGGATCCATCAACATCCCTGCTGATCTGGACACACCGTACGTTGTGCTGCGCGCTTACGGGGGGCCTCGCCTCCGGGAGAAAGGAGACCCTAGCCCAGTCCTCAAGAGCCTGGAGGACGTGCTGGACTACATCGATGGTATTCCCACCTACGACACCCTCACCGTGGAGCTTTTCGCCGTGGACCTCATCTCTGAGATCATGGGCGAGGCCTGGTTATACGGGGTAGATTCCGTGTCTCAGAAGTTCCCAGGCCATGTGGTCTATGGGAAGGTTTCCCTGATCCTTCCGCTCGGGGGTTAGGCATGTGGGATCTGCGGGAGGCGGCGGAGGTTTTGGGGGCAAAGATCCTCCGTCCGCGGGCGCCGTATGAGGCAAGCGGTGCTTGTGCCGACTCCCGGCAGATCAAGCCCGGCCAGCTCTTCGTGGCCCTGCGCGGCCAGAAGCACGACGGGCACGATTTCTTGGCCGAAGCCTTCGCCAAAGGAGCCGTGGGAGCCCTGGTTTCCCGTGATCCCGGAGTGGGGCATAACCTCCTCCTTGTGCCCGATGTGCCCGAAGCTCTGTGGAATCTGGCGCGCTGGCGGCGCCAGGGGCTAGGGTTCATCGCCGTAGGCATCACGGGTTCCGTGGGAAAGACCACAGCTAAGGAGCTTTTGGCGGCGGCTCTGTCCACCACTTACCGCACCTACCGGGCTCCCGAAAGCTATAACACAAACATCGGCGTTCCCCTCAGCCTTCTCTCCGTGCCGTCTGATGCAGAAGTTGGGGTGTTCGAACTCGCGGAAAGCGATCCTCAGGAGCTTCGGCGGCTGTGCGAACTTCTGCAACCCTGGGCGGGCATGATCACCGCGGTGGGCCCGGCCCATTTGGCTCTGTTGGGCAGTGTGGAGCAAGCGGCGGATGCGGTGTGGACCTTGGCCGAAACCCTTCCCGAAGAGGGGGTGCTTGCCCTGGCCTGGGACTTCCCCGAACTCCGCGTCCGCGTGGAGCACTGCGATGGGTTTGCTCTGCGGTTCGGACAGACCGCGGAAGCGGATTTCTTTCCCCGGGATATCACGGACGATGATCCGCAGGGGCTCAGGTTCGTTGCCGAGACCCCGGCTGGAGCTATTCCGATGAAGCTCAGGTTGTTGGGAGCCCATCGAGCAGTGCTGGCTTGCGGCGCGTTGGCCTTGGCCTGGGGGCTGGGTGTTCCGGAAAAGTTGGCGGCCCAAGCTATGGCCGAAGTTCCACCCCTGCCCCACCGGCTCGAGCTTCGCCCCGCGCCCTTCGGCTGGATCCTCGATGACTGCTTCAACGCTAACCCCGTTTCGGTACACGCTGCGTTGCGTACTCTGAGGGGACTCCGACTGCCCGTGCAGGTTCGAGCCGCTCTCCTTGGGGACATGCTGGAACTGGGACCGGAGGAGGAGCTCTTTCACCGGGCCGTGGCGGAGGCCGCCCGCCGTTTGGGCGTGGATTTTCTGTTCGCTTATGGTCCGCGGATGAGCGCAGCCTTTTCGGCTTTCGATGGCCCAGGCCTCGCCGAGCCCGCTCAGCTCCTCCAGCTTATCTCTGAGATCCGCAGAGCCCTGGGTTCAGGACCGGCCGTCCTTCTGGTCAAAGGCTCGCGCGGCCTTTTCCTGGAGCGCGCGGTGGAAGAGCTTGCTCACGGTGAGGAACAATCCCGCGGCCAGGAATCCCGGTGAACTCAAGCTGGCCCATAGGGTCTGGGGGTTAGGGGCATAATCCAAAAGGATTCCGCCCAAGAAGGCTCCGCCGGACCAGCCCACGGCTTCCGTGAGGCCAAACGCCCCCAGGTATCGGCCCCGGCGGTGGGCAGGGGCCAAATCCGCGGCCACGGCTAAAGACACCGGGGAAAAGAGCATCTCGCCCAAGGTCACCACGACCATAGCTCCAAACATGAGGGGGTAAGTTTTGAACCAGCCAAAGCCGAGGTAGCCCAGAGCATAAAGGAGAGTGCCCCACACCAATCCTCGTTGGCGTGGCCCCCGTTGCGTGACCCGGGCCAGCGGATACTGCAGAGCCACGACAAGAAGCCCGTTGAGGGTGAGGAGCCCCCCGAATTGGGCTTCCGTCAAACCTCTTTTAGCGACAGTGAAGACGGAGAGGGTGGAGACGAGCTGCCCGGCTACGAGGAACACCGGAAAGCAGAGCCCCAGGAATTTCAGAAAAGTGCGGTCTTGAAAAGCTGTGAGTACGTGGATTTCTTCCCCTGAGCTGGGGATGTGGGGTTCGCGGACGGCCCCTAACACCAACAAGAGTGCGAGACCTGTGGCAGCTGCGCCGAACAGAAAGAGCGCGGAGTAGGGGAAAAGGGAGACCAAATACCCACCCAAGGCTGGCCCGGCGGCCCAGCCCACATTCGCGCCCACCCGCAGGATGCCATATCCCTCCACCCGTTTTCCTCGGGTCAGGTCCGCGACGAGGGCAGAGATGGGGGACATGGCTAATCCTCCGCTCAGACGCACGGCCAAGTAGACAGCGGCGATGGCACTCACCGGGCCCACAGAGCTGATAAGCCACCCCAAGGCCGAGAACGCGAGGATCCGGGAGGCAAGGGCTCCCAAAAGGACAAGCCTACGGCCCACCCGGTCGGCAAGGGCTCCGCCCCAAAGTTGTCCCACAGCTCCGGCCAGGGCCGCGGCCAGCATGAGCGTGCCCACCAGGCTCATGGAAAGTCCTCGGTCCCGGTTGAGGTACAGGGATACGAACGGCAGAGCCAGGGAGAACCCGGCCGAGGCGATGAGCTGGGTCAGCACCAACGCCCATATGGCCTTGTCGAAGCGTTGGAAAAAACGGACCACGAGGGTCACCATCCCAGCCTGTGGAAAAGGAGGGCGAGCAGAGGGGCGAGGAGGAGAGCGGGCAGGAAGTCCGCGGGCTTCGTTTCCTTAACTCGCAGGAGGCTCAGGCCGATGGCAAGAACGATGGCCCCGCCTGCAGCCGTGAGCTCCAGCACCGCCGGATGCTGGGGATTGAACCCCGCGAGGCTTTGGGCTAAGACGCGGGCCAGGAGGGTCACCCCGCCCTGGTAGACCAGGATCACGAACAGGGAAAGGAGCACCCCTGGGCCAAGGGCGGCCGCAAGGGCCGCCGCGGAAATCCCGTCCAAGACGGCTTTTGCACCTAGGATCGTCCAATCCCCAAATAGGCCGTCCTGAATAGCGCCCACCAGGGTCATCGGGCCCACGCAAAAGAGAAGGCTTGCGGTGAGGAAGGCCTGAGCCACCGGCTGTCCACGGAAGAGCTTTTCCACCCGTTGGCTTCCCTGCTCCAGGGCCGCGGAGATCCCCAACGCCCCACCCACAGCGCCACCCACGATCACGGAGAGGAGGAGCACGAGGACGTTTTGGGTCTTGAGGGCCATCTGCATCCCCAGGACAAGGGTCACGAGCCCCACCCCCAGGGTGGCCGCCTCCCGCACCCGCGAAGGAAAACGCGCACCCAGGATCCACCCCAGGGACCCGCCCACGGCGACCGTTCCCATATTGATCCAGGTGCCGATCACGCCGCGAATGGTAGCGCACCGTTTGCCCACGAAGCTAGGGCGGCGTTATAAATGGTCAAAAGCAAGGAGGGCCGATGAAACAGTTTTGGGCGGACTTTCGGGACTTCATCGCGCGGGGAAACCTTGTGGAGATCGCCGTGGCCTTCGTGATGGGCGCGGCGTTCGGGGCGGTGGTGAACTCCTTTATTTTCGACATCGTGATGCCGCCTATAGGGAAACTGGTGGGCAACGTAGACTTCTCTAGCCTATTTGTGGTGTTGGGACCGGAGAAGTACCCGTCCGCAGAAGCTGCCCGCCAGGCCGGTGCTCCCGCCATCTACTACGGCCGGTTCATCAATAACGCCATCAATTTCCTCCTCATCGCCTTCGTCATGTTCCTCCTCGTGCGCGCGGTCCTAAAGATGCGCAAGCCCAAAGAAGCTCCGGTGCCCACCACGAAGGAATGCCCCTATTGCAAGACGCAGATCCCCATTGGGGCTGTGCGTTGTCCGAACTGCACCTCCCAGCTCGCTTAGCGCTCGCGCAGAAGGAGAACAGCCTTCCCGTTGTGGGTGCAGGAGAAGACCACCAGGGTGTGGGGGGTGTCCTCGGCGGCGGAGGCGTAGAGATAGCGGATATCCAAGCCTTGGCGGGCCAAAGCGTCTGTGATCCGGCGTAAAAAACCCGGCCGGTTGGGGAGCTCTACGAGCACTACTTCCCGCTCCTCGGTGGGGAACTCCGCGTTCTGCAAGCTCTCCAGCGCATAGTGATGGGCGTCCACTACCAGGTGGAGTTCGGCCTCTTCGCCGAGGACAAACACCGCTGCCGCCCAGATGTTAATCCCTTGAGTCGAAAGCAGCTTGGCAATATCGGCCAAGAGGCCAACTCGGTTGGCTGTTCTCACCACCAATTCTTTGCCCATCGTTGCCGGCCGCACGATGCATAGTTTACCAGAACAAGTCTTCCGGCATTGGCTATAATCGCCCCCATCGGAGGGCGGAAGTGCGACCGAACGTGAAGAGGATCTTGGTGGGCAGCGCCTGGCCCTATGGCTCGGGTGTACCTCATTTGGGGAACCTCATCGGTTGCCTCCTTTCCGGGGACGCGTTCACCCGGTTTTATCGGTTGGCCGGGTACGAGGTACTCCACGTGTCGGGCACTGACGCCCACGGCACAAAAATCGAGTACGAAGCCCAACAGCTGGGTCAAAGCCCCGCGGAGCTCGCTGGCCGCGTGCACGAGGAGATCGTCCGCATCTTGCGAGAGTTCGAAGTGGCCATCGACAACTACACCACCACCGAAAGCCCCGTTCACAAAGAGATGGTGACCACCCTCTTCCGAGAAATGGAGAAGAACGGGTACATCTTCTCTCAGGAAGAGGAACGCGTTTTTTGTCGGGCCTGTGGGCGTTTCCTAGCCGATCGGTTCATCATCGGGACTTGTCCCAAGTGCGGCTATCCCTACGCTCAGGGGAATCAATGCGATGCCTGTGGGACCCTTCTTGAGCCTGAGATGCTCATTGCCCCCCGGTGTGCTTTCTGTGGCTCTACTGATGTGATACGCAAATCCACCCGACATTGGTATTTGGACCTGGAGAAATTGCGGCCCAAGCTTCTGGACTACGTGAGAAGCCGTGATTTTCAGGGGAACGTTCGGTTGTTTACGGAGCGCATGATCGAGGAGGGGCTGCGGCCGCGCGCAGTCACCCGGGACATCTCCTGGGGGATCCCTGCTCCTTTTCGAGGAGCGGAGGGCAAGGTGATTTACGTTTGGGCGGAAGCGGTGCTGGGCTACCTCTCCGCTACCGTGGAGCATTTCCGCCGCCTGGGGCCAGAGGAACGCTGGCAGGAGTTTTGGTACGGGGAGGATGTTTGGCACATCTACACCCAGGGCAAGGACAATATCCCCTTCCACACCGTGATCCTGCCCGGCCTTCTTTTGGCCACTGGTCGGCCATTCCACTTGCCGGATCAGATCTCCGCCACCGAATACCTGAACTGGGAAGGCGGGGAACAGTTCTCCAAAACCAGGCGCATAGGGATCTTCGCTGACGAAGCATTGGTCCTTTTACCTCCGGTCTACTGGCGGTTCTATCTCTTCTACAACCGCCCCGAAGGGAAGGACGCGGAGTTCTCGTGGGTGGAATTGGACAAGGCCGTCAACGCCGTTTTGGTAGACAACATCGCGAATTTCGTGCACCGCGTGCTTTCCTTTGTGTGGAACAAGCATGAGGGGTGCGTCCCGGACCAGCCCACGGCCCAAGTGGTGCGGGAAGCGATCCTAAGCGTGGTGGAGGAGGTGTGGGCAGCGGTGGCCGGAGGCCAGTTGGCTCCGGCTCTGCGGGCTGTGGCCAGGCTGGCGGACTTCGCCAACCGCTTTTTCCAAAGCCGCGCGCCCTGGGTCACCGGCGACGAGGAGGCCGTGGCTTCTGCCGCGCACCTGGTGAAAGCCCTGGCCATCCTCCTCGATCCCTTCGTTCCCATGTTTTCCCGGGAGGTCTACCAAGTTTTGGGACTCCGGGAGCCCAAGCTCGCGGACCTAGAGGAGGGCTGCGCGGGTGTTCCGTTGACCGCCCAGCCTCGCCCCCTTTTGGCTCACGTGGATGTGGAGGATCTCAAGCGGAGGTACGCCATGCTTAAGGAGGAAGGGTTGGTGTCCATTGAGGAATTTCGCAGGATCGACCTGCGTGTGGCCCGCATCGTGCACGCTGAGGAAGTGCCCGGTGCAGATAAACTCCTGAAGCTCCTTTTGGATCTTGGAGATCGCCAGATCCAGGTGGTGGCGGGGATTCGCCACCACTACAAGCCGGAGGAGCTCCGGGGCAGGCTCGTAGCCGCCGTGACCAATCTCAAGCCTGCGGTGATCAGGGGCATCCGTTCCGAAGGCATGATCCTCGCTGCTTCCGAGGGCAAACTGGCCTTGATCGGTCCAGATCGGGAGGTAGAACCGGGGGCGGTTATTCGGTAGGATTGTGCCACCAAGAGCGTATCATTGACGAGGTGGCCTAACATGTACGGCGTTGTGGAAATCGGGGGAAAGCAATATTTCGTGGAGCCTGGTCTCGAGCTGATCCACGAGCTCGTCCCCGGTTTTCAGGTGGGCGAGCGGATTACCTTCGACCGGGTTCTCCTCTTCCGAAACGGCGAACGCATCGAAGTCGGGAAACCGTACGTTCCAGGCGTGCGCGTGGTGGGAGAGGTTCAGGGGATCGGGAAGCTCCCCAAGGTCATCATCTTCAAGTTCATGCCCAAGAAGGGCTATCGGCGCAAAAAGGGCCATCGGCAGCCCTTCATGCGCACGAAGATTTTGGCCATGGAGCAGGAACAACATGGTTGAGATTTTGATCGAACGGGACGAGGAAGGGAGGGTGCAGGTGGTCACCCTGTACGGGGATGACTCTCCCGAGGGGCTCGCTGCCACTATGCTTGTGGAAGCTCCCATTTTGGCGATGAAAAACTACCTGCACCTCGATCCGGAAG
Source organism: Candidatus Bipolaricaulota bacterium (assembly GCA_938083225.1). GTDB lineage: Bacteria > Bipolaricaulota > Bipolaricaulia > Bipolaricaulales > Bipolaricaulaceae > DTER01. The sequence continues at coordinate 12,352 of CALKCH010000034.1, forward strand.
TGTCCCATGAGGGTTCGGTCCTCCGCTTTCGGGTGGACCGGTCCGACCTCTTTTTGGACCGCGAGATCGACGCCATCATGGAAGCGATGGTGTTAGGGCTGAGGAGTCTGGCTCAGGATCGCCCCGGCAAGGTCGCGGTGCGGGAAGTGGGGCTGGACGTCCTCGTTTAGGAGGTGACAGGATATGGCGCACAAGGCTAGCGGCGGTTCCACCCAAAACGTGCACGACTCCCCGGGGAAGCGGTTGGGCGTGAAGCGGTTCGGTGGGGAGCTAGTTTGGCCCGGATGCATCATCGTTCGCCAGCGGGGGACGAGGTTTTATCCCGGCCGTGGGGTGAAGATGGGTCGGGACTTCACCATCTTTGCCACTACTACCGGCCTCGTGGAATTCGCCGGCCGCAAGCGCACCTACGTGAACGTGATCCCCCTGGGGGAGGAAAAGTAGGGTCAGAAGGTGCGGTTTGACGAAGCGGTCATCCACGTGGTCGGCGGCAAGGGCGGAGACGGCCTTCTCAGTTTCCACCGCACGCGGTACAACCCCCGGGGCTCGCCGGACGGTGGGCGGGGCGGTTCCGGCGGAAATGTAATTTTGCGGGCCGGTCGCTCTGTCAACACGTTTGCCCACCTTCATCAACAGGTGCACTTCCGCGCCGAAGACGGGGGCCCCGGCGGCCCCAATAACCGGCAGGGCAAACGCGGTGAGGACCTGGTGATCCTTGTCCCTCTGGGCACTGTGGCCCGCGATCTTCATACGGGTGAAGTCTTAGCTGACCTGGTAGAAGAGGGGCAGGAAGTGGTAGTGGCTCGGGGCGGCGCTGGGGGACGAGGAAACCGGTCTTTTGTCAACTCCGTGCGTCAAGCCCCCCGCATTCGCGAGCTAGGAGAACCTGGGGAAGAACGCTGGCTTCGCCTGGAACTCCGCCTTTTGGCCGACGTGGGGATCATCGGTTTTCCCAATGTGGGGAAGTCTTCCCTGCTTTCTCGGGTTTCCGATAAAAAGCCGAGAGTGGCGGCCTATCCTTTCACCACCCTCACGCCCAACTTGGGAGTGGTGCGCGGGGGCGAGGGAAAAAGCTTCGTCATGGCCGATCTGCCCGGGCTCATTGAAGGCGCGCACGAGGGAAGAGGTCTGGGCGATAGATTCCTGCGCCATGCCGTGCGGGCCAGGCTTCTTTTGCACGTCGTGGACTTGGCTCGGGTGGAGGGACGCGATCCCCTCAGCGACTACTTCGCGATCCGCAAGGAGCTAGGGGCTTGGGAGGAGTTGCGGGAAAAGCCCGAGGTCGTAGCGGGAAATAAGATCGACCTCCTCTCCCCTGCGGAGGTGGAGCGGGAAAGAGAGCGCTTTGTCCGGGAAGGGATTGAGTTGTACCCCATTTCCGCTCTCACTGGCCAAGGGGTGGAGGAGCTAGTGCAGGTCCTTTGGCGAAAACTTCAGGAACTTCCCCGGGAAGAGAAACCCAAGGGGGCGCGCAAGAAAGTCTGGGACCTCACGCCCGGCCCTCCGCCGTACGAGGTAGTGGAAGACGGGGGAAATGTGGAGGTGCGTGGTCCAGAGGTGGAGAGGCTTGTACGCCGGCTGGATCTCTCCACGCCGGACGCCCTGGATTATTTTTGGGAGGAATTAGAGCGGCTGGGAGTGGTGCGGGTCCTGCGGCGGCGCGGCCTTCTGCCCGGCACCTTGGTGAGGATTGGGGGGAAAACCTTTGCCTTTGGCGGGTAGAACGGGGCTATTCGGGGGAACGTTCAATCCCATTCACATCGGGCACTTGCGAGTGGCGGAGGAAGCGCTGCGCCAGTTTCGGTTGCACCAGGTTCTCTTAATCCCTACCGGCCAGCCGCCCCACCGCCCGGTGGAGGACGGTGTACCCGGAGAACTGCGCTATGAGATGGTGAAACTTGCCATCGCTGGCCGGCCTGGACTTTCGGCGTCCCGAGCAGAACTGGATCGGCCCGGCCCGGCCTACACGGTGGACACCATTGCCCAGCTCGAGCGGGAACATCCGGAAGGGGTTGTGTACATTGTGGGTGCGGATATCTTCTCCCAAATTGAGATCTGGCACGAATGGCCTCGCCTGCTCACGATGTGTCCATTTATCGTGGCACCACGGCCGGGCGTGGATTTGCACGCCTTTTCTCAACCTCCGTTTGATCGGGCAGAGATTCATTTTCTGAACATAGCGCCCATTGCTCTCTCCTCTTCGGAGGTGCGGCGTCGGTATCGGTTGGGGCTTTCCACCGCCGGGCTCGTCCCGGAGGCGGTGGATCGCTTCATTCGTGAGCGCGGTCTTTATGGTGCTCCGCGGAGCTCGTCTTAGAATAGGCGAGGAAAGGAGGGTTGGTCTATTAAGCGGTCGTTTCGGGTAAACGAACAAATCAAGGCCCGAGAGGTTTTGCTCATCGACAGCGACGGGAGGAACTTGGGGGTCATCCCCTTGGAAAAAGCCTTGGCTTTGGCCAGAGAGCGGGGGTTGGACCTGGTAGAGGTCGCCCCAGAGGCGACACCGGTGGTGTGTAAAATTGTAGACTTCGGGAAGTACCGGTATCAGTTGCAAAAGCGGGAGAAAAAGCAGCCCAAGGCGGGTAAAGTTAAAGAGGTCAAGTTCACCATTCAGACGGGTGAACACGACTTCAACACCAAAGTGCAGCGGATTCGGGAGTTTTTGGCGGAGGGGATGAAGGTGCGGGCGGCGGTATTCTTTAAGGGTCGCCAGATCGTCCACAGCGATCGAGGGAGAGAGCTTCTGGCTCGGGTAGCTGAGCTGACCCAAGATCTGGGAAAAGTGGAACAGGAGCCGGTGGAACGCGGCCGCACCCTGGAGATCCTCCTCGCCCCGCACTCCCGAAAAGGAGGTGGTGGATGAAACCCGGCAAGACCCACAAGGCTTCCGCGAAGAGGTTCAAGATCACGGCGACAGGCCGGATCTTTCACCGCAAGGCCGGCTATGTGCACAAGCTCACGAAGAAGCGGGCGCAATATAAGCGCGGGGCCCGCCGGCCGGTGGAGGTCACCGGCGCCAACAAAAAGATCATGCGCCGCCTTTTGGGAATCTAGGAGGGAAAAATGCGCGTCCCTGGTGGAGTTAAACACGCCCGACGCCGGCGGAAAATCTTGGACACGACCAAAGGCTACAAGGGGAAGAGGAAAAACTGCTACCGCATCGCCAAGCAGTCGCTTTTTAAAGCGCTTCGGCATCACTTTGTCTCCCGCAAGCTGCGGAAGCGCAGCTTTCGGGGCCTTTGGATCGTGCGGATCGGTGCAGCTGTCCGCCCCTACGGCTTCAACTATTCCCGGTTTATGGGGGCGTTGCGCAAAGCCCAGGTCGGACTGAACCGTAAGATCCTGGCAGAGCTGGCTCTCCGGGATCCTCGGGCGTTTGAACAAGTGGTCGAGGTGGCCAAAAGCGCATGAAGACCTTCCAGGACTTGATCCTGGCCCTGCACGCCTTTTGGCGAGAGCAAGGCTGCGCCATTGTTGAGCCCTACGACGTGGAGAAAGGCGCGGGCACATTTAACCCCGCGACGTTCTTCGGAGTGTTGGGCCCGCGGCCCTGGCGCGTAGCGTATGTGGAGCCCTCCCGCCGTCCCGCTGACGGTCGTTATGGGGAAAACCCCATCCGCTTCGGCCTCCACCACCAGTACCAAGTGATCCTGAAGCCCCCGCCTCAAGATGTGCAGGACCTATACCTGCGCTCCCTGGCGGCGGTGGGTGTGGACCTGAAAAAACACGATGTGAAGTTCGCTCACGATGACTGGGAATCCCCGACTTTAGGCGCCTGGGGCGTGGGCTGGCAAGTGTGGCTGGACGGTCTGGAAATCACGCAGTTCACCTACTTTCAACAAATGGGGGGCGTAGACCTGGCCCCCGTCTCGGTGGAGCTCACCTATGGGCTAGAGCGCATCGCCCTGTTCCTTCAGGGCGAGGAGTCCGCGTTCGCCCTGCGCTGGGCGGATGGGCTGACCTACGGAGAGATGTTCCGCGAGCGCGAGCGGCAATTCAGCGTGTATCACTTCGAGAAAGCCTCGGTGGAACGAGCTCGCCAAATGTTCGACTTCCACGAAGTGGAGGCCAAAGAGTGTTTGGCTGCGGGCCTTGTTTTCCCGGCCTACGATCATACCCTGCGCTGCTCCCACCTCTTCAATACTTTGGATGCCCGTGGGGCGTTGGCCACAGCCGAAAGGGAAAGTTACATTGCCCGCGTGCGCAGCCTTGCCCGCGCCTGCGCTGAGGTTTATCTGACGGAGGCGGTGCGTGCCCACGCTTCTCGTTGAGGTGGGGGTGGAAGATCTGCCCGCCGAGGAAGCAGAGGCCGTGGCCCAAAGCTTCCGAGAAAACCTCCTCGGAAGACTCAAGGAGGCCCGCCTTCCTCACGGCGAGGCTCGCCTCTTTTGGACCCTGCGCCGGTTTGCTCTCTGCGTAGAGGATGTAGCCGAGCAACAAGAGGAAATGGTGGAGGAAATCCGCGGGCCTGCGGTTTCCGTGGCTTTGGACGGGCAAGGGAATTTAACCTCTGCTGCCCTCGGTTTTCTCCGGCGCTATGGAGCCTCGCCCGAAAAATTGGTCCGCCGGAAAGTGAACGACAAGGAATATATCTTCTTGCGTGTGGAACGCCCTGGCCAACCGACAAAGGAGCTCCTCAAGGATCTCATTCCTCAGGCGGTACGGGATATCCCCTGTTCGAAGACCATGCGCTGGAACGGCGGAGCGTTTCTCCGGCCCATCCGCTGGGTGGTCGTGATGCTAGGGAACGAGGTGGTGCCCGTAGAGGTGGCCGGGGTCTCGGCTGGGCGCAGAACCCAAGGGCACAGGTTCTTTGGGCACGAGGTGGAGCTTTCCTCTCCTGCGGAGTACCTCTCGGCGCTCACCCAGGCCCGCGTTCTTGCGAATCCTAGGGAGCGGGAAGAGCTCCTGCGGCAGGCCATTCGCGCTGTAGAGGCGGAGTACCAAGCCCAGGCCGTCCTTTCCGAGGAACTTTGGACGTTGATCCTTGGCCAGACGGAGTGGCCCAGGCCTGTGGTGGGCCGAATCCCTCCAGAGTTCTTAACCCTTCCTGAGCCCGTTGTGGTGGCAGCTTTGCGGGAAGAAGGGAAGTTCGTGCCCTTTACCCGCGGTGGCCGTATCGCCGAGGTTTTCCTGGGCTTCGCCGAAGGGGAGGGCGACCCTGAGCTTATTCGCCAGGGTTACGAGCGGGTAGTGGGCATTCGTCTCGGGGATGCCATGGGATTTTTCGTCCATGATCGCGGGCGCTCGTTGGCTAGCCGTGTGCCAAAGTTGCGAGAAATCGTGTACGAGGCGCGCTTGGGCACCGTTTGGGACCGGGTGGAGCGGATCCGGGCCATCTGTCGGAGTTTGGCTCGGGAGCTCGGTCTTCCCTTGGATCTCCTCGACCGGGCGGCCCTTCTCTGTAAGGCCGATCTCCTCACCGTGATGGTGCGGGAATTTCCAGAGTTAGAGGGCGTGATGGGTGGAATCTATGCCCGCCTTGACGGCGAACCCGAGGAGGTGGCCTTGGCCATTGAGGAGCACGTCCGGCCGCGGGGAAAAGGGGATAGCCTTCCCACAACACCGTTGGGCGTAGCCCTGAGCTTGGCGGAGAAACTGGACGGCGTGATCGGGCCCATTCGCGTGGGGGAAGTGCCCAGCGGTTCGCGGGATCCCTATGGAGTGCGGCGGCGCGGGAGCGCCGTGATTCGTCTCGTCCTGGAAAAAGGCCTTCAGTTCAACGTTTTTTCGCTGATCGACGAGGTTGGGGTTCAGTACCCTGGCACCGTACCGGTGGAAACGGTGAAGGAATTCCTATGGGAGCGGCTGCGCTCAGGTCTGGAGGAGCGCGGGATTTCCTACGATGTGGCGGAAGCTGTGCTAGCTCAAAAGACCGGAGATTTTTTGGGGGTCTGGGAGCGGGCCCAGGCCCTGCAGGAGCGTGTGGGGCAGAAGGAGCTTGTTGACTTAGCGTTGGCCTTCGGCCGGGTGCGGAACATCACCCGCGGCCACGAGGTGGAGGGTTTTGATTCCGCGTTATTTCAAGAGGAGGTGGAGCGGGAGTTGGGGCACCTGTACTTGCGGGTTAGGGAGCAGGTGCAAGCGGCCCTTGCCCAGCGCCGGCCGGCCGAGGCCTTGGACGCCCTCCTCGCCCTGAAGGTCCCGATCGATCAGTATTTCGAAGAAGTCCTGGTTATGTGCGATGCCCCAAAGCTTCGCGCTAATCGCTTGGGCTTCCTTACCGCTCTTTCCCGCCTTTTCCTCCAGATAGCCGACCTGAGCCGACTGGTGGTGCCAGGCCAGACCTGACGGTAAGGAGGTCGGCACGATCAAGGGGAATCACATTCTCATCACCGTAGAGCCTTTGCCTCAGGGCCAGAGGAAGCGGGTGGCCATCGTAGAAGATGGGGAGCTTGTAGAGGTTCATTTCGAGCTTCCCGACCGGCGCCCACTGGTGGGCAACATTTACAAGGGGAAAGTAGAGACAGTCCTTCCTGGGTTGGGCGCGGCGTTCGTGGAAGTGGGGGAGAAGAAGCCCCTTTTTCTTGCGGCCCACGAACTTCACGACGGTCTGCTCCGGGCCAAGGGTTTCGAGCCCAGCCGGGGTGTTCCCCCCATCCAAAAAGTGCTGAAGCCTGGGGAGAGCCTGATCGTGCAAGTGCGGCGGGAGGGTGTGGGCGAAAAGAATCCCCAGGCCACCACGAAACTTAGCCTTCCCGGACGATATTGGGTTTTCCTTCCCACTGAAGAGCGGGTGAGCGTGTCCCGCCGCATCGAGGACCGGGAGGAAGCGCGGCGGCTCCGCCAAATTGCCCACGGACTTAAGCTGGAGAATACAGGGCTCATCGCCCGCACCGCGGCTTTTCGGGCTTCTTGGGAAGACCTAGAGCGCGATTTCAAATATCTTTTGGGACTGTGGAAAAACTTGCAGGAACTCGCGGAGAAAAGCGCACCACCCAAGCTTTTATATACTCCCTTGGACCTCGTGCGCACTACCGTGCGCGACCGTTTTTTGGAGGATGTGGACTCTCTCATCGTCGATGATGAGGCCACTTACCAGGAAATCCTGGACTTTTTAGATTACCTGCATCTGAGCAGGCTGAAAGGTAGAGTCCGCCTCTACCAGGGGACAACCCCTCTTTTCATCCGGTACGGGGTGGAGGAGGAGCTGGCGCGGGTGATGGACCGGGAGATTCCTCTTAAGGGTGGGGGATTCATCACCGTGGACGAGACAGAAGCTCTCACGGCCATCGACGTGAACACTGGCTCTGATGTGCGGCACAAGAACCAGCAAGCAGCTATTTTCAGCACGAATCTCGAGGCCGCTCGCCTCATTCCCCGGATTCTCCGGCTCCGCAAGATCTCCGGCATCATCATCGTGGACTTTGTGGACATGGCCAACGAGAAGGACCGGGAGAAGGTCATCGAGGTCTTGAAGGAAGGTCTGAAAAAAGACCGGGTCCCCGCGGACTTCATTGAGATCACCAAACTGGGGCTGGTGGAGATCACCCGTAAAAAGGAGGGCGAATCCCTCTCCGTCCTCCTTTCGGAGCTGGAAGAAATTTAGCGCTGCAGTTTAATTAGCTGTCCTAACCAGGACAAAAGGGGGTGACAGGCGGGAGCACGATTCGGGGTATCATCTTTCACCAAAGGAGGTGTCGTGCGGCGAAATTCTTAAGGTGGTTGGCGGTGCTAGTGGCGTTTGGCGTTTTGGGGTTGGCTCAGGTTGGCACTCCCCTGGTGTTAGACAAATCTGCTACGCCTGGCGACATAGCCTTAGCCGTGTTCGGTGACAAAGCCTATGCTCCGGCTGTCATGCGGGCCACGAACAGCAAAGCTCTCGTGGACCCCACGTTCGCCCGCATTCCCACACTGGATGCTGTGCTTCCAGCTGGTGCCAAGGTTTGGATCCCTGAAGAGACCTGGGCCAAGGCGTTCTTGGCGGTTTGGGACCCAAACCGCGTGGAGAACTTGTTCGGCGGGGGGAAGCTTGTCGTGGGTTCCTGGTGGACAGCTGGCGGTGAGGCCGAGGGATTGGAGGCCCTCTTCGCCCTCTACCGCGGAGCTTATGCGGATGTAGTTGTAGTTAACGCCACGGTCGCTGGAGGTGCGGGTTTTGCCTTCAAGGCCGTGCTCAAGCCGCGCCTTATTGCCGGCGACCCACCCGATGCCTTCCAGCTCCACGCCGGGCTGGAGGTGGAAGGATATAGCCCCGAGGTCTACTTGCATCCTCTGGATGACCTGTACTCCATCTTCGGCTGGGACAAAGTCTTCCCACCAGACTTGTTGACGCTCTTGCGCTACCAAGATCACTACTGGGGCGTGCCCGTGAACATCCACCGCGCCAACGTGCTTTGGTACAGCAAGGATATCTTTGCCAGGTACAACTTGACTCCACCGGCCAACTGGGATGAATTTTTCCAGATCTGTGAATTCCTCAAGGGCCGGGGCATTGTCCCCATCACCCTGGCCAACGCCGGTGGTTGGGAGGCGCCGCACCTGTTTGAGACGATCCTCGCTAGCACCCTCACCCCTGCCGAGTACCGTGGCCTTTGGACCGGAGAGACGTCCTGGACCCATCCCGGTGTGACCCGGGCTCTGGAGATCCTCAAGAAGATCCTGGACTATGTGAACCCCGATTATTCTGCGCACACCTGGGACACGGTGTTGGAGTACATCGCTGCGGGTAATGGTGCCATGAACGTCATGGGCGATTGGGCCATGGGCTGGTTCATGGCCAAAGGTGTGGACGTGGGCTGGGCTCCTGTTCCTGGCGCAAAGGGCGTGTTCGTGGCCCTCTCCGACACCTTCGCCTTTCCCAAGCGGGCCTCCAACCCCATCAACGCCATGGGCTGGCTAGAGGTCTGTGGATCCAAGGCTGGCCAAATCGCCTTCAACATGCGCAAGGGCTCCATCCCTGCTCGCACGGACATCACCCCGCAGGAGAAGGCCCAGTTCAACCCGTACCTCCAGTCCTGTATGGATGACTGGGCCCGCGATGCCATCGTGCCCAGCGTCATGCACGGCGCGGCCGCGCCGGAGTCCTGGGTGGTGGACTTCAAGGACGCTATCAACCTCTTCCTCGTGACTCGGGACGTAGCGAGGACCCAGGCCGCGCTTGTGGCCGCAGCCAAAGCCGCGCTGGGCCAATAGCGGGATGGGAGGAAAGGGCCCGGCCCAAGGCCGGGCCCTTTTTCTTGACATGAGGCGGCGCTTAAAACGCGACACAATCCTCAGTGTTCTGCTGGTCCTTCCCTCCGCTTTGGCTGTGCTTGTGTTCGTCTACGGGTTCATTGGGCTCACCACTTATGTCTCCTTTTCCAACTGGAATCGTTTGGTCCCCGACTACACCTTCGTTGGAGCTAGCAACTACCTGCGTTTGTGGCAAAACCCGCGTTTCGTCATCACTTTGCGTAACCTTGGTGTTTTCACAGGGCTATTCGTGGGCGGCTCCTTAGCGCTGGGTTTTCTCTTAGCGGTGCTGCTTGATCGGCGTATCAAAGGGGAGGGTTTTTTCCGCACCGTTTACCTCTACCCCTTGGCCCTTTCCTTCATCGTCACCGGGGTGGTTTGGCGATGGCTCCTGAACCCTGGTAGCCCACAAATGGGCAGTACCGGGATCAACCTCCTTTTGGAAATGATGGGGCTGGGGTTCTTGAAGACCGGCTGGTACACAGATCCTCGCATCGGGATCATCGCTGTGGCCATTGCTGCCATTTGGCAGATGTCCGGATACGTCATGGCCATGTACTTAGCGGGGTTGCGCGGCATTCCTGAAGAGTTGCGCGAAGCGGCGCGAGTAGACGGGGCATCTGAGCTTCAGATCTACCGCTTTGTAGTGCTTCCCATGTTGAGGCCCATAACTTTTGGGGCCATGATCGTGCTCGGCCACATCTCCCTCAAGATTTACGATTTGGTAGTGGCTATGACCGGGCCAGGCCCGGGTTACTTCTGCGATGTTCCTGCTTATTTTATGTGGGAACTTACGTTTCGCGCGAATCGCTTCGCACAAGGGGCAGGAATCGCTGTCATTCTCCTGGTGATTGTCTCTCTCCTCATCATTCCCTATCTGCGACACAGCTTGCGGCGGGAGGTGGAGGCATGAGGTTCCGGTTTACCCGGCTAATCCTCTATCTTGTGCTCCTTGGATTTGCTGTTTACTACCTCCTGCCCGTGTATGTTCTGGTGGTAACGAGTCTGAAGAGTTTTGCCGAGGTCAACCTTTACCGCATGTGGGACCTGCCCCATTCCTTTTCTCTGGAAAGTTTTCACCGCGCCCTGGTTGGAGGCATGGGCTATCAGGGCTTGGCTCCAAACATCCTCAACAGCGTGATGATGGTGGTGCCGGCCACGCTGATCTCCGCGTTCTTGGGCTCTGTGAACGGCTACGTTTTCTCCCGCTGGCAATTCCCCGGAGCCAACATGCTTTTCACCCTCGCCCTCTTCGGGATGTTCATTCCCTACCAGAGCATCCTGATCCCACTAGTTCAAACTCTTCGGGCGATCGGTCTATATGGGACTATTCCTGGGCTGATTCTCACCCACGTGATTTATGGCATTCCTATTACTACCTTGATTTTTCGCAACTATTACGCCACTGTGCCTAAAGAGCTGGTGGAAGCGGCCAGGATCGATGGCGCCGGACTTTTGGGTGTGTACCGCCGGATCATGCTGCCCCTTTCTTTGCCAGGATTTGCCGTGGTGATTATCTGGCAGTTCACCTCCATCTGGAACGATTTTCTTTTTGCCGTCACCGTGGCCCAGAACCCCGCCGTGCAACCGGTGACCGTGGCTCTCAACAACTTGGCGGGCTCGTTCATTGTGGAGTGGAACGTGCAGATGGCCGGGGCGTTGCTTGCCGCCTTGCCCACTCTTTTGGTGTACATCTTCCTTGGCCGTTACTTCATGCGCGGACTTTTGGCCGGCTCCCTCAAGGGTTGAGCCCCTCTCCCAAGACCCCTAAAATGAACCCCGCGGGCGGATAGCTCAGCTGGTAGAGCGCTCCCTTCACGGGGGAGATGTCGGGGGTTCAAGTCCTCCTCCGCCCATTTCTTTTTCACATGTACGCAGCCCTTGAGGGATGGCCAGCCCTGGGAACAGGCGAAGTCCTCGCCCTCCTTCGCCGTTACTTTCCCGACCAACTCCTCGTCTTGCCAGACCTCGGGAAAGAGGTAGCGGCGCGAATGGGCTTGGATTCCCTGCAGCATTGGCCTTGCCTGGCTCAGGAGATGTTGGTGGAACTGCCCGCCCGACAGATGCTCGTCCGCCAGGCGCTGGAAGCAGGGAAAACAGTGGTGGAGGAAACTCATTTGGCCTTCTACGCTGCCTACGCTTCGGTTTCCGATGAAACCGCGTTTCTTCAGACCTTCCAGGACCTGGAGAACAAGATCATTTGGCCCGACGTTTTCCTGCGGTTGGAGGCTCCGTTAGAAGTTTTACTTTTCCGGCAATCAGCCTGCGCTGAGTCTAGTTCTATTCTACCCAAGGAAACCATTTCCGCTGTAACTGCCTGGCTTTCCGCTTGGCACGCCCGCCGGGCGGATCGTGTGGAGAGCATCAACGCCGACCAACCGCCCCACGAACTGGTGGCAGCCATTGTTCGCCTTTTGAACCTGCAGTACAGGACCTTCCTGGCACATGAGGTGCTGCCCTACCTCGTTCTTCTTGGACGTCCGGCGGCAGGGAAATCCGAGCTCATCCAGTTTCTTTCTTACCTGCCCGTATGGGAACGAGCTTGCGCTTACCACCTGGGGATGCTCCGGGTCCTGGATGATTTTCCATTCCTCTGGGAAAAGTTTACGGAGGACGATATTTGGGAAACGCTTGGCCTTGGCCGATTGCATTCGCGCCGTTCCCAAGAAAATTACGCTGTCGTCAACCCTCACCTCTGGGATTTCTTGATCCAGCGGCTCAACCGCGAGCTTCAGCGATCCCCCGCGCGGCACGGGGAAACAGTGGTGGTAGAGTTTTCCCGAGGCGGTCCGGAAGGTTATCGTCGTGCTCTTTCCTCCTTTTCTCCTCGGGTGCTTCGCGCGGGAGCCATTCTTTACCTTCGCGTCTCCCATGCCGAGTC
>CALKCH010000035.1 GCA_938083225.1 Candidatus Bipolaricaulota bacterium
ACACGCCTTTTTTGTGCCCGTCCTCCCCGGACCCTACGGGGTGCTCATTCACGGGCCCAGGGTTTCGCGGAGCGTCCGGCTGGAGCTCTTCGCCTCCACCCACGTGAAGCTGGCGGTGAGCGTGGCGGAAAGCTCCATTCCTACTCCGGCGGATGCGCCGTTCGCATTGGCAGTCGGGGCCATCCCCTGGCACCGGTGGGAGTACGGCCCCCCAGCCCCGTACAGCTCGCAAGGCCCCACCAACGTCAGCCGGCTCAACCCCACCCCGTACACGAAGCCCGACCTTCTGGGTCCCGACGGGGTGGACACCTGGACGTTTGGGCCGGGGGGTTTTGCCGGGACTTCGGCGGCGGCGCCGCATGTGGCCGGTGCCGCCGCCCTGGTCTGGTCCGCTCACCCCACCTGGACCGCGGAGCAGGTGCGGTTTTGGTTGGAGTCGGCGGCGGTGGACCTGGGCCCGGCCGGGAAGGACAACGTCCACGGCTGGGGCCGCCTCCGGCTCCTGCCCCCGGCCCTCCCCTCCCCCGGCCCGGCCCTCACCCATCGCTACACGGTCCCCGGTTGGCAGTTGGTCTCCGTGCCCACCTTGGGTGAGCCGGGCGACATCTTCGGGGTCACCCTCTGGCATTGGGACGGCACGCGGTATCGGGCCCTGGCTCCCGGAGAAAAGGTCCACCCCCTGCAGGGGTATTGGGCCCGCTTGCCCGGGCCACGTACGGTCACCGCCCAAGGTCCGGTGCCCCAAGAGGACCAGCTGCTTCCCTTGGGCCGGGCGGGCTGGCACCTCGTGTCCACGCCCTGGCCCCTCCCCGCTTCCGCGATCCGGGTGCTCCGGGCCGGGGAGGAGAGGACCTGGGCGGAAGCGGTGGCGGCGGGCTGGGTGCGGCCACACGTGTGGGGCTATGCCCCGGCGGAGCGCCGGTACTTCCCCGCCGAGACCCTGGATCCTTGGCAGGGCTATTGGATCTACGTCCAGGTCCCGGGCGTGGTCCTCCGGTTCTCTTCGGAGGGGCGCCGCCTCGGCCCGGCGGACGCCCAGGCCGCTCCCGCGGGGGAGGAGCCGCCCCCACCACCGGACGAGGGAACGCGAAGGGAACCCCAATTCCTGGTCGAGCCCAATCCCTGGCGGGGAACCACGCCCGTCCGGTTTTCCCTCAGCGTGGCCGAGCCCGTGCTCACTCTGACCCTGGAGGTCTTTGATCTTTCCGGCCGGCAGGTAGGACAGGCCAGGGCGAGGGGGCCTGAGCTCCTGTGGTGGGGAGAGGACAGCCGTGGCCTGCCCTTGGCCAACGGGGTCTATCTGTGTGTACTGCAGGCGGAGCTGGTCGGGAAAACCCTGCGTTCTGGCCCGATAAAACTCGTGATCCTTCGCTAAGCAGGCGCTACCATTGGGTTTAGTTGTTGGGGAAAGGAGGGCTGACGAGGTGCACAGGTTCTTGTTAATCTTGGTTGCGGCAGTTTTTTGGGGTTCGATGGTTTGGGCTCAGGACGTGCCGTCTGGTTATGACGCGGCCAGTTTCGCCCGCATAGGTGTGGGGGTGGGCCCTTTGGGCATGGCGGGAGCGGTGGTGGCCACAGTGCCTGGACCGACCTCGGCCTACTGGAATCCCGCGGGTCTGGCCGAGCTCTCCGGGTTCTTCGCTGAGGGGATGTATACGAACTGGATGGGCCTGGACATCCATTACCAATACCTCATGTTCGCGGGCTATCCGCCCGTGGGCGAAGAGCGTCCCCGCCTGTACCTGGGTTCCACGCCCCTGAGCTTTGGCCTCGGCTGGATTTCCGTGATCATCCCGAACATCCCCTACGTGGACGAAGAAGGGAACTTCGGGATGTTCAGTGCGAGCTCCCATGTGATCCTTGCGGCGATGGGGCTGCCCTCGCCGCGCTGGCCCGGCTTATCCGTGGGTGTCACGGCCAAGGTCTATCACGACCGCATTCTGGAAGGGATGAGCTTCGGGGTAGGGGTGGATGCGGGGCTGCGCTGGAAGGGCGAGCTGTGGGGGCTCCCGGTTGCCCTGGGCTTGACCACCACGGACATCGGCGATGCCCAAGTTCGCTGGTATGGCACGGTGGGCGAGCCGGTGAACTACGTGCCCTGGCTGGCCCGGGTGGGCGCGGCCGTGTGGCTGCGGGAGGACCAGGTGGTGTTGGCGGGGAGCTACGAGTGGGGGTTGCGGCGGCCGCGGTTCGCGCGCTTGCGGCTGGGGGCGGAGCTCTCCTTGGCCTGGGTGTCCCTGCGCGCCGGGTACGATTGGCTGCTTGATGAACCGCACGGGAGTTGGCGGGTGGGCCTCGGCGTGCGACCCCTGGAGTGGATGAGCATCGACTACGCTTTCGTTCCCGCGGCACTGGGGGACAGCCACCTCCTCGCGTTTCAACTGCGCTTTTAGAGTAGGCGGGGGGCTCGCTGGGAAGCTCCTGGACGGCGCCCTCATCCTGGGCGCGGACGTGGAGCTCACCGGCGCCTTTGCGGTGAAGAACCTCCGCGTGGGTCTGGGGTTCCAGCTCATCGAGAACTTGGGGATCCGCGCGGGTTTGGTGGTGCCGGAGCTCGATTTCGACAGGTACTACGTGACGGTGGGCGCGGGGTTCTCCCTGGGTGGGCTCTCTGTGGACGCGGCCTATGTGCTGCAGAGCGAGCTCGGGGAGAGCTTGGTGCTTTCGGCCACGTTCCTGTTCGGGGAGCTGTTTGCTCCGGCGCCGGCGCCCACGCCGACCCCACGGTAAGAGAAAAAAGCACCAACCGCTTTTGGGGGCCGTTCATCGGCCCCCATTTTTTTCCTTCCCCCTCTCTCCGCACTTTCCTCCCTTTCCTTCTGTGCTTTCTTCTCCCCCTCCGGGTTTTCTTTCCCTCTCCCTCCTCGGGAGGTAGTTTTCTTTTTCCCTTTCCCTCCCGAGGTTTTCTTTCCCTCTCCTGAGGAGGGGGGTTTCTTTTCCCCTCTCCCCCAGAGGGGGAGAGGGGACTAAAGAACCCGAGGGGGAGAGGGGACTAAAGAAACACAGGGGGAAAGGAGACTAAGGAACTACAGGGGGACAGGGACTCAGGAAATCACAGGGGAAGAGGAGACTGAGGAACTACAGGGGGAGAGGGGCTATAGAACCGGGGGGAGGGAGCACTAAGGGACCAGAAGGGGAGAGGCGAATAAGGAATCACAGCGGGAAAGGGGGCTGAGGAACCACAGGGAGAGGGGAGACCAAGAAACCACAGGTGAGAGGGGATGAAGAAGAGAGAAGGGGGTGCGAAAAAGGTCACCTGCTCTCCTGCTTTTTCTTTTCTCCTCCCCCGCTTTCCTTTTCCCCTCGCCCTCCTGGAGAGGGAAAGGGCTAGGGTACCCCTGTATGTTTATGTTAGGGGTTGAAAAGAGCGGACGGGAAGACCGTGCGCTTCCTTCACTTCCCAACGTACAAGGGAAACAGGATACCCTTGAGCTTCGGTGAACGCGTGCCGCGAATAATCCCTTTTTGTTCGCGCGTTTTCCAAAGGCGAGACTTGTACTTCCCTAGCAGGGGAAATCCTCCTTCGAGTTGGAGCGGACCTGCATGGATCGCTTAACCCCAGGAGTTCACACGCTTCTTGGCCATCCCAAGCGGGCCATCTTGCGCCTGTCCCTCCCCATGATGGCCGCTATGCTCGTGCAGTCCCTGTACAACGTGGTGGACGCGGTCTGGGTCTCAGGCCTGGGCAGCGAGGCTCTGGCCGCCGTGGGCCTGTTTTTCCCGTTCATGATGGGCATGATGGCCCTGGCCACGGGACTGGGTGTGGGCGGAAGCTCGGCCGTGTCCCGACGCATCGGAGCCCGGGACAAAGCCGGAGCCGAACGCGCCGCCCTCCTCACCCTGGCTTTGGGAGTCCTTGGCTCCTCCGTCTTCCTGCTCGGCGTTCCCCTGGCTTCCCCGTTGTTCGCCGTTTTTGGCGCCACCGGGACCACAGCCCAAGGAGCAGCCGCCTACGCCCAGATCCTCTTCGGCGGAGCCGTGATCCTCTTTTTTGCCAACTTGTGCACCGCAGTCCTGCGCGGAGAAGGGGACGCCCACCGTGCCATGTACGCCATGATCTTGGGCTCTCTCCTCAACGTCGGACTCGATCCGCTTTTCATCTACACGTTCGGCCTGGGTGTGGCTGGCGCAGCCTGGGCTACCCTCGCCTCCCTCTTCGCCTCCGCCCTCCTCCTCAGCTACTGGCTCTTCCTCCGGCCCCGCACCTACCTTCGGCTCTCCCCCGCCAAGCTCCGCTGGGACCGAGCCCTGGTGCGGGAAATCCTGGGCGTGGGAATCCCTGCGTCCCTGGCGCAACTTTCCATGTCCTTAGCTATGCTGGCGGTGAACGGGATCCTTCTCCGGGTGGGAGGTGAGCGGTCCGTGGCCGTGTTCGCCACCGGTTGGCGGGTGGTCACCCTGGGCACCATCCCCATGAACGGTATGGCCACGGGAGTCACCGCGGTGACCGCCGCAGCCTTCGGTGCCCGGGAAGGCGAAAAACTTCGCACCGCTTACCTGTACGCCGTTCGTCTGGGAGCGACGATCCAGATGGGAATCGCAGCCTTGGTGGCGGCCAGTGCCCCTCTCCTTGCTCTCCTCTTCACCTATGCCCCGGGAAGCCAGGCCCTGCGCCCCGACCTCGTGGCCTTCCTGCGCTGGATGTGCCTGTTTTTACCCACCGTGCCTCTCGGCATGCTCACCTCGGCCATGTTCAACGGGGTGAAGATGGGCGGCCGCGCCCTCCTCCTCACTGTCCTGCGCACCGTGGTCCTCCAAGTTTTAGGCGGCTGGGGCTTGGGCCTCGCCCTGGGGTTGGGCGAACGGGGCGTGTGGTGGGGGATCATCGCCGCCAACGTGTTCATGGCCGCCCTGGGCTTTGCCTGGGGAGCCCGCACCGTGGTGGGGCTCTCCGCCCAGTTCACCGGGGACTCCCCGGAGTAAAATGGCACCCATGATAGAGCTTCCGGTTATCTTCAACCCGGTGGCCGACCGCGGCCGGGCTGCGGCCCGCGCTGAGGAGCTCCTGGCGCGCCTGCGCGGCCTGGGCCTCTCCCCGGTGCTTTTGCGGACCACCAAAGCTGGGGAGGCCACCGATATGGCCTGGGAACTGGTGCGGAGGAAAGTCCCGGTGGTGGCGGCGGCCGGCGGGGACGGCACCCTCAACGAAGTGGCTCAGGCCCTGGTGGGCACTTCCACTGCCCTTGCGGTCATTCCCTTGGGCTCGGGAAACGACTTCCTCCGCTCGCTTGTGGGTTCGGTGGACGTAGAGGAGGCCTTGCGCCGCCTGGAGAAGGGGAAGCCCAGGCCCGTGGACGTGGGGGAGGCCAACGGCCGGTTTTACCTCAATTCCCTAGGGATGGGCATCGACGGCCAGATCGCCGAGGATTTCATACGCTGGAAGTTCCTGCGGGGGGAGCTGGGGTACCTCTGGGCAGCCCTGTACGAGGTGGCGCGGTTCGGTCCCTTCGAACTGTCGCTACGGAGCGACGCTGGCGAGTTTTCCGGGCCGGGGCTTATGGTCTCGGTGATGAACGGCTCGCACACCGCCGGCGGTTTCCACATCGCGCCCGGCGCTAGCCCCACCGACGGGGTCCTGAACCTCATCGCCATCCGGCACTACCCGCGCCTGGCCCGCGTGCCCATCCTCCTGCGGGTGCGGCAGGGAAAACACCTTGGCCTTCGGGGAGTGCACGCGGCACAGGTCCGGTGGGTGGAAGTGCGCACGAGTCGCCCCTTGCGGGTGTACGTGGACGGTGAGCTTCTCCCCCGCACCGCGGAGCTTTCCGTGCGGGTGCACCCCGGCGCCCTCCTAGTGGTGGTCTGACCCTCAACCGGTTAGCATTCGGCCATCATGCGTACGATCCCGGTGGTGTTGAATCCTGTGGCAGGCCGGGGGCAAGCGGGCGAGCGGGAAGAGGAAGTACGCCGGATTTTCCGGGAATTCTCGATCCAACCCGAGATTTTTCGCACGGAAGCTCCTGGCCATGCCCAGGAGCTGGGGCGCGAGCTGTGCGCCCAAGGGGCCGAGGTCGTGGTCGCAGCCGGCGGAGATGGTACCCTCCACGGGGTGGCCCAAGCTTTGGTCGGGACGAGCACCGCGCTGGGCATCCTCCCCCTGGGCTCGGGCAACGATTACGCCCGGGCCCTCGGTCTCCCCCCAGATGTGCGTGCGGCTGTGGAACGACTGGCCCAGGGAGGACCCCGCCTGGTGGACGTGGGCGAGGCCAACGGCCGGTTTTATCTGAATGCCTTAGGCATGGGGATCGACGGCCAGATCGCCTGGGACTACCTCACCCACCGTTTTCTCCGGGGGGAGCTGGGGTATCTTCTGGCCACCGTGTTCGAGGCCCTGCGGTTCCGCCCGGTAGGGATGGAGGTGTCCGCTGAGGACTGGCGTTACGCGGGGAATCTCCTCACGGTGGCGGTGATGAACGGGCCGTGGGCGGGCGGTGGGTTCCTGTTGGCCCCCAGGGCCCGGCCCGATGACGGGCTTTTGGATCTCGCTCTCCTCGGTCACTATCCGCGTCTGGTGCGGTTGGCGGTGCTGCCCAAAACCCGGGACGGAAGCTACCTTTCCCTCTCCCGCACGAAGCTCGTGCCGGTGCAGCGCGCCCGGATCCGCGCGGAGCGGCCCCTCGTGGTGCACATGGACGGCGAGCTCCTGCCCGAGCGCACCTCCCTTCTGGAGGTGGAGGTCCATCCGAAAGCTTTGGCCGTCTGGGTCTAGCGCAGGGCTTCCTGAACTTGGAAGCTACGGCTAGGGGAGAGGTTTCTCAGCACCACGCGGTCTTCGCTTCTCAGCTTCTCTGTCACCAGACGCGCCAAAAGCTCGCCCAAAGCCGGGCCAAGCATCACCCCTTGCCCGCAAAGGCCGATGGCTACAAGGTAGTCGGCCACGCCCTCCACCCACCCCACGAGGGGAAGGCCATCGGGAGTCATGGGGTAAAGACCGCGCCAGGTGCGACGTACCCGAATCCCCGCAAGCCGCGGCACCACCTGGATGATCCGCCGGGCTACTTGAGGGAGGAAGACGCTGGTTTCCCGACGGTCCTCGCCCAGGATGGGCGGCTCAGGGGTGATACAGAAAGCGATTTGCCCCGTGGCCAGCTGGTGGAAGTAGCAATTAGCCGAGCCCGGGCCGGGTCGGATGTCCACGATGAGGGGGTCGAGGAAATGGGCCACGGGCTCGGTGATGCCAGCCTCGTGGCAGTCGGGATAAACCGGGTGGTCCAGGCCCAGGAACTTTCCGATCCTGGCGGCCCAGGCGCCCGCCGCGTTGAGCACCACCGCCGCGGGATACACGCCTTTAGGAGTGCGCACCGCGTGGACGCGGCCGCCGCGCACCTCAATCCCCACCACTTCCTCGCCAAACCGGAACTCCGCGCCCTCTTTCCTGGCTAGCTCGTGGTAGGCGTGAGACAAAAGGAGAGGGGAACAGTGGCCATCGCCGGGCGAATAACTTCCACCCCGCAGCCCCTCGGGGTTGAGGTCCGGCACGATGCGCAGAAGCTCCTCCGCGCCACACCAACGGATGTCCAGGCCAAACGAGCGCTGCAGGGCCACAAGATCCCGAAGGGTCCGCTCTTCTTCGGCCCGGTAGGCCACAAACATGTACCCGCCCGGCCGCCACTCCACGTCATAGCCGAATTCCTCCGCGAAGTGCGAAAGGATCTCAATGGTGCGTAGGCCCAGCTGGATTTTGGCAGGATCGGAGTGCGTAGCCCGGACGCCGCCGATGGCGGCCTTGTTCGACCCTTGACCCGGACTTGGTAAACGGTCGATCACCAGGACTTTCAGTCCCTCTCTGGCGAGATAGAATGCAGCAGGCGTGCCCACGCTTCCCGCGCCGATCACCACGATGTCGTAGCTCACGGCTCCTCCATTCCCGCAAAGAGCCCAAGCGGCACTTCCATGAACAGGGGCCGAATGGTCGAATCTGTGATCTCTTCGAGCGGGACCCCTTCCTCGCGGAACAGGCGCAGGATGAGGTTCCGGCAAGTTTTCCCGCCGCAGGCCCCCATTCCCGCCCTCGTCACCGCCTTGATCTCGTTGAGATCGCGTACTCCCTGGCGAATGAGCTTGCGGATCTCCCCGGCGGTGACACGCTCGCACCGGCAGACCACCGCTTCGTTGGGGATAGGCAAGGGCTCGGGCGGAATTTCCGGGACCGAGGTCCTGAGGCGTACGCCTCCCACCCGCAGGGCCCACTCCTTGGGCACCTTGAGCCGCAAAATTTTTGTGTGGTCCGCGCCCGGCACCCGCCCAACTCCTTCCACCTCCGCCTCCCCAAGCGGCGCTCCCTGCGCGTCCACCGCAAGAACCCGGGTTCCCGGCGTCGGAACATCCACGAACTCCCAGGGCACGCTCACCGTGGGGTTTTCCGGATTTTTTCGGAAGTCCACGAGCGTGATGGCCAAACCCGGACAGAAGGCCACGCACCGGCCGCACCCGCTACATGGCTTTTCCCCGGTGAACCGCGGCGGTTGGCGGATATCTTGCGGATCCACTCCTATCAACCCCAAAGGACAAACGGAAGCGCACGGATCACAGGGGATCTCCTGTACGCAGTGGATGACGGGGAACACGGGAAGCTGGGGGGGCTGGGACCGCGCATGGATTCTTCCGGGTTTTGACTTCAGGATCGCCGCGGTTTTCTCCCACTCCGGAGGTATGGGGACTTCCCGACCCAAGGCCCAAGCCGCTTTTCTTCCGGCGATGCGGCCGGTGAAAATAGCGGCCGAAGCTTCCGCGATCTCCTGAGCATCACCGGCGGCGAACACCGGGATCCCGAACTCCTGAGCTTTGCGGTAGAACTCGTCCACCGGATCGAGGCCCACGGCAATAAGGATGGTGTCGCAGGTAAACGTCTTTTCCGTTCCAGGAATGAGGCGGAATCTCTCGTCTACCTGGGCGATGGTGATCCCCTCCACGTGTTCCACTCCGTGGGCGGCCACCACGGTGTGGGCGGTGTAGATGGGCACCCCAAGGCGCAGGAGTTTGTCCTTGTGCACTTTGTAGCCCGTGCATTCGGGAAGGGCCTCACACAGGCCCACGACTTCGATCCCGGCTTGGAGGGCGTGGTACGCAGCGATGAGGCCCACGTTTCCTCCGCCCACCACGAAAAGTTTTTCCGCTGGCCGCACCAGATCGCGGTTCACCAGGGTCTGGAAGGCGCCGGCTCCGTACACCCCAGGTAAAGTGTTCCCGGGAAAAACGAGGGAGCGCTCCCGCGCGCCGGTGGCCACCACCAAAACCTCGGGCTGAACGAGCACGTATCTTCGGCCCTCCCTGAGGATTCCCACCTTTTTGTCGCTGAACACCGCCAAGGCCGGGGAGTTGAGCCACACGTCCACGGTTTTTTGGGCCTGAACTTCAGCGGCGAGTTTTTCGGCGATCACGATTCCCCGTGTGCCCGCGTACACAGCGCTCCGGGAACCGAAAAAGCGGTGGGTCTGCAAGAGGAGCTTTCCGCCCAGGCGGTGTTTGTCGTCCACAAGCAGGGTGTGGACTCCGAATTTTCCCAGTTCCACCGCGGCCGTCATGCCTGCGGGCCCTCCGCCAATGACCAAAGCCTCCACCGCGACCTCCTCCACATCCCGGAACCCTAGGCGCTCCGGTGCGGGCGGCGGTTGGGGGAGCCCGTCCAAGGGCGAGACCCGCATTCCCGGCTGCACCAAGGTCATGCAGGCCTTGACCGGCCGGCGGTCGGCGAGGACCAAACACTGGGCGCACTGGCCGTTCGCGCAGAAGATCCCTTGAGGAGAGCCGTCCTTGGGGTGGTGGCCGAAGGTGCGTATCCCGTGGGCGAAGAGAGCCGAAGCGACGGTCTCTCCGGGATAAGCCAAAAGTTCAGTTTCTCCGAAGAAGAAGGTGAAAGGCTCAGGGCGGGTCACGCTCAGAATTGGGTGCGATTCAATGCGCATTATCCCTCCCTAGTTTAACCCGCTTTTCGTAAGCGGCACCACCCAAATAAGCCTCGCGCACGCGCTCGTCCTGCGCGAGCTCGGCGGCCAAGCCGGAAAGAGTGAGTTTCCCCACCTCCAGGATGTACGCGTAGTTTGCGATTTCCAGGGCTTTCCTGGCGTTTTGCTCCACAAGGAGAATTGGCACCCCGTCCTTGTTGATCCGAACAATCGTGGCGAACACCTGTTCCACAAGGAGCGGGGCCAAGCCCAGGGAGGGTTCATCGAGGAGCATGAGTTTTGGGGAGCGCATGAGGCCCCGGCCGATGGCTAGCATTTGCTGCTCTCCGCCGGAAAGGGTTCCTGCCAGCTGCCTGCGGCGCTCCCGCAAAACCGGAAAAAGCCTAAACACCCGGTCTTTGGCCCGCTGAGCCTCCTCTTTAGGGCAGCCGTAGGCTCCAAGGTTCAAGTTCTCCTCCACGGTGAGGGTGGCGAAAACCCGCCGGCCCTCGGGAATGTGCACAATCCCCAGGCGCGCAATCTGGTGGGGCGGAAGTCCCTGGAGATCTTGGCCGTCGTAGAGGATTTTGCCGGCCTTGGCTCGCACCAAACCGGAGACCGTCCTAAGGAGGGTGGATTTGCCAGCTCCGTTGGCTCCCAGCACGGCCACAATCTGTCCCTCGGGCACCTCCAAAGACACGCCCTTCAGAGCCTCCACCGCACCATAGCTCACCACAAGGTCCTCAACTCGCAACGGCATAGCCCTCGCTCCGGCCCAGATAAGCCTCGATGACCACGGGGTTATTGTAGATCTCCTCGGGCGTGCCCTGGGCGATTTTCTTTCCGTAGTTCATGACGGTGATGAGGTCCGAAAGCCCCATGACTACGTGCATGTTGTGCTCCACCAGAAGCACCGTGAGGCCCTGTTTGGGCAATTTTCCGATAAATTCCATCATCTGGGCTTTTTCGCTCTCGTTGAGGCCACAGGTGGGCTCATCGAGGAGAAGCACTTTGGGGCGGGCGGCCAAAGCCCGCGCGAGCTCCAAGAGCTTCTGAGCGCCATAAGGAATGTTTCGAGCCAGTTCGTGGCGGAAACGTTCCAATCCCACGCGGGCCAGACACTCCTCGGCGATCTCGCAGATGCGCCTTTCCTCCCAGCGCTGCCTGGGGAGTCGAAACACGGAAGAAAATAGACCGGACCGGCCGTGGGCGTGCTGGCCAGCCATGACGTTCTCCAAGCACGTCATGTTCCGAAAAAGTCGGGGATTCTGGAAGGTGCGGGCGATCCCCCGGGCCAAAATGTCATGGGGCTTTAACCCGTTCAGGACTTGTCCCTGGAACAGCACTTGGCCTTCCTCGGGGCGGTAAATGCCGGTGATCACGTTGAACACCGTGGTTTTCCCGGCGCCATTTGGGCCAATGAGTGAATGGATGGTGTTCTCACGCACAGCAATGTCGAAGCGATCCACAGCCACGAGGCCTTTGAACCGTTTGGTGATGCTCAGGGTTTGGAGAACGAAGGCTTCACTCATGGCGGGGAAGCGCGTTTTAAAAAGAGGAGCTCAGCCGCGCGCCGGCGCGGCCAAAGTCCACCTGGCCGGAAGTACATGGTCGCCGCCAAGGCCAGCCCAAAGAAAAGCATACGATACTGGGCCACAGGCCGAAAGACCTCGGGAAATAGCACCACCAACAGGGCCCCCAGAATCGTGCCGGGGATCGAGCCCATTCCCCCCAAAAGGACGATGGAGAACATGAGGCAGGACTCGAG
>CALKCH010000036.1 GCA_938083225.1 Candidatus Bipolaricaulota bacterium
TCCCATGAAGGCAAGGAGGTCGGTTATGCACAAGGCGAAACGGTACCTCTGGGTAGCGTTTGTGTTCGGGGCTCTGGTCCTGGGGGGATGCGCTTGGCTTGTCCAGCCCCTTACGGCCAAGCTCACGGCGAATCCCACCTCTGGCCCGTCCCCGCTTGACGTGACCTTCAGCGCCGCCGGCTCCACCGGCCCCATCGTCTCCTTCACCATCGACTTCGGAGATGGCTCCCCAGCGTATCCCGGCACGGATCTCAGCCTGAGCGTGAGCCATACGTACACCAGTGACGGGATTTACCCCGCGGTGCTCACCGTGCGGGACGCTGCCGGCCGCACGGCCACGGATTCCAAGACCATCATCGTTCTTCTCGGCACCACCGCTTCCCTCTCAGTTTCTCCTAACCCGGTTACGCAGGGGACTACCGTGACTTTTGGTTTGCAAGGTTCCGCAGCTACAGGGCGTTCATTGACCGAGTACCGGCTGTGGTACGCATATACCAGTGGAGCACTTCCGGACCTTTCGGGCAGCATTAGTGGTTCCACGTTTTTCCTTATACACACCTATGCCGGGTATCCAGAGGCAGGTACATATACCGCAAGGCTTGAGATCGAGGACTCCGAAGGAGATGTAGCGGTGTCAGAAGTCCAAGTCACCGTGACTAGCCCCCCACCGGTTATCACAAACTTTACATGGACGAATCCCTCGGGTACTGATGTCCAATTCAATTTCAGTGCACAAGCTGGCGGCACAGGCCGAAAAATCACAAAATATACGCTCTCCTTTGGAGACACAGCATCTTACAGCGAAGAGAACTTGAACGTTACTTATCCTAACATCCTCACCAGAACGATTGCCCACGACTACGCACAAACGGGTTCTTGGACAGCGATTCTGAAAGTATGGGACGATCTCAATCAATACACGCAAACGCAGAGCTCGGTCATATTGCCGTAGAAGACGTAGGCCGGCCTCCTTAGGGGTGGGGGGCCCGCGGCCGCGGGCCCCTCTTCACTCTTGTCAATCCCCAGATTAAGAATCCTCCAGCGATTATCAGAACGGGAAAATCACCCACAACCGTGTAGGGTGTGCGCCCCGAGAATCGCTGCACCTCTACGACAAACACGCCTTCCTCGCGGGGAAACCTGGCCAGTTCTCGCCCGTCCGGACCCCATCCGCCGGTGATCCCCGTCTGGCCTGCCTGGAGAAACACGCGCCCCGTCTCTGCGGCCCGCAGTGAGCCCATGGCGTAGTGCTCCCACAGGATCCGGGTTCTTCCGAACCAGGCATCGTTGGTGGGGGCAAGGAGCACTTCTGCACCCTTACGGGCCAAAACCCGACTGGGCTTAGGGAAAGAGGATTCAAAGCAGATAACGATCCCGTAAATGCCCATGGGCTCCAAACGCTCGCCTGGGCTTTGATCGTAGGGAAGGAACTGGTCGATGAGAGCGCCCAGGCCAATGCGATCAAATAGAGTCCGGCCGGGCACATATTCCCCAAAGGGTACGAGGTGCATCTTCGCGTAGGCCACGGTCTCCTGGCCGTCGGGCCTGATGAGGAGCATCGTGTTCCGCACCCGTTCTCCCACTAAGTCGGCTGTGCCTACCAAAATTGGCACGCCTCTTTCACGCGTCGCGTGGGCAAACGGTTCCAGATATTGCCGCTCGATGCGCAGAAAGGCGGGGGTGGCATTCTCGGGGATCACGATCAAATCCACCTCACTCGGGACCTGGGCTAGAAGGCGCTCGTAGCGGTTGAGGATCTCCGGAAGCTTTGTGCGATCCAGACGATCCGCCTGCGGGATATTCGGTTGGACAAGGGCCAACCGTGTTTGGCCCACGGATTTGGTATCCGGGGCGAGTGCGCCTAGCCCAAAGAGGAGCAACGGGCCCAAAAGAGCGAGGCCCAGGAATTTGGGGCGGCGGAGGCTCTCCACCAAAGCGGCGGCGGTGAAGGCCATGCCCAAAGAAAGAAGCCAGGGCCCACCGACGGCAGCTGCGGCCACCAACGGCGTTCCCGCTAGAGCTGGCGGAACCGAGCCGAAGGTGAAGCCCAAAGGCCCTGTTCCCCGGGCCATCTCCATGAGCGTCCATCCTCCGGCCAAAACCCAAAGGCTGCTGCGCCAGCCTGCTACCAGTCCGAACACGGCAAAGAAAAGCCCGCCGTAAAGAGCAAGAAGAACAATGATTCCGTAGGCCATGGGCCCGATGAAAGGAGCCAGAGTCCTCAGGGACGTGAACTCCAAAAGAAAGAAAACCGCCCCCCACAGGAGTCCCAGAAAGAGTCCACGTTTGGGGCCAGCATCTTTCAGAGCGAGGAAACCCAACCCCAACGCGAGGAAAGAGAGGCCCCCCAGTTCAGGAAAGAATGAAGCCCAAAGGAGTCCTGCTCCCGCGAGCGCCAACGCAATCCGCATTACCCAGGTCAAAGCTATCCATTATAATGGGGCCAATGTACCCCATCTTCGTGCGCATTGGCCCTTTGGAAATCCGATATTACGGCCTCATGTACGTCATCGCCTTTGTCCTCGGGTATTTCGTAGTACGCGCGGTGAGCCGGCGCACAAACTTGTCCCTCAAAAGCGAGGACGTCCTGGACATCTTCCTCGTCACCATCCCCCTGGGGGTCGTCTTTGCCCGCCTTTACTACGTGGCCTTCCAGTGGGAATTTTATCGGGCTAATCCCTGGGAGATCCCGGCCGTCTGGCACGGAGGGCTGGCCATCCATGGCGGCCTCCTGGGGGGATTATTGGGACTCGTCATCTCTTCCCGCTGGAAGAAGGTGCCGTTTTGGGCCCTGGCGGATGCGGCTGTCCCCGCCCTGGCCTTGGGACAAGTTCTTGGACGGATCGGCAATTTCCTGAATGGCGATGCGTTCGGGACTCCCACGGCCCTCCCCTGGGGGATCGTTTTCCCTTTGAATTCGCCGGCCGGAATGGCCTATCCCGGACAGCCCCTCCATCCGGCCATGCTCTACGAGGCCCTAGGAAACTTCCTCATCTTTTTGATTCTGTGGCGGCTTTCCCGGCGGCCGGCGCGGCCAGGGTTCCTCGCGGCCTTGTACTTCGTCCTGTACGGGTTTGTTCGCTTTCCCTGCGAGTTCGTGCGGGGCGATGCCCTTTGGCTCGGCCCGTTCCGGGCCGCCCAGGTGATCAGCGTCCTCCTCATCGTGGGCTTTGGAACCTGGCTCCTGTACGGAAAGCTTTGGCGGGTCGAAGCGAAAGCCCGCGGCCACTAGAATTCCAGGTCATGAAAAGCGCCGAGCTTCGCCGAGCTTTCTTGGCGTACTTCCGAGGAAACGGGCACATCATTTTGCCTTCCGCTAGCCTTGTCCCTAATGACCCCACCCTCCTTTTTACCTCCGCCGGCATGGTCCAGTTCAAGGACATCTTTTGGGGCAAGGTGCCCCCGCGGTACCCCCGCGTGACCACCTGCCAGAAGTGCTTCCGCACCACGGACTTGGAGCGCGTGGGCACCACGCCCTACCACCACACCTTCTTCGAGATGCTCGGCAACTTCTCCTTCGGCGATTACTTCAAGGAGGGCGCCATCACTCTGGCCTGGCGCTTCCTCACCCAGGAGCTCCGGCTTCCCCCCGAGCGCCTGTGGGTCTCCGTGTACGAGGAAGATGACGAGGCCTACGCGATCTGGCGGGATGTGATTGGGCTTCCTGCGGAGCGGATCGTGCGCCTTGGTAAGGACCAAAACTGGTGGGGGCCGGTGGGGAACTCGGGCCCCTGCGGCCCGGATACCGAGATCTACTGGGACTGGGGTGATCCACCCTGTGGACCGGACTGCAAGCCCTCCTGCGACTGCGGGAAGTTCTCGGAGATCTGGAACCTGGTGTTCATGCAGTACGACGCCCAGCCCGACGGTTCACTAAAGGAACTGGCCAAGAAAAACATCGACACCGGGATGGGTTTGGAGCGCATGAGCGCCGTGCTGCAGGGCGTTCGCTCCAACTTCGAAACGGACCTCTTTGTGCCTATTTTTGAGGAGCTCCGGCGTCTTTCCTTGGCCCCCTTTGGCCCCTCGCTCAACGTCGTGGCTGATCACATCCGGGCCTGCGTGTTCCTCGTGGCCGACGGTGTTCTTCCCGACAGCGAGGAGAGCCGGGGCTCGGTCTTACGCAAGGTGTTCATGCGCATGTTCCGCCATGCCGAGCGGCTGGGGATTGAGGGGCCGCAGCTCGCGCGGCTGGTGGAGCCCGTGGTGGAAACCTTGGGCTTGGTCTACCCGGAGATCGTGGAGCGCAGGCCCCTGGTGGAGCGAGTGATCCGCGCCGAGGCCGAGGTCTTCCGCCGCCGCAAAGAGATTCTGGATCGCCTCATGGCCAGGCTTCCTCCGGACACCCGGGTCATCCCCGGAGAAGTGGCCTTCACCTGGTACGACACCCACGGCATCCCCCGGGATTTCATCGAGGCCGAGGCCCAGGAACACGGGCTCTCCGTGGACTGGGAGGGCTTCGAGCGGGAGCTTGCGGCCCAGCGCGTCCGCTCCCGGCAGGTGGTGACGTACACCACGGTGGGCATCACCGGCGAGGAGGCGGTGGCGGCCCGCGCTACCAAGTTCGTGGGCTACGAGGTGCTCGTGGCGGAAACAACGTTGGAGCTCATCCTCGATGCCGCTGGCCAGAGCCAAACCGAGGTCCTCGCTGGAAACGAGGGTTACGTTGTGTTTCCGGAAACCCCCTTCTATGCTGAGGCGGGCGGCCAGATCGCCGACACCGGCTGGATCGAAAACCTTTCCCGGTCCGGTCGGGCTGAGGTCCTGGATGTCCAAAAGAGCCCGCAGGGAACCCTGCACAAGGTGCGCATCGCCGAGGGCGAGTTTCGGACTGGCGATCGCTGTCGCCTCTTGGTGGACGAGGAGCGCAGGAGGGCCATCGGGCGCGCCCACACCGCCACCCACCTCCTTCACGCCGCCCTCCGCAAGGTGTTGGGCGCGCACGTGATCCAGGCCGGCTCCTGGGTGGGTCCGGAGGAGCTGCGCTTCGACTTCACCCACTTTGCGCCCCTTTCCCCGGAGGAGCTCGAGCGTGTGGAGAAAGACGCGTTTGCCGCGGTCCTGCGGGATCTGGCCGTGGTGGTGGAGGAGCTCCCCTTGGAGGAGGCGAAGAAGCGCGGGGCCATCGCCCATTTCGAGGAGGAGTACC
>CALKCH010000037.1 GCA_938083225.1 Candidatus Bipolaricaulota bacterium
AGGCCCTCGGACTCCCGGGACCACAGGAGCTCCAGCTCACCCAGGGTCAGCACGGGGATGCCGTCCCGGAAGATCCTGGTCTTGGTGGACACCGCAACCACCACGCCGTCCAGTCCGATGAGGAGCTCGAGGTAGGCCAGGCTGCGCTCCTGGGCTGTGGCGATCTCGGCGGGGCGGATGGGCCGGGAGGCGTTGTTGATGTCGGTCTCCTCGGCGAGGAAGCGGCGGAAGCCGCCGCTTGTGCCGCTGATGCCCACGGAGATGCGGGCCTGGGGGTAGAGGGGGGAGAACTCCGCGGCCGCGGCCTGCACGATGGGGCCCACCGTGCTGGAGCCATCGGCCACGACGGTGAGGGCCTCCCGGGGGGCGGTGGGCTGGGCCCAGGCCGCCAGGCTCAGGATCCCCAAAACCACGGCGCACACGAGGCTCAGTGTTCGCATTTTTCCTCCTTTGTACATAGCTTTGGCCAAGATTATGGTTAACGAAGAAGGCCGAGCAAGGGTCCCGAGGCAGGAACTTCGTTCTCTTTGGATGTCCTTACGCCACCCGGCCGATGGGCCTTCTACGGATTATATATAGAGCGGCGGCTTCACCGAGATGTCCAACGCTGTCTCCGCGATGTTGTACCCGTGCTCGCGGATGCGCAGGAGGCTGTCGGCCGCAATGGACAGGGGCAGGGCGTTCTCG
Organism: Candidatus Bipolaricaulota bacterium; assembly: GCA_938083225.1. GTDB lineage: Bacteria > Bipolaricaulota > Bipolaricaulia > Bipolaricaulales > Bipolaricaulaceae > DTER01. The sequence goes on from CALKCH010000037.1 coordinate 688, forward strand.
GGCTGATCCCGGGCCGCCGCCTGCACCCACGGCCAGACCTCCTCCGGGCGCTCCTTTCCCTCGAGCACGGCGTTGGCCCGGGCCGCGTCCCGCTCCTGGAAGGCGTGGGTGGCCTCGCCAATGACGGAGCGGGAACCTTGGGCCAAATCCTGCAGGCGCGCGCCGAAGACGGGAAGGGGCGGGGAGGCCAGGGCCAGCGCCGCCCGGCACACCTTGGCCGCGTGGTCCGCCACCCGCTCCAATTGATCCGCCACGCTCTGGTAGTGCCAGAACTCCAAGCGGGAACGCCCTACCTCTTCCTCAAGGAGCAGATCTCGCAAAAGGAGGCCGAACTGCCGGGCCACAAGGAGCACCAACCGGTCCACGTCGCCGTCCCGCTCGATCACGTCCTGGGCTAGCTCCTCATCCTTCCCCAGGAACGCCTGCAGGGCATCGTCCCACATGGCCTCGGTGATCCCGTAGATGCGGCGGATCGTGGCATCCACGGGAAAATCCCGCACATCGGCCACACAGGTGAGGGTCACCAAGGACTGGGTCTCACCCAGGATCTCCAGCCCCACCAGAGACTGGGCGATCTCGCGGATGGTGCGGCGCTCCTCCGGCCGGAATCGTTTCCCCACCACCTCGATCACCTCGAACCCGGCGATGTAGTGGGCGATGATGTCTCTAAGGAGCTGAACTGGGTTTTTCCCATCCATGACGATGCGACCACGGTTGCGCTCGCGCACGGCCGGAGGTAAAAGGAGGAGCCCGCCCGAGGGCGTGGGGACCAGGGTCATGGAGGTGCCCTGCCCCACCCCCATCTCCGTGGCCCACTCCTTGGGAAGGGTCACAAGAAGCGTGCCCCCACCAGTGACCTGCACCCGCCTTTGGTACACGAGCGTCTCCTATGAAGCTTTCGGCTATTGTATGGCTATCAGGCGCTAGCTACAAACCACTAGGGCCTCCACAAAATAAGGGTGCCGTCCTCAGCTCCCGCAAGGAGGAGTCCTGCGGGGCTAAACTGAACCGCGCTCAGGATGGTTTGGTACACTGGCGAGGTCCAAACCGCCTGGCCTGTGCTCACCTCCCACACCTTGGCCCTTTGGTCCAACGAGCCTGTGGCGATGAGGTTGCCATCCTGGGAAAAGGCTACGGCCACGGTGCAGCTTTCGTGGGCCCAAACTTCCCATAACAAAAGCCACACCGCGGTGTCCCAGACCTTCAAGATCTTCCCCATCCCGGCGGCGAGGAGAAAACCATCCGGAGAAAAGGCCACATCCCATGCCCGGCCGGTGAAGGTTTGTATTTCGCTTCTGCTTGCCAGGTCCCACACGGCCACGCGGTCGGAGCCGGCCGTGGCAAAAACGGAGGCCTTGGGGGAGGCGGCGAGCCCCCACACCGGGCTCGCATGGGCCTGCAGGGTCCATAGCCGCTCCCCTGTCTTTGCATCCCAGGCCAGGACCCCTCCATTGGCCCCGCCCCCCAGGAGAAGCCCGATGGGGGTGAAAGCCAGACAGCGCACCGAAACCTCGGTCTTTCCATCCTCCCAAAGAAGCTGGCCCTCAGGCCAACGCCAGGCCCGCACGGTATTCCAGCCGCCTGCAGCAACAACCCCCTTTCCATCCCAAGCCAACGCCCGTACCTGGCCCGGAAAAGGCAACTCGTTCACAACCCGGCCTTCCGGGAGGGCCACGACGACAACTTTCCCTGAGGCGCCCAAAAACGCCAGGGAATCCGCGCAAACAATGTCCCCAAGCCAGGATGTGGGCCGCAGGGTCTGGGTTTCCCCGGCCAACGCGCCAAACATCACAAGACAAAGCAAAAGGGCCAGCATTTCAACCCCCTTTTTACCAGGCCTGTGCGGCAGGCCTGTAGAATTTCTCCAGGTACTCCTTGAGCATGTGCCGCGTGCAGAAGCGGGGAGCCACGGTACGAATGACCTCCTTCATGACCTGCACAAAGCCGTGAGGAATGCCGTCCGGCCCGTGCTCGTAATAAAGAGGAACGATGACTTCCTCCAGCAGACGATACAGGGCCTCAGCGTCGCGGGCTGTGCGATCCCCTAGGCTTTCCTCGCCACCGAACGCCCACCCGTTTTCGCCCGTGTACCCCTCCGGCCACCACCCATCCAGAACGGAAAGATGCGGAACCCCGTTGACGCTGGCCTTCATGCCGCTGGTGCCGCTGGCCTCCAGAGGCGGAAGTGGGGTGTTCAGCCACACGTCCACCCCAGCCACCAAAAACCGGGCCAGGTGCTGATCGTATTCCTCCACGAACGCAATCCTTCCGGCAAATGTTGGGTCTTTCGCAAGACGGAAGACTTTCTGAATCAAGCGCTTCCCCTCGATGTCTGCAGGATGGGCTTTGCCGGCGAAGATGATCTGCACCGGCCGAAGCGGGTCGGTCACGATCCTCCGGAGCCGCTCCAGGTCGTAAAGGAGGAGGTCCGGACGTTTGTAGGCCGTGAAGCGGCGGGCGAACCCCAGGGTGAGGACGTTGGGATCAAGAAGGCTTCCCAGGGCGAGGACGTTGGCTGCGGGAGCGCCCTCTTGCCAGCGCTTGCGGGCCCGGGCCGCCAGCTCCGCGATCAACGCCTCTTTGCGTTCTTGATGCACAGCCCATAGCTCCTCGTCTAGGATCTCCCGCACCTTTTCCCATACGGCCGGGTCGTCCGGCCGCTCCCGCCATTCCCGGCCCAAGTATTTGTCCAAAAGGCGCTGGATCCGCAGGGGCTCAATCCAGGTGAAGAGGTGAACGCCATTGGTCACGGCCTCGATGCGTACCTCCTCGGTTTTGAAGCGCACGCTTTGCCAAATCCTCTGGGCCACCTCGGCGTGCTTGCGGCTCACAGCGTTCGCGTATTTGGAAAGGCGCAGGGC
>CALKCH010000038.1 GCA_938083225.1 Candidatus Bipolaricaulota bacterium
AGGTTTGGGCGAAGGCTCCGCAGCCTAAACTTACGGCAAGCACGGTGATCATGATCTTCATTGCACCTCCTTTGTGCCACCCAATATACACCCGTGGGCCCTGCCCGGTTCGAGGGTAACCCCCATTACAGAAATAGCTCCTAAGCCCAGCGAACTCTGTGCCTGTCCCGATGTGTGCTGGCCTGGTACAAGTGAGACGGATGTGGTGATGGCTAAAGGAGGCTGGACGATGAGAAGATTTTTTGCGCTTAGCGCCGGACTCTCGGCACTTACCATCTTAGGCTTTGCCCAATTCAGCGGGGAGTGGGTGGCGCTGGTCAGCATCGTGCCGACGATTGGGCTAGAGAAGTGCACGTTGACCCTGAAATATGCTGTCGACGCCAACTGGACGATCTCTAGCATCTCTAACTTTGACGAAACTGGGCTTGTTGACCAGAGCTTCGGCTTTTTGGGCGCATTTGGGCCGATCTCCCTCACCGGCGGCATGTCCTTCAACCCTACCGTTACAGAGCTGGTGGAGGTTTTCTATCCCGAGGCCTGTGATGTTCAAACAGAACAGGTCCAATTGGTGGCCCCAGCGTACAAGGAGGCCTGGACCAAAGCGGCGTTCACCCTGGCTGGGCTTGACCTGGGAGTGGAATTTCATCACTGGGCTTACCCTTATCACCTGGCAGATATCGATGAGGACGGAGACCTTGAGTATTACTGGCCGTGCTGCCCGCCGCAAACGCAGAGTTATACGTTGATCACGTTTTTTGCCCAACTTCCTCCTCTTGGGTTGAAGATCAATTTAGCAGACTGCTGCGCCGGCCTGAGCTTTTCCGATGCTCTGTTTTCCCTCACGGATGTACCGCTTTGCTGCGGTCTCACCTATGATGCCGAGCTTTACTTCACCAAAGCGGGTTTCGGCTACTTTGAGACGGCGCTGGAACTTTCCCTTTGTTGTGGTATCTCCATCGAGGTCGCCACCCGCTTCACCGTGGACCACAAACAGGTCCGCGTCACCCCCAAGTGGAACGGCATGGGCCAGGCCTGCTTCATCGTCTACGGGGATATCGTCACCGGTCAGGGGGTTCTAGATATCACGGGCCTGGATATTTACGGTTACAAGTTGCGCTGCGACTTCAGCTCCTGTAGCTACATCGAGCTCATGACCGCGTTCGATGTGGAGAAACTAGAGGACCTCCTGAACGCCGACATCTTCGAGGAGAACGAGTTCGAATATTGGAAGATCGCGTTCTGTGGTCCAGGGTGTTGCGGTAGCACCATGTATTCTTTGAGCTTGGCCGCATTCTTCCAGCCCGAGGGAAGTCTGTTCGGCTTAACCCGTATCCAGGGGGACGTTTCTATCCCCATTATGGCTAACTTTGACCTGCTTCTTTCCCTGAGCACGTCCCTAAGCGGAGGCACGGAACTCGCCGTAGGCTGGAATTTCCGGTTCTAACGCTAACTTTCTGGAGGTTGATCAGAAAGGGGAGCTAGGGCTCCCCTTTTTGCCCTTCGCGGGACCGCGTCCCCTTATAATGCACCCTGAAGGGGGCAGGATGAGGGGTGTTCTTGCTGCCCTTTCCCTAGCATGGTTGCTCAGCCTCGGCGCCCAGGCCCTCACATTCAGCGGGGAATGGAACCTTACTCTACAGCTTCTCCCTGTGATCTCCATTTACAGCGGCTCCCTGACCTTGCAAGCTCGGTTTGCTCCTGGTTGGGAATGGCAAAGCGAGTCCACCCTGGGTTCCGCAGGCCTAAGCTACCAGAATTTCTACCTGAGCGGTTTCCTCCGTGATCTCTTCGTGGAAGGAAAAGTCTACTTCAACGCTAAAGAGCTGCGCTATCGCCGCGCTTGGATGGACTTTGAGCTTTCCGTCCCGACGGGAACCATTACGCTCTCGGCTAACCACTGGGCAAGTTCCGCGGAATACACCTCGAGCCACAGGGAAAAGTACGGCCCCTGGCCCTGCGTGAACGTCATCCCCTGGGAGGAAGCTTGGTGTCATGTGGGACGCACCCTCTACGTTTACGGGCCGGTGGTGGGTTATGAACGGCCAAGTTACCTGCGCCTCCATATTGGGCGCACCGACTTCTACCGGTTCGAGGTGTACATCTCCTCCTCCTACCTTTCCAAATTTGAAGAAGCCTTCGGGAAGAATTTTTGGGAGGCTTGGGCGAGGGAGGAGCGCATTATATGCGTGTACGGCGAGATCAAGGATTATCGCTATACCAGCGACGGTGGTTATTCCGTGCCGCAGATCTCTCTTTCCAGCGTGTCCAACGTTTCTGTGCGCGGTTGTTGTGGTTTTCCCGCAGGCCTAAGTTGCCCGCCGAACCTCATCCGCTGGTTTGAGGCCAAGGATTACGCCGGACAAACAGTCTACGTGCAGGGGCCTATCGTGAGTTATGCCTCGGAGGGAGGGGTGGCCAACCGCCTGCTGCGCATCGGGGGCGGGGGAACTGTGCCTAACCGGCTGGAGCTCTACTATGCCCCAGGATTTCCCGATTGGTTCCGCAGCCGCTTTTCCATCGGAAAGTTTGTCTGCGTCCGCGGGACCATAAGCCTGGTGGGCGGGGTGGCCCGCATCGTCGTGGATGATCCCGGGACTTTTCCCATCTGGGAAGGGTCATGTTGCCAAGCGGACCTCCTTCCCGGCCAGTTTTTGAACTGGCGGGTGGCCCTGGATTTCCCGCCGCTTGCGGTCACCGTGGACTTCGGGGATTGCTCGGTGGGTACGGTCTTCCGGCGGCTTCAGGTTGCCTGGAATGGCCTGCCCTTCCCCTGTTGCGGCCTATTTCTGGACGCAGGTCTCACCCTCAGCAAGTGTCTGGCCTTGGAGGGATTTTCGTTTACCTTGCGGGAGCTCTTCTTGCCCTGCTGCGGAATCACGGCCATCCTGTCCGGAACTTTGGCCCAGGAGTCTTTGGGCTTGACCTTGGAGCCTCGCTGGGCCGGGCTTTCTGGATGCTTGACCCTATACGGAGATCTCGTGTGGGAGGAGTCAAGGATCGGGGGGATTACGATCCAAGGCTGGAGCATCTCCTGTTACGTGGGGAATTTTTATATACGACTTGTCACAGCGCTTGATCCCGATGCGGTGGAGAAAAAAACGGATATCACGTTTTACCCAAAGGAGTGGGAATATGTGAAGGTTGCCTACACGGGTAGCAGCTGTTGCGGGGAGGTGGACTACGAACTGGAGTGGTGGTTTGGCGACGCTGGCACCCTTTTTGGTCTCCAGCGGGTTCGGATGTATTTAGAATTCCCCATCTCTTCGGCGTTCAAAGTTTTCTCCAAGGCTCAATGGAACTTCACTCTTTCCCCTCCCCTTCAATGGTTCAACATCGGTTGGTCCCTCAGCTTTTGAGCGCGACCGGAATCCCGCGGGGTTTGACATGGGGCAGGGAGTGCATAGAATGCGAGGTTGGAGGGATGCTCGAGGGGCCGAAGAGGACAGCTTGCTAAGCTGTTGCCGGGGCTCAAACCCTGGCCGCGGGTTCGAATCCCGCTCCCTCCGTAGCGCCCGTAGCTCAGCACGGACAGAGCGCTGGCCTCCGGAGCCAGAGGTCGCAGGTTCAAATCCTGCCGGGCGTACCAGTTTTTATTCTTCGGCGCCCACAAAATGCCGGCGGGAAGAAAGAAGGACCGGGACAAGCACCGGACAAACCCAGCCCGGCCGCTCCACCTCCGGACCAAAGAGGATAGCCCTCTCGCCCCGGCGCACCGGCCCCGCCTCCGTTACGTCACAGGCTACCGTGTCCATGGCAATCTTTCCCACCAAAGGCGCCCGGTGCGCCCGCACCAAAACGTCCCGCAGCTCCGGACGAAGGCCGTGACTGTACCCGGCGGCAAGGATGGCCAGGCGCGCCCCCCGCGGGGTGACAAAAGAACGACCATAACCCACGGGCCACCCCGCAGGCACCTCCCGTACGGCAGCAATGCGTGTCCACACGCGCGCCGCTGGCTCCAGAGGCACAGGCGGCTCCGCGGGACCTTCTGGGTAACCGTAAGCGGCTGTGCCCACCCGCACCATGTTCAGAGGGGGCGCGGTGGCCTCGTGGAAGGCCAACACCGCCGCGGAGTTCGCCAGATGCTTCCAGGGAGCCTCCACCCGGCCCTCCCACTCCTGCAAAATTTTTCGGAACCACCACACCTGGGCCCGCGTGAACTCCAGATCCTCCGCGGTCGTCCCGTAGGCCGAGGAAAGATGGGAGAAAATGCCTTGGACCTCCACGTGTTTTGCGTCGAGTGTAGCCAAGGCTTTCTCTGCCTCCTCCGGAAGGAGGCCGAAGCGGCCCATGCCCGTGTCGATCTCCACGTGTACCAAGGCCTTTTTGCCCGCGCGGCGCGCGGCCTGCTCCACCTCCCCGAGCATCCCGCAATCGCCCAAAGGGATATGAAAACCGGCGCGGACGGCGGCCACCAACTCCTCGCCCACCGGCGGGATCATGAGGAAGACCGGGTGGGGGAAGCCTGCTTTGCGAAGAGCCTGGGCCTCCTCGAGATCAGCCACGCCGAACCAGTCGGCGATCTCCGCGGCGGCTTGGGCCACAGGGAGGAGGCCGTGTCCATAGGCATCCTCCTTGACCACGAACATGAGGGCCACGCGTTTAGGGAGCCAATCCCGGAGGTGCGCGAGATTTTCACGGATGGCCCGGAGGTCCACCTCAGCCCAGACCATGACGGTTTATTTCACGGCTAGAAGGGGTCTTCCCAAAGACCAGCTGACCCCCGTCATGCGGACAACCGCCGGCTATACTTTCCGGCCCATGCGCCGGCTGCACATCCACGTGGAAGGAACTGTGCAGGGTGTGGGTTTTCGCCCCTTCGTGTACAGGATCGCCGTCCACCATGGCCTCTCTGGCTACGTGCGGAACCTCGGAGAGGCCGGGGTGGAGATCGAGGTGGAGGGTGAGGCCGCGGCGGTGGAAAGCTTCCTTTCCGCGCTGACTCAGGAAAAGCCGCCTTTGGCGGAGATCACGGGGTTGCGGGTCAGCGAGCTCCGTCCCCTGGGAGAAAAAGAGTTCCGGATCCTCCCGTCCCGGGACGGCGGCGAAGGAGCTGGTCTCATCCCGCCCGACACCGCCACCTGCGACAGGTGCTTGCGGGATATGGAAGACCCGCGGAGCCGGTTCTACGGGTATTGGGCCACGAGCTGTACGGATTGCGGCCCGCGGTTCACTGTGGTGGAGGCCCTCCCTTACGATCGGCCCCGCACGGCCTTCCGGGATTTCCCCATGTGCCCGGATTGCGAACGCGACTACAAAGATCCCTTGGACCGACGCTATCACGCCCAGACCATCGCTTGTCCAGTGTGCGGCCCGCGCCTCGTTTTCCTACGGGGAGGCCAGGAAGTTCGGGGTGAGCCCCTAGCCTTGGCCCAGGAGGCTCTGCGGGCCGGGGAAATTTTGGCCATCAAAGGGCTGGGCGGGACGCACCTGGCGTGTGACGCCACGCGGGAGGAGGCCGTGGCCGAGCTTCGCCGGCGCCTGAGGAGACCGGGGCAACCTTTTGCCCTCATGGCCCGCGAGGACCAAATCGAACTTTTCTCTGAGCCTTCTCCTGAAGAGTGGAAGCTTTTGCGCTCGCCCCGCCGGCCTATCCTCGTCCTCCGGCAAAAGCCCGGGTATCTCGCGCCATCTGTGGCGCCGGGCCTGCACACCGTGGGCGCCATGCTCCCCTACTCCGGGCTTCATCACCTCCTTTTGCGTGACCTTCCCTTCCCCTTGGTCATGACCAGCGCGAATTTCCCTGGCCGGCCCATGCTCATCGAGAACTCCCGCATCCTCGGGGAGCTGGCTGGCGTAGTCGACGCCTTCCTTCTGCACGACCGGCGGATTGTGGCCCGCTGCGACGACTCGGTGGTGCGCTGGGGCCCTGCAGGCCCAGTGTTCTTGCGCCGCTCCCGGGGCTGGGTTCCGGAACCCATTTCCCTGAATCTTGGTCCCGCGCCTCTCTTGGCTTTGGGCGGGGACCTCAACGTGACCTTCGCCCTGTACGCCTCCGGAAAAGTCTTCCTCTCCCAGCACATCGGAAATACTGAGGAGCTTGAGACCCTGGAGTTTTTGCGCCAGGCTCTCGCGCATTTCCTGCGGCTCCTTGGCCTCGATAGGCCCACGACGATCGCGTGCGATTTACACCCAGTTTTTCCCACGCGAAAGCTCGCGGAGGAGCTGGGCGAAGCTGTTCCTGTCCAGCACCATGTGGCACACGTGGCCGGCCTGGCCGGCGAACATGGGGTCGAAGAGCTCGTGGGCATCGCGGTCGATGGCTATGGATATGGACTGGATGGCACGGCCTGGGGCGGGGAGGTCATTCTTTGGCAGCGCGGGGAGTTCCAACGGGCAGGGCATCTCCGGCCGGTGCCCATGCCCGGTGGGGATTTGGCTACGTTTCGTCCTGGCCGCATGGCCGCAAGCTTCCTTTCCCTCGCGGGTCTTCCTCCCGAGGAAGCCGGGCTCCCTCCGGAAGAGTTACGGCTGGTGTTAGCGCAAATCGAAAAAAAGCTGAACGCTCCAGTCACCACCAGCGCCGGAAGGTTTTTGGACGCGGTGGCCGCTTGGCTTGGGGTGTGCCAAGAACGCACGTATGAGGGCGAGCCGGCCATGAAGCTTGAGGCCTGCGCAGCCCAGGGTCATCCCATCCCCATTGGGCTCCCCGTTGTTCAGAGGGACGGGGTCTTCGTGGTGGAGACGACGGAGATCTTCCGGGAGCTTTGGCGGCTTAGGGAGGAAGGGGCAAAGAGAGAGGACATAGCGGCCACAGCCCAGGATGCTTTGGCCCGGGCCTTGGCCCGGATCGCCGTGAGCATCGCTAAGGAGGCTGGGGTAGAGGCGGTGGGCCTCACCGGGGGGGCTGCCGTGAACTTTGCCCTCGCCCAAGCGGTGAAGGAAGAAGTGGAAAAAGCGGGGTTGCAGTTCCTGGCCCATAGCAAGGTTCCCCCTGGCGACGGCGGCCTGGCCTTCGGCCAGGTCGTGCATGCAGCCTGGACCTTGGGCTTGGTCAAGCACTGAGTCTTTTTGCTCCTTGTGCGCGTCCTACCTCTCACCTTCCCTGCTTCCCTGGAGGGGGAGACATGCCTATCCACCCTCTTCCCATTGAAGGCAGCAGCGAGCCCCCAAAGGGCGGCCAAAAGGTGTTAAGAGGCCGCCGGGCATGACCAAGCCCCCGATCGCCGGCTCAGGTGTAGGCCGCGGTCTGGACCATGGCCTTCTCGCCGGTCTGGGCCTCGGCCGCCACACAAAACCCCGCCCGGCTCAACAGGGCCTTCGGCCCCTCCCGCACCACCGGATGGTCGTCCACCGCCAGCATGCTTTCCCCTGCGGCCATAGCACGAGGTTCAGCAAAATTTATGTACATGGCCGCTT
>CALKCH010000039.1 GCA_938083225.1 Candidatus Bipolaricaulota bacterium
TCCGGCTCGATCTCCCGGGCCTTGTAGAGCTCTTTAAGCTCCTCTTGGGAAAGGCTCATCATGCGGTCCAGCTCGGCCTGGAATTTCCCTTCCCGCATTTCCTGGATGCGGTGGCGGAGGTGCTCCGCCTTGGGGGCCAAATACGCCCCATAGAGCCGGCGGCTCAATTGCCACACGTGGTAGTGGGGGATCTCCGCCGGGCAGCGCATGGTGCAAAGGCCGCAGGAGAGGCAGTCGAAGGTGAGCTCCGCCACCTTGGCCACGTCGCCCCGTAGGGCCGCTTGCACCGCGTCCATGACCTCGAGCTTCTGCGGGCAGGCCTTGGTGCAGGTGTTGCAGGCCACGCAGCGCGCCAGCTCCGGATAAAGAGAAAGCAAGGTCTCACCCATGGGCTTGACCTTCCGGAGGTCGTAGGATTTGCGCTCCGCCGGCGTGGAGGGAAGAAGGGCAAGGTACATACCGTCCTTCACCGTGGTCTGGCAGGCAAGATCTGCGTAGAGTCGATAGTCGCCGGGAAGGCGGTACACGGTGGCGCAGGCCCCGCAGAACCCGCCCCGGCAGCCCACGCCCCGCGTGAGCCGAAAGCCCGCGTACTCCATGGCCTTGAGGATGGTGAGCCCGACCGGGACCTTATAAGCCTGGCCCATGATATAGACCGTCACCATCTCCGTTTTCGTCTCCACCCCGACTTGGTTCATCCTCTCACCCCCATCGCGCGCGCGATTTCCTCAGGGATGGGCTTTGCGCCCAGCGCCCAGGCCAGGACCTCGCCCACATAAAACACCGGGAGCTTCGGTGCGCCCAAGGGCCGACGTTCCCGCAAATTAAAATGGCAGAGGGGGCAGGCGGTGACCAAAAGCTCTGCCCCGTTTTGGGCCGCAGAAAGAAGGATCGAACCCACCCGCAGCCGCACTGCCTCCGGTTTGGTCACCGTGAGATACGCTCCACAACATTCCACCCGCTCCGGAAATGCCACGGGCGTAGCACCTAAAGCCGCGAGAATTTTTTCCATGATTTCCGGCTTTTCTGGGTCATCCACAGCCACCTCCCGGGGGCGAAGAAGAGTGCATCCGTAGTAAGCACCGATCCGTAGCGCAGAAAGGTCTCTCTTCACAGCCTTAGCCAAATTTGCAGGGCCAATTCCGGAAAGAAGCTCTAGCAAATGTAGCACCCTTACGCCTCCGGCGTAGTCTTCCTCCTCGTCCATGAAGGCGTTTAAGCGCCGCAAATTCTCGGGGTTCTGCACGAAATGAGTGCTCCGGCTCAAGGTGTTATAGCACATGGCACACAAAGTGAGGAGCTTATCCTCCCCTGCCTCCTGGACGCGAATGAGATTGCGTACCGGGGCCACGTGACGCATGAGGTCATCTTGAGCTAAAGCGTACACAGTTCCGCAGCAATTCCACCGCGGCAGCTCCTGAACTTCGTAGCCCAAGGCCGCCAAGGCTGCGAGCGTGGCCACCTCGTACTCCTTGGCCTGATCCTTCAACGCGCAGCCAGGGAAGTACAGAAGCCTGGTCATGGGCTCACCTTCCGCCACGCGCCCACCAGAGCGATTTGGGGAAAGTCTCGATCTAATTTCATCTCCACCGGCGTGAGGCCTTGCCGGAGGGATAGCTGCCTTATGGCCTCCATAATGCGGGCCACGTCCACGCCCTTAGGGCAGCGCACGGTACAGGCCAAACACGCGGCGCACACCCAGGGCGCGCGGGCCCCGAGCACGCTGTCATCGCCAAGTTGCAGAAGCCGCAGCACCTGGTTGGGGAGGAGGTCCATGTGTTCCCCAAAAACGCACCCAGCCGAACATTTCCCACACTGATAACAGGCGAACACATTCTGCCCGGAGATCTCCGCGACTTTTTTGAGGAAAGGTGCCTCCAAGTTCTCCCGGGCTATTCTGAGTTCCGCAGCCACGCTTCCACCACCTCCTTGGCCTTGGGCACAGCCTTTTCTACCACTTCGGAAAGACCGCGGTGAAATGGCAAGAGAGGGGGAACGCCGATGGCTAAAACCCACACCACGGGAACCTTAAGCCCCATCTCCCGCAGCACCTGGAGAGCTTCCCCAAGCCCAAGGCCGTGGAGATAGCCCCGAGCTTTTTCTGGAGCACCCTGGCCGACGGAAATGGTCCCCGGCGGGAGAGAGGGGGCAGCATCGATCACCAAAACTTTGTCATAATTCACAAGTTGCATGGCCAGATCCAATCCTGTCTTCAGGCTCACGAGAAAATCCACGTTTTCCTGGGTCGGCAAACCCAGAAGGACGCGGAGGGCCACGCCGTCGTCTCCCCGATCGGGGTTCCCCAAGGCCACCACCGCTTTAGTTCGCAATCCGCCGCACAAGCTTTCCCTGGCCATCGTAGATCTCCACCGCCACCGGGATTCCCCCGGGGAGGAAATGGGTAGCGCAAGCCAAACAAGGGTCATAGGCACGGAAGGCCATTTCCACCCGGTTGAGAAGGGCTTCGTCGAGCTCGCCCCGCTCCACGAGAGCCGCGGCCATTTGTTTCACGGAAAGCCCGATTCCCGGAGCATTGTGAGTGGTGGCCACGATCAGGTTCGCCTGCTCCACCAATCCTTGCTCATTGAGGAGGTAATGATGGAAGAGCGTGCCCCGTGCGGCCTCCACCACGCCCACTCCCTCGCCGGGCTTGCCCAGTTTTCCACGCACCTCTTGCCCCACAAGCTCCGGCTCTTGCACCAAGCGAACTACGGTTTCTGCCGCCTGCACCATCTCGATCAAACGAGCCCAGTGGTAGGCAAACGTGGCGTGCACAGGTTTCTCTCCGAAAAAGTCCAGGAGCCGCTCATATTCCTCCTGGGCTAAAGGAGTAGCCATCTTCTCGGCCACGTTCAGCCGGGCCAGGGGGCCCACGCGATAGATTCCCGAATCAAGCCCGGCGCGGAAGCCCTGCCAGCCGAAATCCACAAGGTACGGAAACTTCACATAGGTCCAGGGCTCCCAGTGTTCAGCAACGCGCTTGAGGGCCTGCTCACCCGGAAGACGGAAAAGTTCGTTGCCTTGCGCGGAGACCACGCGCACCTGGCCCTCATAGAAGTTGGGGGCGAGGTTCTCGTCCACCAGGCCCATGTAGTGGGTGGGAAGCCACCCCTCCTCGGAAAGGAGGAGAGCTTGGAATTCGGGCCGGGGAAGGATCTCCTCGTGAAACACTTGGACCATCGTTTTCCCCAACTCCACCAGTTGTTCCGCTATCCCGGCGACGGTGGTTTTGGCCTCTTGGGAGAGAGGCTTAGCCACGCCGCCGGGAAGGGCAAAGACGGGGTGGATGGCCTTGCCCCCGATGAGCTCCACAATTTTCTGGGCCGAAGCCCGTACCTCGATCACTCTCCGCCCAAGCTCCGGAAAGCGCCGGAGCACGCCAACCACATTGCGCTCCGCCTTTCCCACGTCTTCGGGAAGGAGAAGATCCGGTCCGCCCAAGAACACAAGGTGCAGGAGATGGTCGGAAAAGATGTAAGCGTTGTAGAAAAGCTCGCGCTGGAGGCGCGCGGCTCTTGGGACCGCCGCGTGGAACGCGGCGTCCAATGCTTTGGCCGACGCCAGATGATGAGCTTCTGGACAAACCCCGCAGATGCGCTCAGTGATTTGGGGCATTTCTTCACCGCGCCGCCCTCGGCAGAAGACCTCAAAACCGCGGAGCTCCGGAACCTGAAGGAATGCATCTTTAACCTTTCCTGCCTCGTCGAGATAAATGAGAATTTTCCCGTGGCCTTCTAGCCTGGTGATGGGGTCGATGAGGATTTTCTTCATGCTCGCATCCCCTCCCTCCGTTTGGTAAGTTGGGCCAAAGAACGAGCGTATTTGGCAAATGCATACTTGTAGAGCGTGCCAATGGGATCCACGAATCCGTCGAGGATCTTGTCCTCCTCAGGGAAAGCGGCCTCGCCCTCTTCCCCAGCCCGCACCAGCGAGGCCAAAGCTGAGAGCATAGCTAAACCAGGGTCCCCGGCCTTGGGTGTGGGGCCCAAACATCCGGTGCACGGCATGCCCGCCTTGGGGCAGGCTGCCCCACATCCGGCCCGTGTCACCGGACCCATGCACACCACCCCTTGGTCCAAAAAGCACTTCTCCCCGTCCAAGAGGACCTCGTGAGGGCGAGCCACGCGGGTGATCCGACGCTCCTCCCGTTTCCGCGGGCACTCCTCACACAGCGCTTTTTCCTCGGCGAAAACTTGGCCTAGAGAGATCTGCCCTTCTAAGGCAGCCTGGAAAAAGCGGGCCACGAGCCCAGCCGGTGGGGGGCACCCGGGCACCACGAAATCCACAGAAACTACGTCCTCAAGAGGAAGGGCCTCAAATAAAACCTGGGCCGGCGCATCTTCTGGGTACCCTTCTATGGGAGGTGCGGGACGAAAGTTCGGACCAAAGACGGACTCCAAAATGCCGTGCGCTTGGTTGGCCAAGCCCGGAATTCCCCCAAGATGGGCACAGGCTCCGTATGCGCCCAGGAACTTGGTCTTTTCCCGGAGGAGCTCAGCCATTTCCCGGTTCTCCGCGGTGCGGATGACCCCGTTTACTAGGGCGAAATCAATGGACCGCGGGGGGAGCCTTTCCAGATCCTCGCGTTTCGTGTCTACCAACGCTGGCCAGAACACGATTTCCACGCGGGAAAGAACGCCGAGAAGATTTGGACCAAGCTCCAAAAAAGAAACGTCGCAGCCGCCGCACCCACCCGTCCAGTACACGGCGAGGTTGACCTTCATTTTTCTCCCCCGTTTTCGTGGAGCGGGCCCAACCGTTTGAGCTCGGCCAGGAATTCCCTCATCCCTTGAGCAAACCGCGCTCCTTCAGTGGCAGAGACCCAGGCCAGACGGACGCGTTCCGGTTCGATTCCCATATCCGCTAGAAGCTTGTGTAGAAGGTAAATGCGCCGGCGGGTTTTGTAGTTGCCCACCACATAGTGGCAGTCGCCGGGGTGGCAGCCGCCGATCAATACCCCATCCGCCCCGGCTTTCAGGGCCTCCACCACCCATTGGGGTTCCACCCGGCCGGAGCAGTTGACGCGAATGGGGATGGCGTTCGGCGGGTACTGCAGCCGGCTTGTGCCGGCAAGGTCTGCGCCCGCTGCCGCGCACCAGCGGCAGAGGAAGGCCACGATCCTCGGCTCAAACCCCGACATCCGCTGCCTCCAGGGCCGCCCGCACCATGCGCAGGATTTGCTCGTCCTCCACGTTGCGGAAGGTCATGGCGCCCGAGGGGCAAGCCGCCACGCACGTCCCGCAGCCCTCGCAGAGAATCTCGTTCACATGGGCCACTTCGTCCACCGTGATGGCACCGTAGGGACACTGCGGCACACAAATCCCGCATCCGGAGCAGAGTTCTTCCTGGACCTCGGCCACCTCTGGGGCGTGTTCCAGTTTGGGTGCGGAAAGAATGGCCACAGCCTTGGCCGCCGCACCGGAGGCCTGGGCCACGCTCTCGGGGATGTCCTTGGGGCCCTGGGCCGCCCCAGCCAGGAAAATCCCAGCGGTGAGGGCCTCCAGCGGCCGCAGCTTCGGATGAGCTTCCCTCAGGAAGCCCTCGCCTCCGCAGGCCACGCGAAGTTTGCGGGCCAGCTCCTCCGTTCCTGGCGAGGGGATGACCGCCTGGGCCAACACCACGAGGTCCGCCCGCACCTCCACCCTCTTTCCCGTGAGGGTATCCGCGCCCCACACCACCACTTTCTCGCCCTCCCGGAACACTTTCGCCACCTTGCCCCGGATGTAGAGGATGCGCTCCTCCTGCATGGCGCGGTTCACGAACTCTTCGTAGTCCTTGCCGCCGGCGCGGATGTCGATGTAGAACACATAGGCCTGGCCGTCGGGAACCGCATGCCGATAGAGGAGAGCGTGTTTGGCGGTGTACATGCAGCAGATCTTGGAGCAGTAGGGTTTATGGTGCTCAGGATCCCGGGAGCCCGAGCACTGGATGAATACGACCTCTTTTGGAACTTTTCCGTCGGAGGGCCGGCGGATCTCTCCCCGCGTGGGCCCAGACGCCGAAAGCAGGCGCTCAAACTCCAAACCGTCGATCACGTCCGGCACGGTTCCATAGCCGTACTCCGCCATGGCCTCCTTGGGGTAGAGCTCGTAGCCTGTGGCCAAAACGATGGCACCCACCTCTTCCTCCAGGATCTCCTCGCGCATGTCGAAGTCGATGGCCTTGGGTGCGCAAACCTCCACGCACTTTCCGCAGCGCAGGGGCACGATCCCTAAGCAGTTTTGGGCGTCCAGGGTGTAGGTGGAGGGGATGGCTTGGGGGAAGGGGATGTGGATGGCCGCCCGGGTGGAGAGCCCCCGGTCGAACTCGTTGGGAACCCGCACCGGACAGACCTTCTCGCATTCTCCACAAAGGTTACATTTGGCCGGGTCCACGTAGGTGGGCTTCTTTCGGATCCGCACCCGGTAATTGCCCACGAACCCGCTGACCTCCTCCACCTCGGAGTAAGCCAGGAGGCGGATACGCGGGTGACGCGCTGCTTCTACCATTTTAGGGGTGAGAATGCACTGGGAGCAGTCTAAGGTGGGAAAAGTTTCGGAAAGCTGGGCCATGTGCCCGCCGATGGACGGGCTCTTCTCCACCAGGATAACTTCAAAACCAGCGTTGGCGATGTCTAGCGCTGCTTGGATTCCGGAAATCCCTCCGCCCACCACCAGGGCCCGGCGCACCACCCCAACTTCCGCCGGCCTGAGGGGCCGATTCCCTTGGACTTTTTCCACCACGGTGCGGGCAACACGGATGGCCTTCTCCGTGGCCGGAAAGCCAGTGTGCACCCAGGACACCTGTTCCCGGATGTTGGCGATCTCCACGAGGTAGGGATTGAGCCCGGCTTCTTCCGCGGCCCGGCGAAAAGTTTCCTCGTGCATGGTGGGAGAACAGGCCGCCACCACCACCCCCGTGAGACGGTGCTCCTTAATCGCCCGTTGGACGAGGGCTTGGCCAGGATCCGAACACATGTACTCATAGTGGGTGGCGTAAACCACGCCTGGGAACCGGGAGACGCTTTCCGCCACCCTGGCCACATCTACGGTTCCGGCGATGTTTTTCCCGCAGTGACAGACGAAAACGCCGATGCGCGGTCTAGTCTCCGGCACGAGAGTGCTCCTTCACGTAGGTGTAGCCGGCCTCGAACGCCCGCTGGTTGAGGTCCCGCGTATGGGGAGGGACGGAGGCCAAAATCGCCTTGAGCAGGGCCTCCTTGGACACCACAGGCCAGGCCGCCGCCAGGGCTCCAAGCATCACCACGTTGGCCACGATCTTCCGGCCCAACGACTCCGCGATGCGCGTGGCCGGGACCCGCAGGAGCCGCACGTCTTTCGGCTCGTCGTGGTTCACGAGGTCCGGGTCCACGATGAGGATCCCGCCCGGTTTGATCTCGTGGGCATATTTCTCGTAGGCCTCCTGGGACATGAGGATGGCCACATCGGGCACGGTGAGCAGGGGGTAAGCCACG